>CAILQK010000062.1 GCA_903836265.1 uncultured Bacteroidota bacterium | reverse complement strand
ATCCAGTTTTCGGAGCAGGTCGTCAGTTTTGGTGCGTATGGCTGGTCGGGAGAGTCCGTAAATACCTCCGAAGAGCCTTATATTCTCCCTGATTGACAAATCCTCGTACAGGCTGAACTTCTGGCTCATATAGCCTATGCGTTTTTTTACCATTTCGGGTTGTTTCCACACATTGAAGCCTGCTACGGCAGCTGTTCCGGAGGATGGAGTCAGCAGGCCTGTCAGCATACGAAGGGCTGTGGTTTTTCCGGCGCCGTTTGCGCCGAGGAAGCCAAAAATTTCACCCTGCATGACTTCGAAGGATATTTCGTTTACGGCGGTGAAGCTGCCGAATTTACGGGTGAGCCTGTCGGTGGTGATTACTGCTTCCATTGTTATTGCTTCATGTATTCGATAAAACAGTCTTCGATAGTGGCTTCTGCCGGCATCAGTTCTGTTTGCCGGTGCCCTTTCAGATCCAGATAGGTACGAATGCGTGTTTCTATATCGGGTTCATTGTCTGACGGGTACAGTTTCAGCCGGGCGAAGGAGCCGAAGGCATAGCAGTCTGCCGCGCCCTCAAATTGTCTCAGGTCTTCAATCAGCCGGTGCATTTCGGCCGAGCGGACAGCCCAGAGCGGATATCGGAACGAACGCACAACACCGTCCGGGGTATCAACAGCCATTATGCGGCCCTCCTGCATGAGAGCTACCCGGTCGCAAAGCGCAGCTTCGTCCATATTGGGAGTGCTTACGAGCATGGTAATACCTTCTTTTCGCAGGGAGCCCAGCATTTCCCAGAATTCCTGTCGCGACACGGGATCAACGCCCGTACCGGGCTCGTCCAGCAGCAGCACTTCCGGTCGGTGGATGAGTGCGCAGCTGAGTGCCAGTTTCTGCTTCATCCCTCCCGACAGGGCGCCTGCCCTGCGATTTTTGAAAGGTTCTATCTGTGAATAAATCGGGGCTATCAGATCATAGTTTTCCTGAACAGTGGCGCCGAAAACCGATGCGAAAAACCGCAGGTTTTCTTCAACGGTGAGATCCTGGTACAGCGAGAACCTGCCGGGCATATAGCCCAGTTGCAGGCGAAGGGCGCGGTAATCCTTCACGGCATCGAGTCCGGCAACGCGTGCTGTTCCGGTATCGGGCAGCAGCAGTGTTGCCAGTATCCTGAACAGGGTGGTTTTGCCGGCGCCATCGGGTCCGATCAGTCCGAAAATTTCGCCCGCATTAATGTTGAAAGAAACATTGTCGAGTGCCCTGACGGTACCGAACTGTTTTGAAATGCCCGATATTTCTATGTTGGCAGCCACTTGTCGAATTTTGAATGAAATGTACGACAGTTATTTGATTCGGGTTACACTTTTATCACGGATACAGGTTCCGGATTTTTCCCCTCTTCGAGCATATAGCAGTATGCTTCCTTGAGATCAGCCTTTCCGCTGTCGCAATATATGAGCAGTCTTTTTCCGTCGGTACGGGTTTTCACGATTCCGTAGGCAATGCGGCTGAATGCAAAGAAGGCCCCCCGCTCCCTGTCCGCGCTGGCATCGGTGAGTCTTGCCCAGCCTTCCACGTTGAAGAACGCAGCCAGTTCGGTGACAAATATGATGGGTTCCTCCACGCGTGCGTGCCTGCCCAGCGCGCCCATGAGACTGGCCCTGGGGTGGATGTATTCTTTTTTGGCAGATTCATCGCCACTCGACACGATGCTTGCCACCGGTGCGGCGCATTTCAGAAATGCGCCGGAGAAATCTGCCGATCCATGGTGAGGAACCTTGAAAACCTCTGATTCGAGGCTGATTTCCCCGCTGATGTGTCTGGAGGCGAGTGTGCGACTGGCTTCATCATTCAGATCGCCGGTAAACAGATATCTGCAGGCGCCATATTCGAGTTTGAACACCACCGATTGTCCGTTGATGGTGTGAGAAGCCGACAGGCCCCTGAAAGAAGATGTGTCGGTACTCATTGACTCATGTCCGGTTCGCGGACCTTTGGGTGGTGCTCCGAGGAATTTCAGTCCCCTGGAGGTTCCTTTTTCTGTGACAATGGGTCCCAGTACTGATATCTTCAGGTCGGCTGTATTGAAAAAATCAAAGGCCTTGTCGTCGCCGAAAGAAAGTCGCCGGAATGTTACGGGTTTTCGCTTGTTCCATGCCGTGAGGGCCTTTTTCCATGCCAGGAAATTTTTATTCATTTCCTTGTCGGGTACGTCGAGCAGATTTTCGACGAGGCCGGTTATAATGGTATCCTTCCCGGATTTCACGGTTGGCCCAAGCATGTCTTTCTCTGGTACCGATTTTCCGTTAATGGATGAAGGGCGTTTCACCAGTCCGTTGTGATAAACGCGATCGGGTGCTATGAACAGCCGTTTCAGCGGGTCGGTGTGTGTTTCCGACCTGTAAATTTCGGTCAGGCCGCTGAAGTGGTCGGCGTCTCCGTGCGTGACGAGGATACAGTCAACGGGTTGCGGACTGGCTTCGGTGCTTCCGCGGAAGCGTGCGGCCAGATAGCGTGCAAACAACTGGTTATCGCCGCCGTCCACCAGAATAATTTTTCCGTCGGGGCTTTCTATGACCGAGCCGTCGCCCTGCTGTACGTCCACGAAATTGACCTTGAGTACTTTGTTTTGTACGCGCGGAATGAACAGGTCTCCGGTTTTGGTGCCGGATGACTTTGGCGGACAGATATATCCTGCTGTTGTGACGGGGAGAATGCTGCCGTCGGGCTTTTTTTCAAACCGGACCGTGCTGATGCGCACATATCCGGGGGTTACCTCCTCCACTTCCACGGCGTCGCCCCAGGCGATGGTGGTGAGCAGTTCGCTGTCGCGGTCAGGTTTGGCGAAAACATCGGCCAGGTCAACATTCAGAACAGACAGGGGCATGGCAGGAAAAGTTACTGGGTGAAAACGGCAGCCTCCACCCCTTTGTTTTCCAGTTTTTCGACCGTGCGCAGGGCTGCAGCCTTGTCGGCGGTTCTGGAAACCAGCACGGTGAACTTGCCGTCTTTGGTCTTTGAGATCTCGGCATCCGGAAACCCGGCATTGATTACTTCCTCGAGCCGTTCGCGGGCACCTTCCACATACATGAACGTACCGGCGCGCACTACCCACTTGCTGGCTGCGGTTGCTGCCGGTTTGGCTGCTGCCGTCTGTTTTGGCGCATCCGTTTTCGGCGCTTCCTTCCTTGCCGGTGTTGCGGGAGCCGGCGAGGGTGTTGCCGCCGGTTTCTCTGCGGGTTTTGCTGCCGGACTGGCTGGCTGCGTTTCCTTCACAGAGGCTTCCGGCTTATCGGAGTCGGCACTGTTTTCGGAGAAAGAGGAGCCTCCGTCCGTGGAGGTACCTGTTCCGATATCAGTATGGTACGTTTTATTGATTGCGTTTTCCATTTCTATTCTGTCCTGTTCCGCATCTATCTGTTTCTCCCGTCCCTGGCAGTAGAGGTAGAGTGAGGAGAAGAGTATCACAAATAGGACACCGTACAGTGCCAGCGTTATTCCTTTGCTTTGCATGGGAAATGATTGAAGGTGTGATGGTGATTATCTGCCTGCTTCCCAGGTGTTGTCGGCTGGTGTCACGTCGGGTATGGTTACGGCTCCGAGAGTGGCTTTTTTGACCGATTTCCCCTGTGGAATACGTATTTTCAGGTTTTGTTTCCCGTCTTTCCAGATACCTGCGGTGTGGTGAAAGTTGTCGCTTGTGCCATCGGAATATTCCACTTTCAGCTGTACAGGCGTAGGGATATTCCCGTTTCTGCCTATGACGACGACCTGACAGTTGGCTGCCTCGTCGCGGACAACGCCCTGCAGAGCGAGGTCGGGGTATCCCCAGTCGAAGAACCATGAGCGCCAGAACCAGTCGAGATTTTCGCCTGACACTTCGTTCCATGTCTGGAAGAAGTCGAAGGGTGCCGGGTGTTTTCCTTTCCAGCGATCCATGTAGGCAGTCATGCAGTTGTGAAATTTCTCATAACCGAGGTGATCGAGGAGCGTGAAGTAGGCATTCTGGGGTCTTTGGTAGGCTGCATTCCGATAAGCCGTACCGAGATTTCTGGATCGCACCATGGGAGGTACATCATCTTCGGTGCCTGCCACTGCCGAATAGGGTCTTGGGCGTCCGAGCTGATGGCTGGAGAGCGAGTCGGAGATGAGTACATCGAAGAAAGCGGCCCATCCCTCATCCATCCAGGCGTAGTCCTGTTCATTGATACCCATCATGAAGGGGAAGTAAGTATGGCTGATTTCGTGTACGGTGAGCGTCATGGGTGAGCCCGGTGCTGTGCTTACGTCGTTGCACATCATCGGGAACTCCATTCCATCGTTCCCGTTGAACACCGTCATCACCGGATAGGGGAACGGATATCCCGGCAGATAAGTACTCATCAGCCGGATCGCATCGGCTCCAATTCGGGCCACCTGCGGATAGTCGGTGGAGCTGCTCATATAGGCTGCGCTCACAAAAGTGCGGCGTCCGGTGCGATCGTCCACTACCGTTGAGACAGCATCCCAGTTGTAGTGGTCGCTGGTACCGAAGGCGAAATCGGGTACATCGGTTGCCCTGAACCGGAAGGCGTTGGGTTGTCGGGTTTTATAGACACCGCCTGCGCGCAGTTCCTTTTCGGAGAAAATGGATATCACTTCAGTGCTTGTCTGTGCTTTTTTCCAGCGTTGATACCAGGTATCGGCGAGAATATCGGCTGCATTCTGCCATTCGCCAGTGGCCCATACCTGAAATCCGGCGGGCATGGTGATGGTTACATCGTAGTTGGAGAAGTCGTTATAGAACTCCTGCAAACCGGTGTAGGGGAAAGATGCCCAGCCGTTAAGGTCGTCGTAAACAGCCACCTGCGGGTACCAGTAGGGCACGAAGAAGCTGGAGCTGTCGCACACGCACTCGCGCGCGGCGTCTTCTCCGGCGGGCAGCGTGTAGGACCACTTCACCTGAACAGACACTGATGAGCCGGGCAGTACGGGATTTTCTTTCACCTGTATATCCATGAAAGTAGTGAAGCGGCGGCGCTGTTTTTCTTCAACAGGAGCACCGTTATATTTCACCCAGTCTATGCGAACACCTTCGTCGGTGACATCGCCTGCTGTCACATCACCTGCGCGCCCTGCTCCTTTCCGGTAGCGGTCGTGCTGCAGTTTGATACGGATCATTTTGAGCGTGTCGGGACTGTTATTGAAGTAGGTGATAGTCTCCTCGCCACTCAGGCGATGACTTTTGGGGTCCAGCGAGGCGCTGATTACATAATCGGCTCTGTTTTGCCAGTATCGGGCTCCCGGTTTGCCATCCCAGCTGCGGGTGCCTTTTTCATAGGCTTTCCGGATATTTCTGGGAACAAAGAGGGATGTTTGTGCTGAAATTCCTGCATTCAGGAAAGTGGTGATCAGCAACAGCAGGGAAATACGCAATGGATTCATGGAAAGAATGACGATTTGAGTGCGAAGTAATAAAAAAAATATTGAAATCCGGTAATTATCTGAACAGTACAATATTTTCAGGAGTTGATTCACGGAGTATGCCGGGATATTGAGTTAAGGGGTTTTTTCCCGAAAAAAACGCAAAACTCGCTGTATCTTTGCCCCGCTTAACCAAAAAATGAGCTCTTTTCGCTCGACAAACCACACTACACATGGCTCGCGTTGAACTTGTGATGCCCAAAATGGGCGAAAGTATTATGGAGGCCACTATCCTCAAGTGGCGAAAGAAGCCCGGCGACCGGGTGGAACT
>CAILQK010000061.1 GCA_903836265.1 uncultured Bacteroidota bacterium | reverse complement strand
CATATTTCGGGCTTCACGTACATAAAGCGGTGGAATACAGACGGCTGCGAATCCAAATTGTGCAGCTTCCTCACATACTCTCGCGATATCACTGATGGCAGTATCGGGTTTCAGGACGGTGTGTTCAAGGTATTGTGCCAGCTCTGGCATGAGTACAAATTTTGTTGACAAAGTTGCGCACCTGTTCGAGGCGGGCAGCAGCAGCGTGTGTATCGACATTAACTTCAGTATGCAAAAGTAGTCAAATTTGGCTAACACGATACAGCACACAAAAAAACCCTATTTTTACAGCGTTAACTTGCAGAACAGTCACCCAGCAACTGATGTAACAAATACCATGATGCGAATGAGCCAGCGGCAGATTTTACTGATACCGGGCGCCCTGTTTGGCGTGTTCCTGCTGTATTATTTTTCTGATATTGTAACCTATCTGGTGATTGCCTGGGTCGTTTCGATGCTTGGCAGGCCTGTGACATTGGCATTGCAGAAAAGAATACGTCTGGGTCGTTTTCGAATGGGGGCTTCAGCTGCATCTGCGATCACCATTTTGCTTTTTTACGCCCTGCTCACCGGTTTCATGTTCATGTTTGTTCCTACCATTGTGGCGCAGGCACGCAATCTGGCATCCATAGACTATCACTCCATCGGGGAGAAACTGAGGGGGCCGTTTGCGGCAGTTGACCTGACACTGCATCAGTTTGGCGTCTTGTCGGCCAACGAGAGCCTGTCTGTGCGCATTCAGCAAGCATTCAGCGAGTGGTTCCGTCCCACGCTCGTCGGGGACTATCTCGGTTCGTTTGTCAGTGCCGCCGGAAATACCATGGTTACCTTTGCCTCCGTCACATTTATACTTTTCTTTTTTCTGAGGGACAGCAGTCTGTTTGCTGACATCATACATGCGCTTGTTCCGGACGACAAGGAAAAGAAAGTACAGTCAGCCATACGATCGAGCAGCCATGTACTTACCGGATATTTCAGGGGACTGATGATTCAGACGCTGATTTTCGCGTTCAATGTAACTGTAATTCTGTTGATTGCCGGGAACAAAAACTCTATGCTGATTGGAGTTTTGGGCGGATTTTTCAACATTATTCCCTATATCGGGCCGGTACTTGGCATGATTTTCGGGCTTTTTATAACACTTACCTCCAATCTTGATGCGGACTTTTTGCTGCTTTTGCCCATGTTGCTGAAAGTGGCAGGCGCGTTTGTTGTTGTTCAGCTGATAGACAACAACCTGGTAGGTCCCTACATCATTTCCAAAAGCGTTCAGGCGCACCCCCTGGAGATATTTCTGATAACGCTGGCATCGGCCAAACTTGGTGGAGTTACGGGTATGGTTGTGGGCGTCCCTGTTTACACCATCCTTCGGGTGATAGCCCGGGAGTTTTTCAGCAATTTCAAATTTGTTCAGCGTCTTACCGGGAATCTTGATGAGTAAGCTGATCGAGAAACCTGTTCAGCATATTCAGGGCATATATCCCTGCCATCTGGATATTTTTCGCCCGGTCGCGGCCGAAAACAAATTTGTAAGCGTTGGTCTGTGTACCGTTGCCAACGGCAATCCAGACAGTTCCGACCGGCTTTTCAGGGGATCCTCCGCCCGGGCCGGCAATACCCGAGACTGCAACTGCCAGGTCTGATCCGAGATTTTTGACGGCACCTTCAGCCATTTCACGTACTGTTTCCTCACTTACGGCTCCGAAGTTTTTCAGCGTTGCCGGACTGACTCCAAGCAATGCCGATTTCATTTCATTTGAATAGGTAACTGCAGAACCTGCAAAGAAATCGGATGCGCCTGCCTCTGAAGTGATCAGGTGACTGATGTAGCCACCCGTACAACTTTCAGCCGTTGCCAATGTGAGACCAAGTCCTCTGAGTTTTTCTCCGACAACGCCCTGCAGGGTCTGGGTTTCAGTACCAAATACCAGATCACCGATTGTGCTGTGCAGGGTTGCAGCATAATTTTCCACCTCGGCTGTCAGCTTCTGTTCAGAATCGGGATGAATTTCTCCGGGCCATACTCCTGTCAGACGCAGACGAACCAGGCCCAGAGCCGGCAGATAGGCGAGTTTGATATGAGGTGGCAGCGTCTCCTCGAAATCCTCCAGTCTGCGGGCGATGGCACTTTCGCCCTCTCCGGCAGTCAGGAGCGTGCGATGAATAATGGGCCTGGAAACAAATTTGCTCTTTAGGCGCGGGAGTACTTCATTGGTCATGAGATACTCCATTTCGAATGGTACCCCCGGCAACGACACCAGCACTTTCCCGTCACGCTCAAACCACATACCAGCTGCAGTACCCACCTTGTTGATCAGTATCAGTGCCTTGTCGGGCAGCGTAGCCTGATCCTGCATGGAAGGAGGCATGGGCCGACCCACTTTCTCGAAATATGCCCTGATTCTGTCATACGTTTCCTGATGAAAGCTCATTCCGGATTCAAACATTTCGGCGAGCGTTTTTTTGGTGATATCGTCTTTTGTTGGACCGAGTCCTCCGGTAATGATGACTATATCGGCCAGGCTCAAAGCGTGTTCAATACCGGCGACAATATCCGTCCGGGTATCACCCACACTGCTTTTGCCGTTTACTGAAATACCGGTCAGATTGAGCTGACGGCTCATCCAGGCGGAATTGGTATCAATGATCTGTCCGATCAGAATCTCGTCGCCGATAGTAAGAAGGTGTGCGTTCACAAGAAAAACTGTTTGATATAAATTGTTTGGAATTATTACTTTTGCCACAAATTCACAGCAGTGGGGTACGATGAATTTGGATTTGTTGAAGACTGGGAGAACCCGGTGGCATTTACTCCTCGTGAAGAGGCGTCGGATTCACCGCATATTCCAATCAGGGAATCTTTTCCTCCTGCAGGATCAGATTACATGGGCGGAACGTGCGATGGGCGTGTGTATCGGACTACATTTGCCGGTGCAACACCCGAAAAGACCTACTCTTTGGTGAGGGCATTTCTGGAGGAGGAAGGTTACGCAGACATTCCGCTTCCTGAAACGGCAGAGGAGCTGCTATTGTTCAAACGCCCCCGCAATCCACAGCTTCAACTTTTTGAGCTCAGGGGATACATACACAATCCTGTAAAGATTTTATTTCCCAGGAAACCCCTGCAAAAGCACGCACTTGTTCTGGAGCTGTACAACGAGCAATCGGAGCACCATCTTCTCCGCTTTCACGGATTTATTCAGTGATAAAACGACAGAAATCTGCGGCTGCCAGCATGGTTTTGCCCCTGAAATGTTTTTTGGGGTGCAAATGCCTGTTGATCAGCTCTTCCACCTGAGGGTCCCTTTCGAGAAAGGTCATCAGTGTTTTCAGCACTTTGAAATATCTTGGCAGATCGTCCTGTTCCGGCAAATCGCGTGCGCCGAGCACTGTGAGCACCTTTTTGAAAGTGCCAAAATCATAAGGTGCATACAGATCCGGGTATCTGAAGGACAAATAGACCGATATCATACGGTAATCACCGTGATAATGGTTGTTTTCTATTGATGTCGGTTTAGCCTTTTTGTAGTCGCGCAACACCGAGTCACAGCCAAACAGGAAACGCCCGATCCGACCGTCAACTGATTTTGTTTCATTGAACAGGTCATCGAACATCCATTTGACGGCAAGCGGATCGAATTTCCAGAATTCCGTCATTATTCTTCGGGGCTCCCAGTTGTCTCCCTGCCAGAGTTTTCGATTCTGTTCACTGTAAAAACAGCTGTCGAACATGGATGCCGGATCGGTCGAGTCGGGGTTCCAGTTGTTCTGAAAGTGCTGTACACCTTCCCAGGCATATAAACCGGGGTGAGCACGTACACTGGAAAGCCACGACTTGTAGGCAGGAATTGCCTCCTGAATTTTATTAAGTAGCACTGGAAAACAGCTTATTTGCGAAATGGCTGCCATATTCAGGCAGTAAAGGAGAAGAAACTTAATTTTTAATTCCTGCATAATGTAACAACGTATGTAACCTTTCGGTTTGAAAATTGTTCACTCAATTACCTTTGCGCTGACAAAACAGGCGCAACAATTTTTCTATGGAATTCTTCGAACTGAAAGTCCGGACCGTCAAACCGGAAACATCCGATACCCGAACCATCGAACTGGAAATCCCTGAGACCCTGAAAGACAAGTTTTCTTACAGGCAGGGGCAGTACATAACCCTGAAAACAGAAGTTGACGGAAAAGAGCTCAGGCGCTCGTACTCCATGTCATCAAGTCCGCTGGATAACAAGCTGGCAATTACTGTCAAAAAAGTGAAAGGCGGTCGTGTGTCTTCGTGGCTTGTTGACGAAATAAAAGAAGGCGACACACTTCATGCAGCTGCTCCGGAAGGCCGCTTCTACTCGGAAACAAACTCCGACAAACGTCGTACGTATTATATGTTCGGCGCAGGAAGTGGTATCACTCCGCTGATGTCCATCATCAGGACTGTACTGGAGGCAGAGCCGATGAGTGCCGTTTTCCTTTTGTATGGTAACCGGGACGAGGAAAGTATTATTTTTCGGGATGAGCTCGATGCACTGAGCAAACGCTACGACGGTCAGTTACATGTTGAATATGTTCTCAGTCAGGCAAAAAAAGAGAGCAGCGGAGGGCTGTTCGGGCTGTTCAGAAAGAGCAGTTCCAACTGGTTGGGAAAAACCGGCAGGATAACAGCGAAAACTGCCAGCGAGTTCCTGGACGAGCAGATGGCGAGAGGACCCGAGCAGGATTGCATGTATTTTATATGTGGCCCCGGGTTCATGGCCGATGATATAAAAAGCGCAATTGTGGCACGGGGTATCCCCTCGAAACAGGTACATACCGAACACTTCGTGAATGCAGGCCATACACCCGGCGAGTTTGTGGCGGGTGCTTCAGGAGGAGAAAAAAAGGCCATAATACATCTTCGCGGACAAAAGCACGAATTCATGGTGCCCGATGGCGGCACTATTCTCGATGTACTGGTAAAGGCCAAACTGGATCCTCCCTATTCCTGTACCTCGGGTGCCTGTGCCACCTGTATGGGCAAGGTACTTAGCGGCAAGGTGGCCATGGACGCCTGCTATGCGCTCGACGAGAGTGAAATCAAGTCGGGCTACATCCTTACCTGCCAGTCGAGGCCGGATTCGGATGTTGTTGAAGTTACTTACGACCTTTAAAAAATCAGGGGGAGCACAGTGAAATCTGTGCCCCCCTCAATTACCTGTACCGGGCCCCTATTCAGAGGCATTGGGGTCTCCCGGATTGAGCTTGCCGGGGCCACGGGTAGCGCCCCCCCTGTAGGTCGTTCCATTCATCACCAGTTCGCAGGAATAGTCATAACTTTTATCCGCTACCTTCGCAGCCTGTTTCACAAGCCTGATGGTAAGTGCGGGAGAGTTCACGGAGCCGGGTACTTCATATACATAGGTGTTACCCTTCTTGACAGGCGGCACCCACGGACAGAATGATGCCGTGTTATTTTGTCTGTTTTGAAGAAAGATACCGCCCTCCGGATTACTGATTTCAATATCCCAGCCGAATGGCTCTGCCCCTTCGCACCAGAACTCAAATGCCACACCGGCGGAATTCATCAGATCGGGATTTTTGGGCAGCAGTGAATCAATCCTGGATACCTCAAATATCGGGAGACGCATCTCGCCGGTACCATTGAACTGACCTGAAAAAACAGCGAAAGCGGTTTCGTTCGGATAAACACATGGAAGAACAGCTTTCCTGTAATTCTCGACTACAGAACCGCCGGTCATGTCCCTGAGCAGGTAAAGTTTCTGGTTGGCAAAGTCCATGAATCCGAGTTTGTCTCCATTCTGCATCATCAGTCCGCGGATGCGGGTAGCAGTCGGAGAGTCACTGGCAGTTGAACCGGCTACAACAGCGCCACCGGCAGACTGCCCGGCAGCTGCAGCACTGGCCTCGGTTTCATTGGGTGCATTCTTGCATTGCATCAGGGAAAGCGCCAAAACTGGCAAAAGCAGGTACTTGTACATGTTTTTTTGAATGCAAATTTAGCGCCATCTTTCCAAAAACGCGTCAAAGACTTTCCGTGTGCCAAATTTTACAGATGCATGACCATGACTGGAGTTCAGATAGTGCATTTTTTACACGAAGTTCACCCGAGAGTCGTACCTTTGCGCTTTCATCAGTTCGTCCTCACATATTATGCTAGGGCATCAGGAACTTCCTGAACGGCCATCCTGAAGAATCGGACTCATTCAGAACTCAACAATATCCACCATGGTTGGAAGTCTTACCCAAAAGAGCGCGCAGCTCAAGCGTATTTTTATTGAACCCAAACTGCCGGAAACGCTTGCTCAGCTGGGAGAGCTGGCCCAGAATCTGTGGTGGTCCTGGGATCATGAAGCTTCAGAAATGTTCAGGAATATTGATCCCGCCGAATTTGAGCGACATCAGTACAACCCGGTTGCGCTGCTCGACGGACTGAGTATGGAGCAGGTTCAGACACTCGTATCCGACAAGGTATTTGTCAAGCGGATGAATACTGTTTACAACCGTTTCAAAGCATATATGTCGGTTCCAAAATCAGAAAATCAGCCTAAAATAGGCTATTTTTGTATGGAATACGGACTTCATCAGTCTGTGCGACTTTACTCGGGAGGTCTGGGTGTGCTGGCAGGCGATTACCTGAAAGAAATCAGCGACCGGAACGCTGACTTTGCAGCTGTCGGACTCCTGTACAGATATGGTTATTTTCAGCAGGGTATATCCATCAGTGGCGAGCAGATACACAATTATGATCCTGCAAAGTTTACACAGCTTCCGCTGCAGCCGGTGCGCGACAGCAGAAATGAGTGGCTGAAAATCAATATCAGTCTGGCTGGGCGCACTGTATGGGCCAAAGTATGGGAGCTTCCGGTGGGACGCATGTCGCTCTACCTGCTCGATACCGATATTGATGACAATGCCTGGGAAGACAGGGTAATTACACATCAGCTTTATGGTGGAAACAATGAAAACAGGCTGCGCCAGGAGTTGCTGCTCGGTATTGGCGGACTGCGCGCACTCAATGCAATGGGTATAGAGCCCGATCTGTTTCATCTGAACGAGGGGCATGCAGCATTTATAGGACTGGAGCGACTGCGAAACTTTATCAAAGAGAAGGGGCTAAGTTACAAGGCAGCCCTCGAGGTAGTGAGAGCCTCCCAGCTTTTCACCACGCACACACCGGTTCCTGCCGGTCATGATACTTTTTCCGAAGATTTGCTGAAAAACTACATTGACGAATATACCTATGCACTTGACCTCCCCTGGGATGAGCTGATGGCTTTGGGGCGTTCACATGCCAACAACAAGGATGAACTTTTCAATGTAAGTCATCTGGCTATACGAACTTCCCAGGAAGTAAACGGCGTAAGTCGTCTGCACGGGGATGTCAGCCGCAAAATGTTCTGCGAACTGACACCAGACTATCACCACACCGAAAACCATATCGGATACGTCACAAACAGTGTGCACTTCCCGACATGGGTTGCCTCTGAATGGCTGGATTACTATAATCAGAAGTTGGGCAAGGATTTTTCGGACAGGCAGTCTGACAGAAAAGCATGGAAGAAGATTCAGCAGGCGCCGGCATCCGAGATCATGGCCATTCGCAAACTGCTGAAAAAAAGGCTGCTCGACTGGGCAAGGCACTCGCTGACGAACGATCTGATGCGCCGCGGCGAAAATCCGAGGGTCACTTTTGAAGTGGTTAATGCCATCAAGGATGATGCGCTGGTATTCGGTTTTGCCCGCAGATTTGCCACGTACAAACGCGCCACGCTGCTGTTTTCCAATGAACAGCGTCTGTCTGAAATCGTCAACAATCCCGATCGCCCGGTCATTTTCCTCTTTGCCGGGAAAGCACATCCAGCCGACAAGGGCGGGCAGGAATACATCAGACTTATTTACAATGTGACAAAAAATCCTGCTTTCCGGGGAAAAGTGATTTTCCTTGAAAACTACAGCATGGAAATGGCCAAACTGCTCACGGCAGGAGTGGATGTGTGGCTGAACAATCCGACCAGACCCAAAGAAGCCTCCGGTACCAGCGGAATGAAAGCTGTAATGAACGGGGTGATGAACTTCTCCGTTCTTGACGGATGGTGGTGTGAAGGCTATAAACCCGGAGCAGGCTGGGCACTTTCCGAACACGATACGTACGCTGACCCCAACCTTCAGAACGAACTTGACGCCGAAACAATCTACAATATCCTGGAAAACGATATAATTCCCTCGTATTACGACACCAATTCGGAAGGTGTAAGCGAAAGATGGGTACAACATATCAAAAATACCATTTCAGAAATTGCCCCGGAGTTTGTAATGAGTCGAATGCTTGACGATTACTACGAGCGTTTCTACAACAAACTCTGGATCAGAAGCAGACAACTTTGCCAGCAGCATTACCTGCATGCGAATGAACTGACAGCATGGAAAAAAAGGGTTGAAAACACCTGGAAAGCCGTTGAGCTTGTTGATCTTCAGGCGCCCGATACATTCAACCGTTCGCTGCCCCTTGGCGAATCATTTGAGGCAAGCGTGACGCTCCGGCTGCAGGATTTGTCGCCGGAGGATATCGGTATCGAAGTGGTATTCTACAAAAGGAAATCGGAAGAAGAACTGGAACTGACCGGCAAACAAGAAATGAAATTCATTCATACAAATGGCACAGAATCAACTTATTCGTGCAGCTTTCTGCCCGCTGGAGCCGGCGTGTTCGAGTATGGATTCCGAATGTTTCCCATACATCCGATGCTGCCCCACAGGCAGGATTTCGCGCTGGTTCGCTGGCTCTAAACCATCCCTGAATATGCGCAGTCTCACAGTATCCCTGATAATCTGCCTCTCTGCAGGTCTTCAGGCCCAAAAGCTGGCCCACCACGATATTTTGATGGTGGACATGTCGGAAAACGGAGGAAACTGGAAGTCCGGACAGGTAACTTTCCTGACTTCCTTCAACCCTGAAGGCTATAACAATCAGCCACAGTTCTTTTCAGATAACGAGTTGTGGCTTACAGTTCAGAAACCGGATGATACCACTCAAACAGATATTTATACGCTGAATTTTTCCGAAAAGACTGTAGCAGCAGCGACCCGAACCCGAAAGACGGCCGAGTACTCCCCCACCCTGATGCCGGGTGGCAACCGATTTTCTGCTGTCAGGGTGGAAGAAGATGGAAATCAGCGATTATGGTCGTTCCCGCTTGATGCCGAAGACAACGGGAGGCCGGAGTTCGAAACGATTTACGACGTGGGATATCACTGCTGGATAAACGATACCCTCGCAGCTCTCTTTATCGTCGGGCATGAGAAGGAACCACATCAGCTGGTTACAGCAGGAACAACCGAACAGAATTTGCGGAGAATTGCCAGCAGGCCCGGCAGATGCCTGGTGACAAAAAAAGACGGACAACTGGCTTTTGTTCAAAAAATCACTGATCAGATCTGGTATCTTAAAGAATGGTCGCCGGTTACAGACAAGCAGGAAATTATCGTCAGAATGCCGTCGGGCAGCGAGGACTTTGCTATTCTGCCGGATGGTTCCTTCCTGACATCACAGGGGGCCATTTTGTACACATATTTACCCGGCAGAGATACTGAATGGAAAGAAGCCGGTAACCTTGGCAGGTACGGTATAAGGAAAATTACCAGACTGGCAATCAGCCCCGGAAGCAAAACAGTTGTTGTGGCAGAATAGGCGAAACTGCCGTTCCTCCGGTATTACCCGTTTACTTCACCTCTTCAAAGGTAACGGCATCTGATCTTCCCTCCATATTTTTACCTGGCACCGCACACCCTGCCGCGCCGCAGCATCCCGTGTTGAAGAGCGCCTGCAGTGCCAGAACACCTCCCATTCCGAGCAAAAGTGAATCTCCTGTACGCCATGCCTCCGAGCATGCCATTACGGCAATACCCGCACGAAAAATACGAGTTAAATGCCATCCGGAGAAAAGTGTGGCAGTAATCTGGTTTGCCATTTTGAAGTAATTTTCTGAATTGAAATGATGGCTCAAAATTGGTGTACACAGATATGTATAAATGGTGACGAATGTTACATAACAATATTGGCCGTTTGATTCTCACCCATATCACAGCTTTCAGCGTACTTTTGCAGTCAAATATGCAACCAATGTCCCTGACCACGTTTCAATCACAGATAACCGCCGGAATTCCATCAGTACTTCCGGATGCCCGGCCACTCGACGACTCGGCAGCACACGCGCCCAGGCGCGTGATCGAAGGTGTTTTGTCTGAAAGAGATAAAATTCTGGCATTAAAAAATGCACTCAGGTACTTCCCGGCAGCATGGCATCCCACGCTCGCACCGGAGTTCGCAGAAGAACTGAAAAAATACGGCCGAATATACATGTACCGATTCCGGCCCGACTATCCCATGCATGCGCGCGGAATTGCAGACTATCCGGCAAAGACACCGCAGGCTGCTGCTGTCATGCTGATGATTCAGAACAATCTTGACCCCAAAGTAGCCAAGTACCCGCACGAGCTGATTACCTACGGAGGTAATGGCGCAGTTTTTCAGAATTGGGCCCAGTATCTGCTGACGATGAAGTATCTGTCTGAAATGACTGAAAATCAGACACTTGTACTGTACTCCGGGCACCCAATGGGCCTGTTTCCGAGCCATCCGGAAGCACCAAGGGTGGTAGTAACCAACGGGATGATGATACCAAACTATTCGGCTAAAAACGACTGGAACAGGTATAATGCCATGGGGGTAACCCAGTATGGTCAAATGACAGCCGGATCCTTTATGTACATCGGTCCGCAGGGTATTGTTCACGGAACCACCATTACGCTGCTGAATGCCGGGCGAAAGATGGGACTCGGCGACAGTCTGGCGGGCCGTGTTTTTGTTACTTCCGGACTGGGCGGCATGAGTGGAGCTCAGGCGGTAGCCGCTGTCATTACAGGGTGTGTCGGTGTTATCGCGGAAACGGACGCCGATATGATCAGGCAGAGACTTGCAGACGGCTACATAAAAGCGGAGAATGTTTATCAGGATGCAGGAAAACTGGTAACTGCCATAGAATCAGCCCGTGCTCAAAAAAAACCTGTTGCACTGGTTTACCACGGAAATATCGTCGAATTGTGGGAGCGATTCGTACGCGACAATGTCCTGATCGAGCTCGGCTCGGATCAAACCAGCTGCCATAATATCAATGACATGGGTTATTGCCCGGCTGGCTACACCTTTGAAGAGGCCAAACACCTGCTGAACACCGACAAGAAAAAGTTTCTGGAAGAGGTGGGCTCTACATTGAGACGGCATGTGGAGGCCATCAACACCATGACGGCTCGCGGAATGTATTTCTGGGATTACGGGAATGCATTTCTGAAAGAGGCAGGTGATGCAGGTGCTGATGTTTTCCGGAAACCCGGAGAAATCAGTCTGTCCGGAAGCGACAGCCCCTTCAGATACCCTTCCTATGTAGAGGATATCATGGGGCCGCTGTGCTTCGATTACGGATTTGGCCCGTTCCGTTGGGTGTGCTGCTCCGGCGATCCCGAAGATCTGCGAATAACCGACAGGATAGCAGGAGACGTACTGGAACAGATGCTGAAAGACGCTCCTCCGGAAATACAGGGGCAGATCACCGATAACCTGAACTGGATTCGAAGCGCCCGGGTGAATCTTCCAGTAGTCGGTTCTTTGTCAAGGATACTGTACGCTGATTCGGAGGGAAGAATACTGATAAGCAGGGCGTTCAATAATGCCATAAAATCAGGGCAACTCCGGGGACCGGTAGTGCTCGGTCGCGATCACCACGATGTCAGTGGTACCGATTCGCCGTACCGCGAAACAGCCAATATCTACGATGGATCCCGATTCACAGCAGATATGGCAGTTCACAATGTGATTGGCGACTCCTTCAGGGGTGCCACATGGGTCAGTTTGCACAACGGCGGCGGTGTTGGCTGGGGTGAAGTAATGAATGGAGGTTTTGGTATGGTACTCGACGGATCCGACGATGCAGACCGACGGCTTCAGAACATGCTTTTCTGGGATGTAAACAATGGTATAGCCAGACGCGCCTGGGCGCGCAATCCGCACGCAATGAGTACCATTCAGCGGGCCATGGACCAGTACCCTGACCTCCGGGTTACAGTACCCGCCCTGGCTGAAGACGAAATAGTTGTCCAGGCGCTCAAATCAACAGAAAACCGGTAAACATAAAGGAATGAAACTGAAGACAGGAGTTGCCGACAACAGATATACTGAAAGGATTCGCCATTTTTTTGAGAGAAACGACCTGGAATCGGAAATAATCACCTTGTCTGAAGCCCAGGACTATGCCGGTGCACTTCGCCGTGGCGATGTACATACAGTTATGATGCCGCTTGCTGAAGCTCCGTTTTTTGAACAGACAGACATGACCATAGCAGCGCTTGCTGACCGTATTGCACCCGGGTATTGTCTGCTTGCAAGGAACGAAAGCATCGACGCGACGCAGATTCTCAAAGTCAGAAAAGGTGGCAGGGTATCTGTTGATTCAGTGCTGTTCACGGCACTTCTGAGAGAAATTCGCCCGGATCTTGAATTTATCAGGACTGAATCCGGGAAAAATATATCCGAAGTGCCCGACAGTGATGCATTCTGTATTCCGGAAGACTCAGTTTCCGCATTACCCGACATTTCAAATTTCAGGAAAATATCCCTCAACCCGTTTGAATTTCCACCAGAACCTGGTTCGGGAGTGTTGGCCATTGTATGTCTCCGCGACGACATGGAAACGCGCCGGAAGCTGCGGACGATACACCGCAGTGAGGTATCGGTTTGCACCAATGTTGAGCGGAGTGTGCTCAAAGCGCATGAAATACATCGTAAAAATACAGGAGTGCTGTGCGTACGCGACGACAATGGTTACTATCATGCGAGTGCAGTTTTCGCAACTGACGAAGAAGTACGCAGAGCCAGAATTTCATCAGGCACACACGCCGGACTGGCCGGAGAGCTGGCCAAAAAAATTTACGGTCAGTTCTGAATAATGATTTTCTCCTGCTGGCTGATGCCTTCCTGGTGAATCGCCTCCAGAAACAGCGCCACGAACTCGTGGCTCAGCTCACTCTTTTCAGCGCGCTGACGACAGGCATCCGCGAGTGCACGCCAGCGTTCAGGCTGATAAATGGCAATGTTTTTGTCTTTCTTGGCGTGTCCAATGTCACGGACCAGTTTCATCCTGCGTGCGATTAACTGAATAATTTCTTCGTCCAGTTCGTCAATCTGCCGGCGAAGCGAGTCCATAAATGCCAGATAGGACGGATCATCAGAACTTGTCTGCCGACGTTTCAGGGATGAAATCATCATGGCAAACTGGATCGGCGTAATCTGCTGGGCAGCATCACTCCAGGCATTGTCGGGGTCGGGGTGCACCTCCACCATCAGTCCGTCAAAGTGCAAATCAAAGGCTTTCTGTGCTGTTTCCGCAAGAATATCTCGTCTGCCGCAGATATGTGAAATATCACAAATAACCTCCAGTCCGGGAAACTCCTGCATCAGATCAATAGCCATCTGCCATCGGGGCAAATTCCTGTATTTGCAATCGCCATAGGTGGAGAATCCGCGGTGGATGGCAGCTATCCTTCTTGTTCCGGCTTTGTAGAGGCGCTCGATGGCACCAATCCAGAGCTTATAATCCGGATTAACAGGATTTTTTACAATAACAGGCGTATCGGTGCCTGCAAGTGCATCGGCGATTTCCTGTACAGAGAAAGGATTGACAGTGGTTCTGGCGCCAATCCATAATACGTCAATATTGTGACGCAGGCAATCGTTGACGTGCTGGGCCGTTGCCACCTCAGTTGTTACCGGCAGACCAGTTTCAGATTTGACACGTTCGAGCCACGAAAGACCGGGGGCGCCAATGCCCTCGAACGCGCCCGGACGAGTACGGGGTTTCCATATACCCGCCCTGAAAAGAGAGATATTGTGATCTTTCAGTGCATGGGCAGCAGAAATGACCTGTTCTTCCGTTTCAGCCGAACAGGGACCTGCAATGAGTACGGGCCGCCCAACGGATTCAAAAATGGGTTTAAACTGCATGTATAAGGCATTGAAGGGGCAAAGTTCGGTTACCGTGCCCGATAAATCAGGGTTGTAAAGTCATTAAAACAGATGACAATCACCTATGGTTGCTATTTTTTAATGAAATGCCCGAAAAAGCATATGTTCTGACTACTTTTGCGGCATTAATTTTCTGAAATATGGCAGCAAAAAGCAAAAAGACAACTCAAGCTACCTCTGTTTCCGCCCCGGGCAGAAAGTCAGCCACCACGGCCGTGACCCTTACCAGTACCCTTTCCGGCAACTTCTGGAAAGACAACTGGTTGCCCGCACTGTGCCTGATGGCCTTTTCTTTTGCGCTGTACGCCATAGGCATCAACTACGGCTATGTACTTGATGATGAACTTATTATCACAAAAAATACTTATGTACAGGAAGGATTCGCCGGTCTGCGAAAAATATTTGCGGCTGACAGTTTCATGGGCTATTTCAAGGAACAGAAATTTCTGCTGGAGGGCGGTCGTTATCGCCCGCTGTCGCTGGCAACCTTTGCCATTGAGGTGGGTATAATGGGCCCGGGGCACACAACAGTAAGTCACACGATCAATATTATTCTGTACGGTCTGACAGGCATATTGCTTTATCGCATTCTTCTCGGACTTTTCCCGATTGGCGAGGGAGGTCGCTGGTTTTTCAGTCTGCCGTTCATTGCTGCTTCTGTGTTCGTTTTTCAACCTCTGCATGTTGAATGTGTTGCCAACATCAAGGGACGCGACGAGATCATAGCCCTGCTGGGCGGGCTCGGCGCCCTCTGGGCCACCCTGAAGTATTTCGACACCAACAAATCAGGCTGGCTCTGGACATCTGCCTTTCTGCTGCTGCTGGGCATGCTTTCAAAGGAAAACACGATCACTTTTTTGGCTGCGATACCACTGACGGTTGCCAGTTTCACTTCTGTTTCAAGAAGTCGTGCCCTCTCGGCGGCACTGCCACTGCTTTTCTCCGTATTTGTGTTTATACTGATTCGCTATCAGGCACTCGGTTACATGCTGAACCACGGAAAAACCGGAACTGATATCATGAATGAGCCTTTTCTGGGTATGAGTTTTGCCGAAAAATCAGCCACTATCTTCCTCACGCTTGGCTGGTACATCAAGTTGCTGTTCGTACCCTATCCGCTCACCATTGACTATTACCCCTACCATGTGCCCAAAGTAACATGGACAGAGTGGAAGTCTCTCCTTTCGCTTGCAGGTTATGCCGGAATGACTTACTGGGCTTTCAGGAACCTGAAAAAGCATACCATTCCTGCATACAGTATCCTGTACTATCTGCTCACCCTGAGTATTGTGAGCAATATTTTCGTTTCGGTGGGTACCTTTATGAATGAGCGATTTCTTTATATGCCCTCGGTGGCCTTCAGCCTCGTGGCCGGCTGGTTCTTCGCCCGCAAGTTGCCCGAATGGCTAAAAGAGAAACAGGATGCCGCCTATCCACTGGGTATGATTCTTGCAGCCGGCATGCTGGGTATGTACTCTTATGTCGTGATCAAGCGTATCCCGGACTGGCAGGACGGGCTCACAATCAATGCGGCTGCGGTGAAGGTTTCGCCCAACAGCTGCCGGTCACACACCTTTTACGTTACCGGACTGTACGACAACAAGTACAAAATAACCAAAGACAACGCGGAAAAAAAGATGCTGGTGGACACCATGGAGTACCACATCAATGAGGCCCTTCGTATCAATCCGAACTACAGCGCAGCCCTGATTATGAAGTCGGCTGTAGCTGCCGCACGATTTGACCTGGATCATCAGCTGGACAAACTGTTTCACCAGTTCGAGGCTGTACTTGAAAAAATACCTTACAACAACAATTTCCGTTCATTCCTGGACCAGTACATGGTTTATCTGAACGGATCCAATTCCGACAAGTACAATGCTTTCTGCTACCGCGCAGGATATGAGTTCTTCTACCAGAAAAAGAAAGACTACCAGACAGCGGTCAAGTTTCTTCAGTATGGAATAGATCGGCAGACAGAAGATATTCGTCTGCTGGAATCAATGGCCGAAGTATATAAAGCGATGGGGGATAACGCCAAATCTGCCGAGATGCAGCGGCGGGCCGATGCACAAAAATAGTATTATCAGCGATCCGGAATGTTTATGAAATCCTGCGGAAACCGTTTGAACGCATCCGAAATATGGTGGTGTTCAATATATCCTTTCACTGCTACCGGTATCATACTGGTGCTGGTAGCAGTAATCTGGGGAGGATGCGGCCCTGCCGGCAGCCCCCTCGACGCTGAAACCAGACTGGAAATAGACACCACGGTATCGAATCAGCTGCTTTATGTCAGGAAAGAGATGGACAGCGTATGCCGCGAATATGAAAAGCAGTACCTGAAAGAGCTGGTTGACTCCATCAAAAAAGTAAGGGAAGAGGAAATTGCCCGACAGCTGAAAACTATCCCGAAATAAACAGGCATCTATGCATTTGAAAGCGCACGAACAACGGCCCGGGCTACATTCTGCCCGTCCATTGCAGCAGAAATGATGCCTCCTGCGTAACCGGCTCCCTCCCCGCAGGGGAAAAGTCTTTCCACTTCCGGATGCATGAGCGTTTCTGCATCTCTCGGAATCCTGACCGGTGCGCTGGTTCTGCTTTCTGTAGCAACCACAATGGCTTCTTCTGTGTAATACCCCCGCATCTGTTGCCCAAAGTCACTCAGACCCTCTCTCAGCCGGTTGTGAACAAAACCGGGGAGCAGTTCCCCAAGGGGTGCCGGAAAAATTCCGGGTATATAGGAAGTGCGGGGCAAACTGGCCGATATTTTGCCTCTTACAAAATCCGTCAGGCGCAAGGCGGGAGCTTTCTGTCCTCCTTCACCCGCGCCAAACACTTTCCTTTCCACTTCTGCCTGAAATTCCATAGCTGCAAACGGACCGTGTTTCATCCACGGCTGAAGGTCTTCTACTTCCACAGATGTAACCACTCCTGAATTGGCGAAAGGCGAATCACGCCGGCTCATGCTCATTCCGTTCACCACCAGTTCACCGGGAGCAGTAGCAGCCGGAACAATCAGTCCGCCGGGACACATACAAAACGAGAAAACTCCTCTGCCCGAGACCTGACACACCAGACTATAGCTCGCGGCAGGAAGGCCTTCTTCCCTGACTGGCTGACGATATTGTACGCTGTCTATGAGTGGCTGCGGATGCTCCACTCTCACCCCCAGGGCAAACGGTTTGGCTTCTATCCTTATACCGCGACCGTGCAGCAGCCGGTATATATCGCGGGCGGAGTGCCCGGTTGCCAAAATTACGGCATCTCCAAGATACTCTCGTGTAATATTGTCTTCCTTGTCAGTCAGTACAGCAACTGCGCCCCTGATTTGTCCGTCACGGATAATCAGGTCGGTTACGAAGTGGTCAAAATGTACTTCTCCGCCATAATGAAGGATTGTTTCTCTGATATTTTGAACAACACCCGGCAATTTGTTGGAGCCAATATGTGGATGTGCATCGGTCAGTATATCAGATTTCGCACCGTGCTCGACCAGCAGTCTGAGTGCTTTTTGTATATTTCCCCGCTTGACCGACCGGGTGTAGAGCTTGCCATCGGAGTAGGTACCTGCCCCACCCTCTCCGAAACAGTAATTGGAATGCGGGTTTACCTCGCCAAACTGCTGTATCGCCCTGAGATCTCGCCTGCGCGCACGTACGTCCCTGCCCCGGTCAAGTACAATGGGCTTGATACCCGACTCAATCAATTCAAGAGCGGCGAAATATCCTGCAGGACCGGCACCAATAATAATTGCTGCCGGTGCACCGGAATTGACTGGCCTGAAGCCATCCAGCAATGCCGGCTCCGGAGAGAAAACCTCGCCGGGGCCAAAAACCTCTGCTCTGAGCCTGAAAACAGGCTGCCTTGAGCGGGCATCCACAGAGCTTTTAAGAATTTCAATATGAGAAATCTGGTCGGCACGGAGACCAGTCTGCTGAGCAGTTTTCCGCCGGATGACCACCTCGTCATGCTGTTCAGAGGGTAACAATACAATTTCAATAACGTCTGACATAAGCGAATGTCCCGTTTCTATCGGGAAACAACTGCAAAGATACGATCACAGAAGACTATCAGTAACTGCGGCCCGGGCACGGATCAGACAAATATTTCCGGCTGATGAAGGGCGACAGGATTTTTCACGACTATTGCGCTTAATTTTGCGTCGGGGGAACCCTGCAGCGACAAACGGCGTTTAATTGTGAAACTGATCAGGGAATCAAATCCAGGCACAGAAAATTGAAGAAAGGAACCGTAACAAAATCCACAGGAAGCTGGTACAATGTTCGATCTGACGAAGACGGCAGTACCATCCAGTGTCGTATCATAGGCAAGTTCAGGCTCGACAACGTGCCCGTCACCAATCCGGTAGCTGTTGGCGACCACGTCGAGTTCGTCCCGGAAGGACAAAATCAGGGGATGATCAAAAAGATACTCCCCAGAAAGAATTATGTGGCGCGTCAGTCACCCCGCAAAAAACAGGATTTGCACCTGCTGGCTGCCAATATAGATCAGGCCGTACTTATCGTCACTATCGTACAGCCTACCGTAAAACCGGGATTCATTGACCGTTTTCTGGTTATGCTGGAGCGCGACGAAATTCCGGTGACCATCATTTTCAACAAGGCCGACCTGTATGACGGGGAGGACATGGCTGTATTCGGGGAAATGCAGTCTGTTTACAGCAAGATTGGCTATAATATAATGCTTACATCTGTAACTGCCGGACAGGGTATCAGTGAATTCCGGGAGCTGCTGAAGGATAAAACAACCCTCATCAGCGGGCAATCGGGAGTCGGAAAAAGCAGTCTGGTAAACGCCATACAGCCACAGCTTGATCTGCGCACCGGTGAAATCAGTGATTATTCGGGCAAAGGGCAACATACCACCACTTTTGCCGAAATGTTCGAGCTGGATTTCGGAGGTTCGCTCATTGACACTCCGGGCATCAAAACGTTAGGCTTCAATAACAAGGACAAATCGAATATTGCCCACAGTTTCAGGGAGTTTTTCAAACTTTCGGAGCATTGCAGGTTTGGAGGCGCGTGCCTTCACCGCAACGAACCCGGATGTGCCGTACACGAGGCGCTCCGGAACGGAGAGGTCAGCGAACTCAGATTCCAGTCGTACCTCGCCCTGCTCGACGAGGCCGAGGATCAAAACTACTGGGAGCTAAATAAAGAAATGTAATCATGCGGAAAATTACAGCTGACATTATCTACCCTGTCTCATCTGCACCATTGAAGAACAGTGTCATTATCACGGGAAATGACGGTGAAATTCTTGCCATTGAGCCAATTGAACAGCACGATCCTGCCAGTGTCGAGTATATCAGAGGAGCAATTGTTCCAGGATTTGTCAATACTCACTGCCACATGGAGCTGTCGCACATGAAAGGCAAGGTGGATACAGGAACCGGACTTATCCCGTTCATCACCAGTGTAGTTACAAAAAGAAATGCATCTCCCGAGATAATTGCCGATGCCATCGAAAAGGCCGAACAGGAGATGTCTGAGGGTGGAATTGTGGCCCTCGGGGATATTTCCAATACAACCGACACCTTTGCTGTGAAGGCACGCGGGCGAATGCGATACTACACATTTGTGGAAATGTTTGATTTCTTGCAGGATTCGGGTGCCGAAAAAGCTTTTACAGACTGGTCTGCAGTTTTCGAACAGATTGTACTGGCAGAAGGCAGCGCCCGTACCATCGTACCTCACGCCCCCTACTCTGTGAGCCGCGAACTGTTCCGGATGATCAACAGGGCCAATCCGGAAACGGGTGTAACTATCAGTATTCACAATCAGGAAACACCACCCGAACAGGAGCTTTTTTTGAGCAAAAAGGGCGGATTTACAGATTTTTACAGTAAATTCGGCATTACACTTGACAACTTCGAACCCAGCGGAATGCCATCTATCCATTATGCACTTGCGAATATGTCACCCGCACGGCGTACCCTTTTTGTACACAATACCCTGACAACCCGGGATGACATCTCGGCTGCACAGGCATGGAGCCCCAACACATACTGGGCAACCTGCCCGAATGCCAACCTGTATATAGAAAATCGCCTGCCCGACTATCAGGCATTCATGGATACAGGGGCTCGGGTAACCATAGGCACAGACAGCCTTACCTCCAACTGGCAACTGTCTGTTCTGGAAGAAATGAAGACCATTTCAAGATTCCAGCGATTCGTTCCATTTGAAACCATACTTCGCTGGGCAACCCTGAACGGTGCCGAAGCCCTGGGCTTTGATGACCTTCTCGGGAGTATTGAACCCGGCAAAACCCCCGGACTGGTTCAGATAGAAGGTATGGAAGACGGAATGCTTCAACCGCTATCAAAAGCGAAAAGAGTTATATAACCGGCACATGAATTTTCAGGACAAAAAAATTGGAAATCAACTGGATAAAACAAATGACTAATGCTGGCGGATTCCCTTCACCACCAGTTCAATCTGTGAAGCGCCGTTTTTCCCTGTTTCCTTCAAACTGAAAGCTATATCAAAAGGCCCTTTCTTCACCCGGGAGAAGCTGTCGGCGAGACCGAAGGCCATACCTGTCAATACTGGCCCATCAGCATTTTGACGAAGAGAGAGAGACGCATGGTTATTCTGCAATATTTTGCTCTTCCCGGTATCCCTGACGGCCTCCGCGACAAAAACGGGGGTCATGTTATGCGGTCCAAACGGCTCGAGAACCCTGAGTGATTGTATCAAATCGCGGGTAATTTCATCAAAGCCGACTGTTGCCGAAACCTCAAGAACAGGAGTTTCGTACTCTTGTTTTACACTGGCAACTACTGCCTCCTCAAATTTTCGGCCAAATGCCTCGACGGATTCAACAGGCAACTGCAGACCGGCCGCATGTGCGTGACCACCGTAAGAAATGAGCAAATCACTGCATTTCAGGATAGCTTCGTACAAGTCGAATCCCCTGACCGACCGGGCAGAGCCAACCGCACGACCATTACTTTCGGTAAGTATAACAGTAGGTTTATGGAAATCCTCGGCAATACGGCTGGCAGAAATACCTATAATTCCCTTGTGCCAGGCAGGATTAAACAGGACAATACTTTTTCTGACCTTCAAATCAGCCAGTTCTTTCACTTTTACCCTCGCTTCGTCAGCCATGGCATAGTCCACCCTGCGTCTTTCTGCATTCCGGCGGGCCAGTTGCCGGGCCATATCGAGCGCACTGTTTCTGTCGTTGGAGAGCATGAGTTTTACTGCGTCCCGGGCATCGCCGAGCCTGCCCGCCGAGTTGACAGCCGGGCCAAGACCAAATACAAGATCCTGAACCGTGAGCGGCGGCGTACGATGTACACTTTCCATGAGTGCCCATAATCCGGGTCTGGGGCGCCTGTTCAGTCTCTGAAGTCCGAATTTGACCAGTATTCTGTTTTCACCGGTGAGCGGTACAATATCGCAGGCGGTACTCACTGCTACCAGATCGAGCAGAGAAGCCAGTTCTTCGACCGGTGTGTTGTTCAGCATGGCCAGGGCGTGCACCAGTTTAAATGCAACCCCACAGCCGCAAAGTTCCTTGAAGGGATACGCACAACCGGGCTGTTTGGGGTCGAGCACGGCGTACGCAGCCGGAATTTCATCGCCGGGGAGGTGATGGTCGCAGATAATCACGTCAATGCCATGTTCACGGGCCATATTTACAGCTTCGTGGTCCCTTATGCCACAGTCCATGGCGAGCAGCAGTGTACATCTGTGATTCAGGGCATACTCCACACCCTGCACGCCGAGTCCGTAACCCTCCGAAATTCTGTCCGGAATATAATAATCGAGCTGACTCGTCAGTCTGGACAAAAAAGCGAACATCATGGAAACTGCCCCGGTACCATCTACATCGTAATCACCGTAGAGAAGAATTTGCTCGCCGTTCTGAACCGCCTTGTCCAGACGTTCTGCAGCGAGTTTCATATCCTTCATTTCAAAAGGATTATGGAGGCCGGGAATAGCCGGGTTCATAAAAAAGGTGGCTTCCTCTTCACTTGTTATTCCTCTTTGTGCAAGAAGCCGGCAAACAAGCGGGTCGGCGTTCAGAGACGAGGACAGTCGTCGCACAACTGCTTCATCGAAAGGTATCTGTTGCCAAATAGTTTGTTCTGGGTCCGGCATGATCAATATTTTTACGAAGTTATGCCGGAAATCTCACAGATGCAAATATTTATTCTGTTTCAAGCCATTCACCGGGTCTGCGATTACGGCGGGCGGCCTTTTTTGCTCCTGCTATTTTCTTTGATTTGAGCCTGTTTGCCACGATTACCCTTGGTACGACCGTTTTCTTTCTTGGTTTTACCTTCTGAAGTGCCTTTTCCAGTAATCGCTGAAGTTTTTCGGCGGCAATAATCTTGTTCATCAACTGCGATCGTTCGGTTTGATTTACGACAGCGAGGATACCTTCCGAAGACAAATAGCCGGAAAGCCGTTCCAGTACCAGCGCTTTTTCCGAATCGTCGAGCGCGCGGGAGGCACGTACATCGAACAGTGCCTCGGCCTTTGTTTCGACCTTGTTCACGTTCTGTCCGCCTTTACCTCCGGAGCGAGAAGTACGATATGACAGTTCCTGATGGAGAATTTCAGTATTCATTGGAAAGTAATTAATGAGAATCGGCGGCAAAAGGTTCCATTTCAATCATAAATATGACCGGGAAATGTTGGTGGCACAAAAAAGGGCCGGAACAATTACTGCTCCGGCCCGTGAAAACACCTAAAACCCTATTAACTAACCTTATGAAAACTCATGTTCAGTGGGAGGCTCAGCCAATCTGAATTGTTTTGGAGAGTGGCTTTGACTCCTCTTTTTTGGGAAGCTCTATGCTCAGAATTCCGTTCTCATAAACAGCATTTATGTGTTCAATGTTCACAGAATTCGGCAGTTTGAAGGAACGACGGAAAGATTCGTAACGAAATTCACGTCTCAGCATGCGTTCGCTGTTCTCGCTTTTCTCCTCCGCAGCGGTCTCACGCTTTCCTTCAATGGTCAGATAGTGGTTTTCCACGCTGACGGTGAAGTCTTTTTTATCGAACCCTGGTGCC
The DNA here is from genome assembly GCA_903836265.1 of uncultured Bacteroidota bacterium. Lineage (GTDB taxonomy): Bacteria > Bacteroidota > Bacteroidia > Chitinophagales > Saprospiraceae > M3007. Next base: position 11,209 of record CAILQK010000061.1, on the reverse strand, counting down.
GCGACAGCGAGCCGGAAGGAATCCTTGTTTTCGACAACATTTACAGCGGGTTGACTTACACCCCAGTCGTCGCTTCCGAAGAAGTCGGAAAGACCGCGATTAAAGAACTCATTGATTAAACCACTGGAAGCGGTTTTGGTTGCAGGAAACGGATGAACTTTTACGATGTTGGCCATTTTTGAAAGATTTTTGATCATTGAAGAATGTTTTTTGAATCGGCATGTTACCGGCAAATCTGAATTTTGGACCGTCATGCACTGCGGTTTTTACGGCCGCTTGACAATCTACTCTGATCAATTCGTGTACCATTGTGCAAAACGGGCGCTTTGTGACGTACTCAGCCCACAAAAAAATGACAAAATGTCATTTTTTAAAAAAATTAATGACATTTTGTCATTCGCTCCGAATTTCGGGATACTGACTATATCGGGAACAGGCGTTTACGCGTTTGTATATAAATTTCGGATTATGGAGAAGGTGCTGCTTTGTTCAGCGTTCACTATCCTTGTATTCAGCGCAAAGGCAACCGGGGCCGACAGTCTCCGGCCGCACAGAATATTGCCCTTTGAATGTATGTTGGCAACAGCCGATCATCTGGGCAACGCTTACGCAGTGAGAGCGGGCGGTGCAATAGAAAAGTACGACAGTGCCGGAAACCTGACTGGCACGTACATCAACAAAAGGCTCGGAGAAGTCGCGGCCATTGATGCAATCAACCCGATGCAGGTGCTGGTATGGTACAGGTCGTTCCAGACACTTATTTTTCTGGACCGTACGATGAACGAGATGGGAAGACTGGAATTGTCCGGAGCAGGATATTATGGTGTGAGCATTGTAACCACTGCCGCAGATGGAAATCTGTGGATATACGACGAGCTGATCAACAAAGCGGTGAAACTGACCAGAGCGGGCGATGTAATGTTTGAAAGCTGGCCACTCAACCTCGATTTCAGGAATGGATTTTCACCTGTTTGCTTGCGTGACAACGGGGAACAGGTTATTCTGACTGACCCGGCAAGCGGCCTGTGTCAGCTCGATCAGTATTCAGGAACCATCGGCAGTAATCCGCTTGCAAGGACAGGTCTCTTTGATCTGGCAGGCGACTGGATGATTTCTGCAGACGGACAGAAAATGCTGCACAAAAATATCCGGACGCTGCAGGCTTATGAAGTTGATTTGCCTCACGGAGGAGAGATTCGCGGAATTTCGGGCCATGGAATCTTCATTCAGCGCAACGGGCGCCTTGAATGGTACCAGTCAGGGCATTAGACGGCTGATATCCCAGCCGCCGTTTTCTGATTTGCTATAGGCGATACGGTCGTGAAGCCGGCTTTCGCGACCCTGCCAGTACTCAAACGAATCGGGCTTCAGCCTGTATCCACCCCAAAAGGGAGGCAAAGGGAGCACGTCAAAACCTTCAAAACGGGTTTCCGCCTCTTTTTGCCGGCGCTCAATTTCTTCTCTGCTGCCAGCCACGGTGCTCTGCTGACTTGCCCATGCTCCGATCTGGCTTGCACGAGGGCGACTCTGAAAGTAGGCAAGCGACTCGGCGGCGCCCATTTTTTCTGCTACCCCCTCAATACGAACCTGACGCTGCAGCTCGAGCCACATAAAAAGCATGGCTGCATTCGGATTTTCAAGCAACTCCCGGCCTTTCCGGCTTTCATAATTTGTGTAAAAGACAAATCCGTCGCGGGTGAACTCCTTCAGCAACACAGTACGGGCACCCGGCCTGCCACCGGCACCGGCAGTAGCAAGAACAAAAGCATTGGGCTCGGGGAGCTGGCTGTTCACTGCTTCGTGAAACCAGGTTCTGAACTGCTCGAACGGATCCGGAGCAACATCTGACTCAGAGAGCGTGTGAAGTGCGTAATTCTGGCGGAGCGCAGCAATATCTATGAGCATTTCCATGACAGGAATCGGATTTACAGGTTAAAATTGAGCAAAGGAAAGGCAGTTTTGTGATGAATATTCAGGGAAACCATACCTTTGCAGCGCAAAATTCGGAACAAACTGCAACAAATCCGGTATCAAAGCACTGATTTGCATCATTTCGGCAACGGAATTTCAGTCAGCAACCCGATAAACGCAGCAGTTCCGAATGCCAATTTTAACCGTTTTCATACCCTTTTCCATCAATGGCATACCTTTTCACCTCCGAATCAGTCTCTGAAGGCCATCCTGACAAAGTAGCCGACCAGATCAGTGACGCCATACTCGATGAATTTCTCCGACAGGATCCCGACTCAAAAGTGGCCTGCGAAACCCTGGTAACCACGGGACTGGTTGTTGTGGCCGGAGAAGTACGCTCCACGGCCTATGTTGATATTCAGGAAACTGCCCGACAGGCGGTAGCCCGTATCGGATACACCAGGGCAGAATACCAGTTCGATGCCAAATCCTGCGGTGTCATATCTGCAATTCACGAACAGAGTGCCGATATTGCCCAGGGCGTGGATGTTGGCAAGAAAGAAGAAGATCAGGGCGCCGGTGATCAGGGCATGATGTTCGGATATGCAACCAATGAAACAGACAATTTCATGCCGCTTCCGCTCGACCTGGCGCATCTGTTGCTGCAGGAGCTGGCTGCCATTCGCAAAGAGGGCAAACAAATGAAATACCTCCGTCCGGATGCCAAAAGTCAGGTGACAATTGAATACACAGACAAGCACGTACCCAAAAGAATTGAAACCATCGTCATTTCCACGCAACACGATGATTTCGACGAAGATGGACGGATGCTGGCCAAAATCGCTGCAGATATCCAGCGTGTTCTCATTCCACGTGTCAAGAAAAAACTCCCGGCCAAACTGACCAGACTCTTTACTGCCGACACCAAGTACTTCATCAACCCGACAGGCAAATTCGTTATCGGAGGCCCTCACGGAGATACCGGCCTGACCGGCAGAAAAATCATTGTTGACACCTATGGAGGCAAGGGAGCACACGGCGGTGGAGCCTTCTCCGGCAAAGACCCATCCAAAGTTGACCGCTCGGCAGCTTATGCGACCCGCCATATAGCCAAAAATCTGGTGGCAAGCGGACTTTGCAGTCAGGCTCTTGTACAGGTGGCCTATGCAATCGGTGTAGCCAAACCTGTGGGTCTGTTTGTCAACACATACGGAACCTGCAAAGTCAAGGGGCTGACCGATGGGGAAATTGCAATGAAATTGCTCGATATCTTTGATCTCCGTCCGGCAGCTATCGTGCGCAGATACGGACTGAAAAATCCGATTTACTCCGAAACAGCCGCTTACGGTCACTTCGGTCGTACACCCGGCGTGAAAAAAGTCATGATCGGACTGAACGGACAGGCCAGAGAGATGGAAGTTGAAACATTCACCTGGGAAAAACTCGATGCTGTGGAGGCTGTGAAACAGGCCTTCGGTATCTGACCCCGGAATATACCGGTCAAGGCGGAGGCGGCTGACAAGCCTCCTCCGCTTTTTTTTGAATATGCCTTATGACCAACACAGTAATCAGGAGAGTAATCGTTATGGGTGCGCTTGCGTGCCTGAGCCTGCTGGCTATCCAGACATACTGGGTACTCCGAACCTGGGATATTCAGGAGCGCGAATTTAACAGGAAGGTAAATCAGGCCATGCTCGATGCCGCCAATCAGCTCGCAGGCCTGAATCTCTTCGACCTGCCCACCAACAGACTGGTAGATCAGGTTTCCTCCAACTACTGGGTGGTCAATGTGAACAATGTGTTTGAAGCAACCGAACTGGAGCTCTGCCTCGACAGAGCCTTTGAGGCACAGGGTCTTAAGGAAGATTACCTCTATGGTATTTTCGACTGCTCCAGCGACCAGATGGTTCAGGGGAAATTCGTCAAGTATTCAGCGGGATCCGCCGGACGAATACCCATTTCAGAGCCTCTTCCCAAACACTCCGACAGTGATTTTATTTATTATTTTGGTGTACAGTTCCCCGGGAAAAGCAGCAATATTCTCAGTAATATGTGGATTGTTATTGCTTTTTCGGTACTTATGCTCGTTACACTGGTCTTTTTCAGCTACTCCATGTTTGTTATCCTCCGGCAGAAGCAACTGTCTGAACTGCAGCGGGATTTCATCAACAATATGACACACGAGTTCAAAACCCCTATCTCCACGATCAATATATCCACCGACGTATTCCTGCAAAACGAGAAAGTAAAGGAGGATCCACGGCTCAACAGATATGCAGGAATTATCAAGGAACAGGTACTGAGGCTCAATACACAGGTCGAAAAGGTGCTTCAGCTGGCCAAAATAGAGCGAGACAACATTGAACTCAACATCGAAAAACTTGATCTTGCCGAGCTGATTTACAGCATTTCACCCTCTATAGAGCTGAAAATAAACGATAAAAAAGGCAATCTTCAGCTCAGCCTGACAGCCAGCAATACAGTGGTTTATGCCGACAGGATTCACCTGACCAATATCCTGCACAATCTGGTAGATAACGCGGTAAAATATACCCGCGACAATCCGGAAATAAAGATTTCACTGTTTGATGGTCCCGGCAAAAAACTGACACTTTCTATTCAGGATAACGGAATAGGCATAGCCAGAGAGCACCAGAAACGGGTTTTTGACAAATTTTACAGGGTCCCAACGGGCAATCTCCACAATGTGAAAGGCTTCGGTTTGGGTCTTTTTTATGTAAAAACGGTATGCAAACAGCACAAATGGCACCTTGAAATGGACAGCAAGCCCGGCGAAGGCACCAATATACGTATTGTCATGCCTTCCCGGTCCTGATACACCCGGTCAGTGGAAGCGACCGCTTTCACGCACCAGTGATATAACCTCCCGATTGAAATCGTCCTGCTGAAGAAGCTTTTCCAGCGTCAGATGCATTCTGTACTGCCAGTAGTGTTTCGGATTGGCGGGTACATTGATGCGCTCGTCGTGTGGATTTTGTCTCCTGAGTTGTCCATCCATCCCCATCAGGTCCTGAAGTTGAAATACCGCCCACATGGCAGGCGAATGGAAATGTTGTTCCAGTATCTTTCTCACGGTCCATGGCTCACAGAAGTACGGCGGTTCGCCGTTTCCGCCCAGTACCTCATTGAAAAACCGGCGGGTCAGGTCTCTGTCTTCCTCCCACCATCCGCGCAACACGCTCATGTCGTGTGTGCCGGGCGTTACCACGCTCAGGTAAGGTGCATCACCGGGTAAAAAGAATGCTTGTCCGGGTGCCTTGGGCATGCGCTGAATTTCCAGACTGAGCAGTCCGAGTTCACGCATCACCCCGGGTACGCAGGCAGGCACCATTCCGAGATCCTCTCCGCAAATGAGCATATTCGATGCCATTTTAAGGGCCGGCAACTTTTCCATCGCTTCTTTTTCCCAAAAATCATCCTGGCGACGGAAGAAGTAATTCACATAAAGCGATTTGAGCTTGTCCCGGATATCGCCCGGGAGTTCCCTGAAAGAAGAAGTCGCTTCCATATTGAAGCGGAAAGCTCCTCTCCAGCGTGCGCCCTGTGCAGCAGGATCACCGAGCAGTATCACATTGGCAATCAGATCATAGAGGCCCTGGCGCAGTTTTTCTGATCTGGCTCCCGGTGGCTGGCTGCTGAAAAACACTTCAACCTGTCTTTGTGTGGAAAATTCGGGTAAAAGCTCAAAACGACCGTCAGTCCTGATTTTCAGGAAGGTAGTTGCAACTATTTCAGCATCTTCTCCAAATATCTCGTACAGCACATGTTCGGTGATGTATGGCTTGCACAGTCGGTCGTAATTAAAGCCGACACCGGCTTCATACAATTCCTCCTCAGTGAGCGGTATGGCAGGGGAAAAAACACCGAGTATTCCCTCCACTGCGTGAAGCGGGATACTCCATATCCGGAAGAAACCGAGTATATGGTCTATTCTGAAGGCATCAAAATAGCCACTCAGCTGCTCGAAGCGACGACGCCACCACGAGAAACTATCCTCCTTCATTTTATCCCAGTTGTAGGTCGGGAACCCCCAGTTCTGGCCTTTTTCGGCAAACGGATCAGGTGGAGCTCCTGCCTGGGTGTTCATATTGTACAATTCGGGGGCAACCCATGCATCTACAGAATGTCTGTAAATTCCGATAGGCAAATCTCCTTTCAGTGCCAGTCCCCGTGCATGCGCACAAGAAACTGCCTCACTGAGCTGCAGGTGGAGATGCCACTGTACAAACAGGTGTATGGCAATCTCATCGTAATACGTCGAACCGGGCTCAAGAAGTGCGTGAACCTTTCCGGTTTCATATATTGAATATTCCGGCCATGCAGAGAACTCCGGGGTTCCGTACTTGTCGCGCAGCCAGCAGAATACAGCGTAGTCATCAAGCCAGTAGCGATTGGCCCGGTAGTGATTCTGCCATGCGGCATCTTTCTGCCAGTCATCCTTCAAAAGATCGTATAATTCCCGGATAATCTCCCACTTCAAACTCAGGACAGCTTCGTAATCAACACATTCCAGCGCATTGAGTATCTTCTGCTGTTTTTTGTAGGGCTTCAGCACTGTGGCATGCTTCCTGCCAGCCAGTTTTTCCGGATTCAGATAAACAGGATGCAGTGCAAAAACAGAAACAGGAGCATAGGGGTATGAATCCGTCCAGGTACGCGTTGATGTGGTATCATTAACAGGCAGCAGCTGAATCATTTTCATACCTGTTGCTTCGGCCCAGTCGGAAAGCATACTGATATCAGAGAACTCTCCTATTCCCCAGCTTTTCTCGCTTCTCAGGCTGAATACCGGGACTGATACGCCAGCAGCCCGCCATCCGGAAGCCGGGATACGGACAAAACCGTCATCTGTTACCGCAGAAATACGTTTGCCCGGGCCGGGCGACAGGGCAAGTGTCCTGTTGTAGCCTTCTTCATAACCTGCGAAACGCCTGTTTCTTGTATCCCAGATACCGTATTTATACGAAACAGGGAAATGCTCGTCCGCCAGATTCACCCTGACTACCCACCAGATTCCGTCTCTTGTCATCATAATGGGCGAGCCTGTATCCCAGTTCCCGAGGTGATTACCGTGACCAAGCAGACAAACAGCCTCATGGGGCTTCAACAGGGGTGCTTTTACCCTGAACAGTACGTTCCCTTTGGTTGCAGCCTGTTTGGCCACAGATTGTTCCGGCTTGTCCAGCAGGAATGGCTGGGTAAAGAATGCATTCTCAACGGCGCCTGCCGGGTTCCATGTATCGAATATCTGGAGATAATCCTGATTGCAATCAGACAGATTCAGCTTTCTGTCACTACCCCACTCTGCCCTGAGTTCACCATTCATGTCGCTGAAAACATACGACCAGTGCAGCTCGGCCGACTGTTTTGCGTCGACCGACAGGGTCGTCTCCCAAAGTTCTTCATTGAGGTACGAGAGCGGAACCGGTTCCTGACTATTCAGACTGATCAGCATCGATTCGCCGAATCGGGTTCTGTAGCGGATATAAAACTGTATCTTCATAAAAAAAATTGACGGACAAAGGTACAAATACCCTCGTCCGTCAGTTGTGTAAAAAATTCTGACTTGCAGTATTTGACAGAAAAATCAGAAGGTAACTTCCATCATTTTTTCCTCAGTTCCTCTCTTTACCTTCACTTTGGTTGTATCTCCTTTTTTGAAGGCTGCAAGCGCTTTCATGTAATCTCTGATGGTTTTCACCTCAAACTCACCAAGACCAACAATAATATCGTCTTTCAGTACACCGGCCTTGTGTGCTGGCTTTCCGTCAGTTACGCCGTCCACGTGTACCCCTTCTCCATCGTATGTGTAGTCGGGCATGATACCGAGTGTAACTTTGAAACGGGGAGTATTTTCTTCATTCGACTTCGTGGTCTGGAAAGTCAGTCTGGGCCTTTTGTCCAGTTCGTTGACGGTACGTACCACATATCCGAGGATAGACTGAAGACCTTTGAAATTGATTTTTTCTGTATCATCGCCCGGTTTGTGATAGTCGGAGTGCTGACCGGTGAAAAAGAACAGTACCGGAATATTTTTCAGGTAAAATGATGTGTGATCACTGGGTCCGATGCCTGCGCTGTCGAGTTTTACGCTCAGCTGGTCCGAGTTCAGACTTTTCAGGAGTGGCACAAAGTCAGGAGCTGTACCAACACCTCCCACCACGAGTCGTTTTTCATCATTCAGGCGACCAATCATGTCAAGGTTGATCATGAAATTGGCTTTCGAAAGGTCAACCGTAGGATAATCTGCGTAGCGCTTGGATCCGATCAGACCGAGTTCTTCACCGGAAAAGCAGAGAAAAAGAAAGTTACTGGATTCCCTGACGCCGTTTTTTGCGTAGTATCGCGCCAGTTCAATCACTCCGGAAACACCGCTCGAGTTATCGTCGGCGCCATTGTGAATTTTTCCTTCCGGATTGGCGTCAAGCGAGTTGCGGTCGTAACCGAGTCCGAGGTGATCGTAGTGCGCACCTATGATGATGGTACGATCAGCACCGTTATCGAGAAAGCCTGCAACATTCTGACTGGAGATCTGCGGGGCGTTCTCATCCACACCGCCATGGGGATCACTGCTTTTTTTGAACGTAAAATGATGGTAGTAGGTACCGCCATCACCTTTGGGCGCAAGCCCGATCTTTTTGAACTCGCGGGCAATAAATTTTGCCGCCTTCTTTTCACCTTCCGTACCAGTTCCGCGCCCTTCGAGCTTGTCGGAGGCGAGGTAGGAAACCGTTTTGAAAAGACTTTTTTCTGAAATTTCCTGGCCACTCATCCCGGTTACCCAGAGAAGAACAACTGCTGACGAAATTAATCTGATCTTCATTTTTTCCGATTTGTTTAAAATTCAACTCAAAACAAGCAAAACAGCACCTGGTTCAAACAGGATCTATTTGCGGACAAGTTCGATGTAACCGCTGAGCAGATCCGGACGGAGAACTACGCCCCCTACCCGTGACTCAAATACTTTGCAAACGAAATAGTAGGACCCGGGTGCCAGTTCTTTTCCCTGCTGATCAGTTCCGTTCCAGTTCAGTACGGGATCTGTAGCCGTAAAAACCAGATTACCCCACTGATTAAAAACCTGAAAATCAACACGATCTATAAATCGCCAGCCAGGGAACGGTGTAAAAAGGTCATTGGCATTATCTCCATTCGGCGTAAAAGCGTTGGGCAGTTCGTATTTTGGACAATTGTCAACACAGACAACATTACTTTTTGCGCTTTCGTTACCGGCTGAATCGAGTGCAGAAACTGCGTAGCAGCCGGCCAGTTCAACTTCCTGAAAGTGGGTGAACATGGTATTGCCGGCATCGCCCTGTTCACCGAGAAGAACGAGGGGGCCGCTTTCGTCTTCTGCATACCATATACGGTAAAGAGAGGCATCATCAGCTCCGTCGCAGGCTGTATTGGGGTTTGTCCACGAAAGATTATTTCTGTAGGGCGGTCCGGGGTCAATTTCCGGATCATCGCAGAAGTTGGATACAGAGAGTACCGGGGTACAGGGTGGAATAAGATCTGTGGGTACCGAACAAACCTGCTGGGACAGATTGTACAGGGGGTCTTTCACCCCACTGATCGAATAGGTGCCGACAGTTTTCACATAGTAGCAGTACAATTCTCCGTTAACCAGTCCCCTGTCTTCGTAATACGGTTTGTCCGATACCCCTGCCGAGTCGAACAGCTGGGCGCCCGGGTTTCTTCTGTAAATGATGTGTCTGTAGTTATTCCAGGGCACCTCGGTTTGCCATGACAGGATATTGGCCTTGTCGGAAGGTGAAACGGTGAGGAATACCGAAGATGCCTCATTGGTGGAACCAAGCAGTATATTACCCTTTACATAGAAATCAACCTGATAGTGGTAACCACTGGCAACGGTATTCAACAGACCGTCAAATTCAAAAACAGTATCGCTGGCCGCAGAGAACGAGGCAGCTGTAAACGATGCCCCCGGCACTTCCTGCAAAAGACCGCCGTTCAGGCCGGGCGCACGCAACAACTGATAGCGATACGGGCCGTGATTAATTACTGTATCGAGATCGAGTGCTGCCGGTTTGGACCATACCACACGTATTTTCCCGTCTGTAACATCTGTCTCTTCTACCGAGACATTGGTTATGAGAGGGATATCTCTCGGCAACTGTACACAAACCTCTGCGGAAGGCAGACTTTCTACAACGTTATAGGGATACCCTGCTGCCGATCGCCGGGCAAACTTTGCCAGAACCCTGTAACAGTACGTTCGTCCTCTTTCCACCTGTTCATCGGTATAGCGATATCGGCCATCCTGGGCCAGTTTGGTGACAAAAATGATTTCTTCGTAGCCCTTTCCGGCCAGTCCGGGCGTACAGGTATCGGGTACAAAGGGGTTACTGCCCTCCCTGCGCCATACGGAGAATCCGAGGAAATAATTCTCTGCGGCATCTTCGCACCTGTATGGTTTGTCCCACGTAATAATCACTTCGCTCTGTGATGCATCTGCCTTCACACCCTGTGGCGGAGGGCCAACCACCTTGATCTGGGTGGTCTTCAGGTCGGCAAGCTCTGGAAAATCGAGCGAATCAGTGGCTTTGAACACAACTGAATAGGGCTGACGGGATACATGTTCGCAGGCCGTTACCCATTGAAAAAGACCCGTTACGGGAGGTGCAAGGTGTACAGGAGATGCCGAAAAGGTGGCGGGACTGTATGCACTGTTGATGGGTGCTCCAATGGCGGTCAGCTGCACCAGATTACCCTGATCGAAATCGGTGGCCTGCACTTCGAACCTGAGCGTATCGCCTGCAACCACACAGACCTGGTCGGGGGCCTGAACCAGTGGTGGTGAATTGTCGCAGGAGTTGACGAATATCTGCATATCGCGGATAGTTGTGTCAATTGGTTCTCCACTTCTCCATGAAACGACAATAAAAGCGATATTGTACTCTCCTGCCTCTCTGGGTGACGCCCACAGGATATCACCGGTTACCGGATTGATCTGCAGCACATTATTGGCACTGTTACCGCCAATCTGGTCGGGAAATTCATATCTGATAACGGGGGTGCCAATACCCTGCAATGGCACTATCAGATGATATGACAAACTGTCTCCATCGGGATCGTCTGCGTTCGGGTTGTGTTTGAACGGGCGTCCTACACAAGCCTGGTCAATAGGAGGCTGCAAAAGACGTGGAGTCGTATTAACCCCGCCGAACTGCGGATCCTGAAACGTATAAATTGTTTCAATATGAAAAGGGATATTGTCGGAAGCCGGATAATTCACATTTCTGATTCCGCCATT
>CAILQK010000060.1 GCA_903836265.1 uncultured Bacteroidota bacterium | reverse complement strand
CCCCGCTTTCCGGCCGCTGCAGTCCGAAATAATTCAGTCTGTACTGGAAGGCCGTGACACACTCGCCCTGCTGCCCACCGGCGGTGGAAAGTCACTATGTTATCAGGTGCCCGCACTGTGCCTCGAGGGAATAACGATCGTGGTTTCCCCGCTCATCGCACTGATGAAAGATCAGGTGCACAATCTGGAAAAGAGAGGTGTGTCAGCAGCAGCTGTTCACGCCGGAATGAACCGCCGGACGGTGGACATCATCTTTGAAAATGCCTGTAACGGTGCCTATAAATTGCTTTACCTCAGTCCTGAAAGGCTGCAGACAGAGATGGCCGTGGAGCGAATCAAACGCATGAACGTCAGTCTGCTGGCGGTGGATGAGGCGCACTGTGTGAGTCAGTGGGGCTACGATTTCCGTCCGCCGTATCTTCAGATTGCCGACTTCAGGAAAAATCTTCCCGGAGTGCCCGTCATCGCGCTTACTGCCACCGCTACCGGTGAAGTGATGAAAGATATTCAGGAGAAACTGGCTTTTTCGTCGCCACAGGTATTCAGACAGAGTTTTTTGAGAGAAAACCTCTCCTATTCGGTATTGTATGAGAATAAAAAACGCGATAAACTCCTCGACATACTGAAAAATGTGCCCGGTTCCGGTATAGTGTATGTACGCACCCGCGGAGAAACGAAGGAGATAGCCCAATTTCTTCACCAGAACAGAATCAGTGCCGGATTCTATCACGCCGGACTGACTACCGAAGAGAGAAGTGCACGCCAGGATGCCTGGATTGAGGGCAAAATCAGGATTATCGTCTGTACCAATGCCTTTGGAATGGGTATTGACAAGCCCGATGTGCGCGTGGTGGTGCACCTCTATCTGCCCGATTCGCTGGAAGCCTATTTCCAGGAGGCCGGCAGGGGAGGGCGTGATGGCAAGCGGTCGTACTCTACGCTGTTGTACAGCGCCGGCGACGGACAGGCACTGGAACAGTTTCTGAATGCATCCTTTCCTCCGCTCGAGGTTGTCAGAAGAACTTATCAGGCACTGGGCAGTATGACGCAACTGGCCATCGGCGCCGGTGCCGGAGAGAGTTTCGATTTCGATTTCAATCTTTTTTGCAGTCAGTACAAACTCGACCACGCACAGACACATGCGGCACTGCGCTTGCTCGAACAGGAGGGCTGGATTTCCTTGTCAGATGCTCCCGGCACTCCCCCGAGGGTGCAGGTGCCTGTTTCCAGGGAGGTAATTTACGATTATCAGTTGCGGAATCCACAGGCCGACACGGTTATCAAGGCGCTCCTGCGCGCACATCCGGGACTGCAGAATAACCTGGTGCATATCAGCGAGGGCGCACTGGCCCAATACGCAAAGACTGATATCGAACGGGTGAGAAAGGTGCTTGAGGCCGCCCACACTGCCGGAGTATTGTATTACGAGCCCCAGCGCGACAAGCCGCAGATAGTGTTCACCCGCGAGCGCGTGAGCGCGGAAAACCTCGAGCTGGACGTGAAAAAGTTCAGGTTCCGGCGCGAACGAGCTGAAGAACGGGTTAAACAGGCCATCCGTTATGCGGAAGATCGCCGCTGCCGCAGTCAGCTGCTGCTGGCTTATTTCGGGGAGCAGGACAGCAAGCCCTGTGGCATCTGTGATATATGCACGGGGCGCAACAAAAAAGAAACAGACACCGATGAGTTCATCAGTTACGCCAGAAAAATCAGGGATTTGCTGCGTCAGGAATCACTCACGGCTGCCCAGATACTGGAGTCATTTGCCATGAAGAGGCAGGAAACAGTGGCGCGTGTACTGGCGTATATGCTCGATGAAGGTGAACTTTTACAGGATCAGGACGGGATGATTACACCAGGGTAAGTCTTCATCTGCTTTCTTGCCGTAAGCCACCGGGCAACCCCATTCTACTCCATATCCT
>CAILQK010000059.1 GCA_903836265.1 uncultured Bacteroidota bacterium | reverse complement strand
GCAGAATTTTTAGCAAAAGTATTGATAGTCTGCTGAAAACAGGCCCTCGCAGGGGAGTGTTTTTATCGTTTCAGCATCCGGAATGGCGTTCCGGGCGGGCAGTTGGTTGCCTGAGCAGCATCTATTTAACAACCATGATCAGGTTTTTGTGGGTTATTTGCCGATATTTGCGGGGAAATATCGTCCGCAGATGTACTGCGGGCTACAACCAACTCCTGGCCGATTTTTTGAAAAATGCAGAAATTTATTGTTTTCATCCGGCAATTCCTCGATTTCTTCCGTCGTCATGGCGACAGCGACAGGAAGCTCATGGAAAAATTACAGGACAAATACCGTCTTCTGGTCATCAATGATGACACCTTTGAGGAGGTAACCTCCATGAAACTCACTCCACTGTCTGTTTATATCGCGGTGAGTTCTCTGATTGTCGGGACTGCCATTCTGGTGGTTATGCTGGTTATCTGGACACCACTCAAGCGTTATATACCCGGTTATGGCGACTTTCAGCGCGACTCGGAAATTGCCCTGCTGACTTCAAAGGTGCGCGATCTGGAGGCAGAAGTGGAAGCCACACGTACCTACACAGAAAGTTTCCGGAAACTGCTGACGGGCGATGTGTCGGGTCTGACACAGGAGGATTCCGAGAAACTTGGTCAATCTGCCAATCCGGCTGATACACTGCCGTCTGATGTTGATCGTATTCCCGAGGACGAGAAGATGCGTATTGAAGTGGAGAAAGGTACCTTTACCAGTGATCCAGGCAGTACCGGTGCCGCCCGTGAAATACTCGCGGGCGCGCGCGACATCCCGCTTGAACACCAGTTCTTTATTCCTCCCGTCAGCGGCGATATGACGGCTGGTTTTGATCTCGGCAAATCTCATTTTGGCACCGACATTGCTGCACCCAAGAATACTGCTATCAAATCGGCTGCAGATGGGGTAGTTATTTACGCCGGATATACGATGGAGTCGGGGTACAGTATCGCCATTCAGCACCCGAATAATGTAGTCACAATGTACAAGCACAATTCTGTGCTGCTTCGTCAGACGGGAACCGCAGTGAAGGCGGGGGAGGCCATTGCAATCATCGGCAACAGCGGAGAGAATACCTCCGGCCCGCACCTGCACTTCGAGCTGTGGTACAAGGGGCGGCCAGTCAATCCGGCAGCACTTATCAATTTCAGGTGAAGCGCCCTGGTTAAAAACCTGATTTCTCGCTATGGAGCTGTACTTCCGCGAATTTGGCGCCGGGAAACCCGTGATTATTCTGCACGGACTGTTCGGCTTTTCCGATAACTGGCAGACGATCGCCAAAAGTCTGGCCAGCCAGTATCTGGTGATAACGCCTGATCTGAGGAATCATGGCCGATCCCCGCACATGCCTTCTCATACCTACACAGAACTGGCAGAAGATATCCGGATTTTTATGGAGAGTCACTGGATACACTCTGCTGTACTGATAGGCCACAGTATGGGAGGCAAGGTTGCCATGCAGGTGGCTCTCAGCTATCCGGAAATGGTGGACAAACTCATTGTTGTTGACATGGCACCCGGCAGGGCCGCCGACAACCACACTGGTATTTTTGAGGCCCTGCTTGAAACAGACCTGTCGGCCATGCAGACCCGGGGCGATATTGAAAACTTTCTCATTGCGCGTATTCCCGATGAGGGTACCCGCCAGTTTCTGCTCAAAAATATCACCCGGAATGATGATGGAAAATTTGCCTGGAAAATGAACCTGCCCGTCCTTTGGCGCCATTTCCCCGACATTCTTGATGCTGTTGCCGGGGAACCCTTCGACAAGCCCGCGCTTTTTGTGAGAGGAGATCGTTCCGACTATATTAAAGGGGCCGATACAGCGTTAATAAAGAGGTTGTTCCCGCAGGCAGAGATCGCTGCCATTGAAAATGCCGGGCACTGGGTACATGCCGATAAACCTAATGAACTGATTGCTGTTCTAACTGAATTTATTGACCGAAACTGAACCGTAAGCTCAATTCCATGATTCTGAAGCGAATACTGCCGGTTGTCCTGGCCGCCGCAACCGCCCTGCCTGTCAACCTGACTGCACAAAGCAAATACTTCGACATTGCCAAAAACCTGGAAATTTTCGCCAATGCATACAGGGAGGTAAATCATTCCTATGTGGATCAGCTGGATCCCAATCAGTTGATGCGGCGCGGCCTTGATGCCATGCTCACCGGCCTCGATCCCTTTACAAACTATATTTCCGAAACCGATGTTGAGGGCTGGCGGATACAGTCCGACGGACAGTACAACGGTGTTGGTGCCTCCGGAAAACGTATGGGCGATTACGTTGTTGTTACAGAAATTATCGAAAACAGCCCCGCACACAAGTCCGGACTGAAAGTGGGCGATTTGCTGCTCAGTATCGAAGGACAAAGTGCCAAAAACCGGACGGAGCTGGAGGTACAACAGTTCCTGCGCGGTTATCCCGGTACTAAAGCCAATATCACGGTGCAGAGGCCCGGTGAACCAAAGGAGCTTAAAATTACCCTCGAAAGGGGTGAGGTAATTATTCCGAATGTGCCGCACTCCGGACTGGTGGCAGAAAACATAGGATATGTCAATCTGACCACGTTCACCCAGAATGCCGGTGGCAATGTGGCAGAGGCAGTCATCAAACTGAAGGAAAAGAATCCGGGTTTGAGGGGTGTTATTCTTGATCTTCGTGAAAACGGGGGCGGTCTCCTGAATGAAGCTATTGATCTGGTAAATGTATTTGTTCCGAAAGGAGAGCTGGTGGCAAGTACCAAAGGGAAGGTGCCGGAGTGGGATATTTCCCTCCGCACGCAGGGCCCTCCTGTTGACAAGGATATTCCGGTCGTGGTGCTGGTAAACCGCCACAGCGCTTCCGCCAGCGAGGTTACCTCGGGCGCTCTGCAGGATCTGGACCGGGCAGTAGTCATGGGACAGCTCACCTATGGCAAGGGACTGGTACAGAATACGAAAGATGTGGGTTATAATGCCAAAATAAAACTCACAACGGCAAAGTATTACATACCTTCGGGGCGCTGTATCCAGGCATCCAGGTATAAAGACGGTATTCCTGTTGACATACCCGAATCGGAGAGAGCTGTATTCAGAACAAGAAATGGCCGGACAGTACTGGACGGCGGCGGTGTCAAACCGGATGTGTTGCTGCCGGTTGATACTGCAGAAGGTGTTGTCAGGGCTTTGCTCGAGCAGGATGTTATCTTCGATTTTGCCACAGAATATACACTGAAACACCCCCAAATTGACTCTGTGGAAGTATTTGAGTTCACTGCATTTGACGAATTTGTACAGTATGTTCCGAAACACAAGTTTCAGTACAGAACAAAATCGGAGAGCAAGCTGGATGAACTCAGGGCGCTTGCAGAAAAGGAGCATCTGCCCGTCGGCGCTGATCTTGACGCGCTGGAACGCAAGATTCAGACTGCCAAACAGGAGGAACTCGCCCGTTACAGGGACAGGATTCTGCACGAAATTGAACAGGAAATTGTGGGCAGGTACTACTTCCAGCGCGGCAAGGTGCGCAAAAATCTGGTCAATGATCCGGAGGTCAAAGAGGCCATACGTCTGCTCAATGACCGTCCCCGGTACAATGCCATACTTGCCGGAAGATAAACTGAAACGAAATTCAATACTGTGTTAATGGCCTGATTCAGGCACAGTTTTTGCCGAGAATATTTTACCTTTGCAGGGTTACCGGTTTTGGTAGCTTCGCAAATTTGTCTAACTGTTAACCGCAAATTATTGTCACTCATGAAGAAGGCACTTCTTTTCTTTGTTTTCTCTTTCGTTCTCGGCGCTTTCGCCGCCAATGCACAATCATGTCACGGTGCTTCTGCAGCCGCCGGTAAATCCTGCTGCGCAGACAAAGCCGCCAAGGCTGCTGCTGCTGATCCATCTATTGAAAAGCGTTCCAACGAAGACGGTTCTGTCGCCTATGTCCGCAAAGAGGCAGATGCCCAGGGCAATTTTCAGTTCGTCAATGTCAAGTATGATGAATCCTCCAACGCTTTCGTCAGCACTTCCGCATCTGTGACTGACAAAACAGCAATGACCAAAAAGACGGCCAGCTGCAGTGCTTCTGCAACTTCCGGCAAGGCCTGCTGCGCTGGCAAAACGGCCGAGGCCGGAAAATCCTGCGCCGGTTCTGCTGCATCTTCCGGTAAAGCCTGCTGCGCCGGAAAGACGGCTGCAAGCTGCGAGAAGAAAGCTGAACAGTAAAAAATAAAAATCATTTTTTGCGGGAGCCGCCTGAAACACAGGATGCTCCCGTTTTTTTTGCTATCTTCGCCCGTTCGGATTTTAATCCGCATACACGTCATACTCCCAAGCGATCTCCTGTCAAGTCAATATGTACACGCTTGTACTCGCTTTCGTCACGGCATTCATGCTTACATATTCGATCATACCTGTCATTATCCGGGTAGCGAAAGAATTGCGCCTGTTCGATCACCCGAACGACAGAAGTTCGCATGCTACTCCCACACCTTCCCTCGGAGGAGTCGCGATATTTGCCGGAACTGTTTGCGGTATTGTACTCTGGACGCCCCTGCAGGCATTCGGCCCGCTTCAGTATATTCTGGCAGCTTTCATTATTATTTTCCTGCTCGGGGTACTGGACGACCTCACGCCTGTCTCTCCGGTAAAAAAGTTTGTCGGGCAACTGATGGTTGCGGTTATCCTCACTTACAAGGCAGATGTACAGATTACCAGCTTTTATGGAGTGCTTGGAGTACATGAACTGCCCACGATGGTGCGTTTTGCCCTGTCAGCCACCATCATCATTGGGATTATCAATGCATTCAACCTGATTGACGGGATCAACGGCCTGGCGGGCAGCATCGGCCTGCTGGCCTGCATCTCGTTTGGCGTCTGGTTTTTTTCCGTCGGAATGATATCCCTGGCAGTATCAGCTATTGCACTTGGAGGATCAATAATCGCATTTCTGAAATATAACCTGGCTCCCTGCCGGATTTTTATGGGAGACACGGGCTCGCTTCTCATCGGAACAATGTGCTCAGTTCTTGCCATTGAATTTGTGGAGGCCAATTATCAGATGGCTCTGTCCAGTCCGTTCCGGCTTGCCAGTGCCCCTTCTGTCGCACTGGCTGTGCTCATCCTGCCCATTTTCGATACATGCAGTGTTTTTGCCCGTCGAATGATGCGGGGAAACTCCCCCTTCACTGCCGACAAAACGCATATTCATCACCAGATGCTTGCAATCACAGGCTCACACGCACGAGCCACTTCGGTGCTGCTCCTGTTTAATGTGCTGTTTGTTGTCTTCGCCTTCTCAATCCGCAATCTTGGCACCCAGCAATCCATGCCAATAGTCATTGCAGCGGTATCTGTATGCGGATTTATTCTCTACAAAATGTACAGCGCCAAAAAGGCTTCAACAGGCGACTGATTCAACCTGAATCCGGAAGATATGGCGAGAACAGTGCGCGGCCAGACCGGTAATCAGTAATTTCAACCACCAACATTATATGTCAACAGACAAATCCAGCATGTCGGGCCCGTTCGAAGAGGCTTTTGCGCTTGTACTGGAAGCCCTCAGGACGAGCCTGCCGCCGGGCTTCGATGAAATAATGCTCAATGGAATGCCGACCTTTGTCGTGCCACTGGGCAGATACCCCGCGGGTTATCATTGTACCCCGGGCAAGCCACTTCCGTTCATCAGTGTCGGCGCAAGGGCAAGTGGCATATCGCTGCATCACCTGGGACTGTACTCAATGCCCGAACTGCTTGAGTGGTTCACTGCTGAATACCCGAGACACTCCAGGCGCAAGCTGGATATGGGCAAAGGGTGCGTTCGGTTCAAAAAACAGGACGATATACCCCTGCAACTCATCCGGGAACTGGCCGCCAGGGTATCTCCCGACGACTGGGTTGGTCATTACGAAAAAGTGCTGAGGCGCTAGTTTTTCAGCAGCTCTTCCGTCAGGGCCTGACTGGCTGAAAGATCCGGGCATCTGACGACAAGTGCTTTCAGGACTTCCGGTATATCCTCCGGCTTGATTCGCTGCTCCTGAATACATCTTCTGGATTGCTCAAACTGAGCCTGAATGCGGTCGAAATCTTCGTTCTTCGGGCTTGTCTGAACTTCACGGTTCAGCATAAGGAGCGGTGTCGCACAGTTGCATACGGCCTTCGCCAGCTTTTCAGCTTTTGATTCCTCCGGTGTGGAGTTGCACGAGAAAAGAAGGAGAGAAGTCAGAATAAGGAGCAGGCGCATAGTTGATCGGCAAAAATGAATAACAAAGATAGAGCTTTCAGAGACAGGTTGGTGTACTGAAATGAAATACTTCAGGCAACCATCTGCCTGCTCAAGGTATCATACAAAGCGAAAAACTGTTCAATATGCGCATCGCAATTCTGTTGATTCTGAGTACTGTCTGCCATGTTCATTTGTCAGCGCAACCTGAATTGGCGCTGCCTTCCGTTGCCATCGGCGAATGGAGGCAGCACTTGCCCTGGCAGCGCTCTGTTTACGTTACTCAAAGTCCGGAGAGTATATACCTTGCCACCGAGTGGGCGATTGCCGAAATCAGCAAATCGGATCGAAGCGCGAGGTTTATCACCAAAGTGGAGGGCCTGAGCGATGTGGGTATCAACCTGGTCCGGTACTGTCCTGCTGCCGAAGCACTTGTCATTTCCTATACCAATAATAATCTGGACTTGTACTATCCTGCCGACGGATCGGTACTGAACCTGCCGTTTATCCAGAAAAACACCAATATTATCGGAGACAAAAAGATTTATGATGTCTTTTTCGATGGTTCAGATGCCTATTTCGCCTGTGGTTTTGGTGTGCTGAAATTTGATATGGAGGCTGCAGAAGCCAGATATACAGTATTTACCGGCATGGCTGTAAAAACAGTTGCCGTTGCAGGAGGTAAAATCTGGATGGGAACCGACGATGGTATGTTCAACCTGCCGTTCGATGATGACAATCCTGCTGATTTCGGTCGCTGGGAGGCAATGGGCAGTGCGCAGGGTTTCCCTGCCGGTATGCCGGTAACGGCTGCCTGTGTCTGGAATAATCAGCTTGTGTTCGGTGCTGGCAACAAACTGTACCGCTGGACCGGCGGTATTCCTGAAGAACTGGTGTCCTATTCCGGACGAACAGTCAGGTATCTTACAGCTGAAGGCAGCGGACTGGTGGCCGGGTGGTACAATCCTGCCAATTTTGGAATCGGAACAGTGGAATACCTGGAAACTGATGGCACAAGAAGTGAAATTCACGGTCCGTGTAACGCGGAGTTTCCTCTTTATGGCATAGAGTCAGGCGACGGGCAGTTCTGGTTTTCCGATCAGAACGATGGATTCCGGGTGTTTGACAAAAATCAGGGTGCGTGCGAGCAGTTTACTTTCAACTCTCCATACAGGCATATTGCATCCGATATTTCTATTGCGGGGAACAAAGTATATATAGCAACCCCGGGAGCCAAATCCAATCTGGAGCCGCTGTATGAATTTCGTTCGGGTATATATATTTATGAAGACAATCAGTGGTCGAGGTTTACAGGTGAAACAAACCCTGAAATAAAGCCTTTTGATTGTGACAAGGATATGTGGCGTGTGGCTGCCCATCCGGCAGTGCCCGGCAAGTTTTATGTTGGCAGTTTTGTGGGCGGGCTCACCGAGGCCACGGTACCCGGAGCTACTGCCCAGTGTTATAATAAAACGAATTCTATCCTCAGAGATGCCGGCGCGTCCGGAACGAACAGAACTGCTGTCGGGGGACTTGCTTTCGATCAGGAAAACAATCTGTGGATAAGCAACTTTGGTGCGAGTGCTCCGATCGCCGTTAAAAAAGCGGACGGAACGTGGAAAAACTTCTCTGGTGCCCCCGCGAGCAGCGTTCTGCAGGTAGCAGTTGACCAGAGCGGGTACAAATGGTTTGTTCTTGCATTCAATGCAGGAATCATGGTTTACGACAGCGGCACCAATATTGACGATCCATCCGACGACCGGTACAAAATCATCTCGACAGCCAACAGTGTTTTGCCTACCAACACGATCAACTGTATTACTGTTGACCTGGACGGCGATGTATGGGTGGGTACGCAACAGGGGGTGGTCAGTTTTGAGTGTGGCAGCAATATCTTTTCAAGCGACGCACCGTGCGCATCCGGCCGCAGACGCATTGTGAATGTGGACGGATTCAACGGATATCTGCTTGAAACGGAGGATGTAAAAACCATTGCAGTGGACGGCGCCAACCGAAAATGGTTTGGTACTGCAAACGGAATATTTGTACAGTCGCCCGATGGCCTTGAACAGATAGCCCGCTACACCAACACGAACAGTCCACTTTTCGACAATTCCGTGACTGACATTGCAATCAACCAGATCAGCGGAGAGGTGTGGATCGGAACCGAGAAGGGTGTTCTCTCTATCCGGTCGGGTGCTGTAGAGGGTACAAAAATCAATCGGCCAACTGCGTACGCCTATCCCAATCCTGTAGAGCCTGGTTACGATGGCCCTGTTGCCATATATGGTCTGGCCCGCGATGCCAACGTGAAAATCACTGATGTTTCAGGCAATCTGGTGTATGAAGGCAAGGCGCTGGGCGGTCAGGCTGTATGGAATGGACGCGACTACCTCGGCAATCGGGTAAAGTCGGGTGTTTACATGATTTTTGCCACCAGCGAGGCAACCTTTGATGAGCCCGATGCCATCATGGTCAAAATCGTCATATTGAACTGATATTCCGGATATGGCGCCTTAACACTTGTTAAAGTTCTGTATTATTTGCCATTTCATGCAATATGCGAACGCAATAACTGTTTTTAATTCAGTTCCTCTCACTGTTAAAAACCGAGTATCAAAAGCCTATGGAAGATACCTACACCAACGATGCACTGGTGCAGTTTCTGTACCATGAAATGTCGGCTGTGGAAGCCATCGAGATGGCGCATGCCATTGAGGCCGACGACTATCTTTTATCCGAGTTCCGTTCCATGCAGAGTGCCAGGGCACATCTTGTCAGGGTGCAGTTCCAGCCTTCCGCCACATCGGTAAGCAGAATCCTGCGGTACAGCGCCGGTATGGCTCCCGAAGCCGGCAGCCTTTCCTGATCAACTACAGACTGCCCTCGTCAGCGAAGCTGTAATAGCCCCGTTCAGAAATAATAAGATGATCAAGCAGGGGCAGGTCGAAAATTTTTCCGGCCTGTTTGAGTCGCTCGGTCAGGTCTATGTCTGCGCGGCTCGGCTGCAGATTCCCCGACGGATGGTTATGGATAGCGATGAACGCCGCTGCACGCGCATCGAGTGCCACCTTGAATACCAGTTTCAGATCAACCACCGTGGCATTGGTGCCGCCTATGCTCACGCGTTCTCTTCCAAATACTTCATTGGCCCTGTTCAGCAGCAGAATCCAGAACTCTTCGTGGTGCAGGTCATTCAGGCGGGTAGAGATGGCGTTGAAAGCGTCTCTGCTGCAAGTGACGCGCGGCTTTTGCTTCAGATCTGACAGGTATCTTCTTCTGCCCAGTTCGAGTGCTGCCGTGATTGAAACAGCCTTGGCTTCACCTACCCCCCTGAATCTTTGAAGGTCTTTGGTGGATCTTTTTCCGAGTTCGTGGAGGTTGTTTTCTACGGATGCAAGTATTCGCTGTGCCAGCGATACGGCACTTTCACCGACGGTTCCTGAACCTATCAGGATGGCAACGAGTTCGGCATCGGTAACGGCAGTCAGGCCGTTGGAGAGCATTTTCTCGCGAGGTCGGTCTTCATTGGCCCACCGGGCGATTGGCTGGAGTTGATAATGTTTGTTCATGGGGTATGCTGTGGATTTAAGCGTGTACTATAAAATTACAGGCTTTTTTTCCGACGATGCAACCCTTTAACGGTAAATTAAGAAATCTGATACCGCAGATACTTGATTGTTTTGCCTGCCGCCAGGTGTTTTGATTCGTAGAGCGTGGGAATGCTCAGCTCCGGTATGGGCAATTCTCCGGCATAAATATCAAGATTTTGATATTGCAGGCTGCACGCGCTGTCTTCCGATACTGAAGCCAGTGTGAACCTGATAAAATCATCGTCGTCGTGCTTGAGATGCACCAGTCCGCCCGGTTTCAGTATTTTTCTGTATTTTTCATGGAAGAAGGGAGATGTCAGGCGCCTGTTTTCCTTGCTGGATCGGGGGAAGGGGTCGCAGAACGTAATCCAGATTTCATCCACTTCTCCCGGTTCGAAGAAGTGATCAATCACCTCAATGCGTGTGCGCAGGAAAGCGGCATTGCTCAGGCCGTTGCGGAGAGCATCCTTGGCGCCGGTATGCATCCGGTTACCTTTTACATCGACACCTATGAAATTTCGGTCGGGGAACAGTCGTGCGAGACCGACGGTGTATTCGCCGCGGCCACATGCCAGTTCCAGTGTGACAGGGGCATCGTTCCTGAAATGTTCACTGCGCCATTTCCCTTTCAGATCCACGGGCTGGAGATCGGCACCGGTTAGTACGGGCTCCTGAACATTGTAGCACTCATAAACATTGGGGAATGAGAGTATTTCGGCGAATTTGAGCAGTTTTTTCTTGCGGCCCACGCTGTATTCCGATTGGGTGTTTTAAAATGATTGCGATGCAGAGAATATATCTGCTTCTGTGTGTTGGTTCAATCCTGCTTTTTCCTGCGAAATCTGAGTGCTTTCAGCAGGAAAGAGGGGAGTGGTTTTTCCGGATTGCCGCGTTTGCGAAAGTCGAGATGCCAGCCCCATTTTTTTACGATGGGCAACTTGTACGGCTCGACGAACTCAATGAGCGTTCCGTCGGGGTCTTCTATATATGCAAAAGCGCCGGAGGCCTCTCCCATGTCGAACAGCCCGCTGCTGTCAACAGTGAACGGATGCCCCCTCGATTCACAGAATTTTTTGAGATCTTCCATGCCATTGACATCGAAGCAAAGGTGTATGTACCCGAGATCGCCCCAGAATCTGTTTTCAAAAATTTTTCGGGGTTTCCTGTCAAGCGATTGAACCAGTTCAATTTCGGCATCGCCGAGCAGGCGACTGAAAGGCCCCTTGCGTTTTTCCGGGTGCCTGAGCAGCACGCGTCTGTACTGTCCTTCGGAAATCTCTTTCATATCAGGGAAATATCCGGTCTGATCGTACATAATCTGGTTGAAGCCAAGGACATTCATGTAGAATCGTACAGATCGCTCCATGTCTGATACTCCGATGAGTGCGCCATATATACCACCGTTTCCGCTCTTGCCGGGGTTGGAGAACCAGTCGGCAGCTTCTACTACTTCAAAGAGGTTA
This sequence comes from uncultured Bacteroidota bacterium, assembly GCA_903836265.1. Lineage (GTDB taxonomy): Bacteria > Bacteroidota > Bacteroidia > Chitinophagales > Saprospiraceae > M3007. Next base: position 362 of record CAILQK010000059.1, on the reverse strand, counting down.
TTCCATGGGTCTCTGACAAAAAAATGGCGGTTTCCATCGGGGCGCCTGCTGGCGGTTGTGAGTACATTCAGACCTTTGGCGCGAAAGTTTTTTTCGGCAGCTGCGGCATCGGCACATTTGATTTTGGCAACGGAAATTCCCAGATCACCGGGTTCGGGTGTAAATGCGGGTGGTTCGGGCGTTCTTTCCGTATATTGCCAGATCTCCATGCCTCCTCCACCATTCAGATTGAGGGCGAGGATGGCATGTCGGGCGCGGGGTTCACCACCTGTGTAGGGTAACATCAGTTTTGCTACTGCGGCGTCCTCGAAGAAGACGAGATCCATGCCGAAGTTGGTTCTGTACCAGTTGAATGCCTCGCG
>CAILQK010000058.1 GCA_903836265.1 uncultured Bacteroidota bacterium | reverse complement strand
GCATAAGACATCACACCCGGTCCGAAAGTGGCACGCCAATTTTTCGGTTAATCTCCTGAAAGGGTTGGTCAGACGAGAGAAATCTGTCTGGCCAACTTCCTTTTTATAGCTGTATTGTTTTGGTCATGCTAATCACTACTTTTGCCCTGTTCTTAATTCTTCATTTTAAACATTATTCAAATGGCACTGAAAGAAAAGTATGCGAGTGCAATCGCAGTATGTGGAAAACTCGGTATGCGTGACAGCCGAATCGAAGAAGGGGCTGACGGAGTTCTCAGAATCTGGGGCTATGTATCCTTCGGCCACGGCAAAGACCAGATATGGGACGCCATCAAGGCAGCAGGTGGCGCATCTCCGGCTGACATAGCGGCCGATATTCAGGTGGATAACCCGACAATCTATGCAAAACACATGGTGGAAAAAGGGGAAAGCCTGAGCAAAATCGCCAAGCATTACTACGACGACATGATGAAGTACAAACAGATTTTCGATGCCAACAGAGATCAGCTCGATGATCCCGATGAAATCAAGGTGGGTCAGGTGCTGGTAATTCCAAATCCGTAATGGCCTGTGTTCCGTTTCTGTTTTCTTCAGCTATGGGCGCCTCCGTACAGGGGCGCCCATCGTATTTCAGCGGTACTACTTGCGCATACTTTACTACCTTTGACCCGCCAACAGGCATTTTCACACTGAAACATATATAATGGCAGAATTTGACCAACTTAAGGAACAGGCAGCACAGGTGCGTCGCGACATCGTGCGACTTGTTTACAATTGTCAAAGCGGTCACCCCGGCGGCTCTCTGGGCTGCGTGGAATACTTCGTGGCCCTTTACGGAAAGGTAATGAAACACAAAGCCAAACCATTCAAAATGGACGGAAAAGGGCAAGATATGTTCTTCCTTTCGAACGGACATATCTCTCCTGTGTGGTACTCCGTGCTGGCACGCAATGGCTACTTTGATGTTCAGGAGCTGAATACCTTTCGAAAACTGAACTCCCGCCTGCAGGGACACCCCGCTACGCATGAAGGCCTGCCCGGTATCCGGATTGCCAGCGGATCGCTCGGTCAGGGTATGTCCGCTGCTATTGGCGCCGCTCTCGCCAAACGCCTTGACGGCGACAAAAGATGGGTATTCTGCCTCTGCGGCGACGGAGAGCTGCAGGAGGGGCAGTGCTGGGAGGCCATGATGTTTGCCGCGCACCATAAGGTGGATAACCTGATCGTTACCGTTGACTGGAACGGACAGCAGATTGACGGCTCTAATGATGATGTTATCTCGCTCGGCAATCTGCCAGCCAAATGGAAGGCTTTCGGATGGGATGTCCTGATCCAGGAAGAAGGCAATAACCTGGAGGCTGTCGCAGCCATGCTTCAGCGCGCCAAGCGCCGCACGGGAAAGGGCAAGCCTGTGGTTATCCTGATGAAAACGGAAATGGGACACGGCGTGGACTTCATGGCCGGCACCCACAAATGGCACGGTAAAGCTCCCAATCAGGAGCAGTATGACAGTGCCATGAATCAGCTGCCCGCCACTTCACTGGGCGATTTTTGATCCGAAATCTATCTCTCTGACGCAGGATACATCTTCTCCTGCACCTAATATCAGAAAAATGAATATCAACGATATCACCTCCTCCGGATCGCGCGCAACCCGCGAAGGATTCGGCCAGGGCCTTCTCGAAGCCGGTCGTCAGAACCCCAAAGTGGTTGGTCTGACCGCCGATTTGCTGGAATCTCTTCAGATGCAACACTTTAAAAAAGAGTTCCCCGAACGCTTTTTTCAGGTAGGTATCGCCGAGGCCAACATGATCGGTATTGCCGCGGGGCTGGCTACTGCCGGAAAAATACCTTTCACAGGCACATTTGCCAACTTCTCTACCGGACGTGTGTACGACCAGATCCGTCAGAGTGTGGCCTATTCCCATAAAAATGTCAAAATATGTGCCTCTCACGCCGGTCTGACACTGGGTGAAGACGGAGCCACCCACCAGATTCTTGAAGATGTCGGCATGATGCGCATGCTGCCCGGCATGGTGGTTATCAATCCGTGCGACTACAACCAGACCAAAGCGGCCACACTGGCCATTACAGAATATTATGGTCCGGTGTACCTGCGCTTCGGTCGCCCTGCATGGCCGG
>CAILQK010000057.1 GCA_903836265.1 uncultured Bacteroidota bacterium | reverse complement strand
GGTAATGCTGTTAGCACAAATTTTCGTCATCAAATTGGCTTTGATCTCTTAACTTCGGGTTGGGTAGTCATAGAATTATGTTTATGAATCCGTCAACGCGTTACTCATGTCCCATTTATATAACGGAAAATTTACAACCGTCCCAACTTCTCCCTGAAAATCTGACGCCCGGTTGCATCCAGACCCACTACTATATACATCCCCGTGCTCATGTCCGACAAATTCAGAATAGCGCGGCCCTCTGCCAGAAACAGTTTAGTAGAAATTGCCAAACGACCATCCAAAAAATATACATTTACAGACATAATTCCTTCATAATCTGCTTCAATTTGTACTGCGCTACTGGTTGGGTTCGGAAAAATATTAAACGCGGAAACTGGTACTTCAGAGGTGGTTTTCCTGAAATACTGCTCGGCAAAATCAACAGCACGTTGCCCTATTTTGATACCGATCAAGCGGCCGGGGATATCATCCATAGGAGGGTGTATACCGCCATAGATTCGCGACAAACTGCACTGATCGGAAGCGTCTCGGTAAGTGGCCCACTGCAAGACAATATCTTTACTGGGGCCGTCTTCAAACACGAGATATTCGTTTTTTTTGCAGTGAAATTCGCCCAGACCGCCCGGAAAATATTCATCGCCGGTAAGCTCCGTCAGGACTTCGGCGGCCGCGCGACTGTAGGTGGAGTGTCCGGAAACATAACCGGCAAACGGTGGAGTCACAAAGGTGGGTCGCTGATATGGCCACCAGTTTTTCGCCCTGATCCAGCCCACTCCGGCCACCGAGGTTTGGGGATTACCAATATAATTCGGGCCTTTCCATGTTTTTAGTTTAACTTCCCCAATATATTGATTACTAACACCTTGCAGAGGGTCACCTGCCTGAATAATTTCAATATAACCTGGAATCAGAGGCAAGCCGCCGGGATGATAATGCGGCAAATCGGGATCGCTGCTTTGGCCCAATTCGGCCATTCCACGAATGGCGGAAACCGGACGCACACTATCATACCAGCCCTTGATACCCCAGGCCGATATCGCCGCATCGTGCATTGCTCCTCCCAGTGTAAAATAGGCTTTTACATCCCATTCAAGATCGTTGCACAATGGGCCCGTACCTCGTATTTTTTTCAGAAGTCCCGGCTGGTCGTTTATGTAATTAAGCATATCAAACCAGTGGCCAGGCGGGGTAACGGAATTCGGGCCATCCGCCCAAAACTCCGCCAGCACACGGGTATAATCGCCACGTGGTACGATTTGCGGCTCGTACGGTTGTCCGGTACGAGGGTTTAACTGGCGTCCGGTACTACTGTCACCGCCTTCAAATTCATCGTAAAAATCGTGTAAACCAGCCAGATTGGTCGGATAAACGCTATTATTGCCGATGGATGCTGGCGAAATATCTATCATTACTCCGTCACCGGGATCAAGTAAAGCGCCCCAAACGGTAACAAAGGCGAAATTCCATTTGAATTCCTCCGAAATGCCCCCGAACTGATTCAGATCCAACATGGCAGGTGGGCCGGGATCGTGGTAGACTCTGTAATTATGTCCGGCGCGTTCTTTAATCTCGGCATCCTCTGCTTGCAAGGCAAAGGGTACCACATTGCCCCATTCCGGACTTAAAAACGGGGAAATAAAATTATTAAACTGATTTCCGCTCTGGTCAATAAATGTTGAGAATTTCAAAGGCTGCCAGCGATTAATATCCATGATTTTTTCATTACCCGGCAACTCAATCTGCATCGGCGGGTTAACCGGATTATAGTATTGATTAGTATACCTGTTGACTTCGTTGGAGCCATCTTGCAGGCCGAAGGCGATGATTTGTTGTGCAATATAGTTACCCATTTCTGCCGGCCCCCGTTTGTAGTTTGTTGATTCATTATGAATATCGTAGCCCAGCGACATCATTAATTTGTCAATTTCAGGTTGTAACAGTGTCCAGCCGGGAGACTCGACGAAACGTTCACGTATCAAGCGATAAACTGCAAAACTAATTGCCTCTTCCTGCGCCGCTTTCACATTGACTGGTGTCGGAACGGTGTGGTAAGGGCTATTGAAACCATGTACCGTTTTTCCAAGCATATACGTTTCCGCTTCCGGGCTATACACAGCCCATGCATCGTACATTGCCACCGATGTATGGAACAAGTTGCGTGCATGTATGGTAGGGCGCGCAAAGTCTTTACTGATTGCAAACAATACCTTTTCATTCCATTGCCTTGCAACTGAATGTTGGGCCTGCAGGGAAAAAATGGGGAATAACGATAATAAAATCGAGAAGAGACGCATGGTTTATCTGTTAAAATTTGAAAAATGAACATTACGGTTGAGTCACCATGACTAACTTCCCGGTCATTTGTTTGTCACCAAAGGTGGCTGTGTACAGATAAATACCGGAATTTTGACCGCTGCCATCCCAGTCAAATGACAAGGTACCTGCCTCATCCAGAATTTTGGAATTATGGTACACTTCTTGTCCCAATGTATTAAAAATACGAAGATCGAGGGTTTCCGCTTTTGCTAACTGAAATATCAGATTTGTTTCGCCGACAAATGGGTTGGGTTGGACGTAATGCCTTTCAATAAATGTGGAGCTGCCACCATTTCCGTCATTTTCTTCTATTACTACGGTGCCGGATCCCTCTCTGAAAGATAAAATTTGGTTAGCAGGCACGTTATAAATAGCTTCAGTTACGCCGGTGAGCCAGGTGAAGCGTATTTCATCGATCATTGCAGAGCTTCCGATACCGAAATGCACTGGTTTGATGCTTTGTCCGAAAATAGCGCCGCCGTGGTGGTAGCGGTAGAGCCATTCATTTCCGATTCGGATTTTTACGGTTGTTCCGAAAGCATTTCTATTGGAAACCACACCTTCCAGTTTGATTTGAAGCCAGTTTGTTTGTGAAGTTTGTTCGTTGTTTTGAATGGTTTCATTTCGAAAAAAATAGGCATTTTCAAGCATATTTGCCACCACCATATCCAGGTCTCCGTCGTAGTCGTAATCGAAGGTTTCAAGTCCCTTGCCTTTTGCCAGTCCGTTTGTTCCCGACTGTTCAGACCAGTCATCAAAGCGTGATTCGCCCTGTTTTAATAAATTTTTGTAGAAAAAATTCTCAATATCGGGTTGCGGTATCTGATTTACTTCATCAATCGGGCCATTTACTGCTGCAAGGTCTTCATCGCCATCATGGTCAAAATCCAGAAATTGGGTGCCCCAACCCCAGCCTGTGTTGTTTACTCCCCAGGCAGGTGCCACGTCTTTGTAACGCCGGTCTCCCTGATCTACAAACAACGGATTGGGCAAGTGAGTAAAAATATTGGTTATATAAATATCGAAGAGGCCATCGTTATTACAGTCGCCGATAGCAACACCCATACCCGCGCCTTTATTGTTCAAACGATAAGCAAGGGCGGCTTCGTTGTATTTCAGGCCGGATCGGTTTTCAAAAAACTCTTTTGCCTGGGTATCATTAACATTTAACAGATCCAGGAACCCGTCTTTGCCTGCGTCTATGGCCACACTCGACCAGGTGATGGTAGCGCCCCCGCCAATTCCGAGTAATTCAGTTACATCTTCGAAGTGGCCATTACCCTTATTTTCATACATTACATTGGTTGTGTTGAGATTAGAAACGTATAAGTCGAGATCGCCGTCGCGATCGTGGTCCCACCAAAGCCCGGTAGCTGAATAACAAACATTACAACCGGCCACGCCGGCAATCGCGGTTACATCTTTAAAAGTGCCGTCTCCCTCGTTATGATACAACTGGTTTTCACGGCTGTTTGCCAGAAACAGATCGGGGAAGCCATCATTATCGTAATCGCCCCAGGAAACGCCCATTTTTTCGCCTCTTTCGGCTCTAAGTCCCTCATTTACATACTGAATACCGAAGCCGGCGGCCACTGTAACATCTTCAAATGTGCCATCGCCCCGATTTCGCATGAGATGGTTCCAGGTATTATGATCCGTTGGATTGAAGTTCTGGATTCCGGTAAAAAAGAGGTCAATATCTCCATCGTTGTCATAATCGGCCACAGCTACGCCGTTGGTATTATGGATAGAATCCAGGCGGGTAAAGGTCTCAACATGGCTGAAAGCCTGGCCGGAGGCACCCTGTATGGCGACAAGGCAGAACAAAATGCCTAAAGTGCAATTCAGTTTCATAACAATAATGGTGGGTGATGGAGGAGAGAGGGCGATCTGTGGGAAATTCGGGGATTTATTACTTTCGACTCAGAATAAACTCCCGAACACCCTCAATGAAACACCTGAAAAACTGCGCCAAGTTAATGACCAATGTGCAATTCAAGTGCCACAAGTCGCCCTACTCCCACTGTTTACAGGGTTAGTACCCCAAATTCTGCTTGTACAGGCCCTGACTGATTGTTATTTGGGCCTGAGGGATCGCTAAATATTCATCGCGACCGGCGGTAAAATGTGCATCTTTCAGGTAATCACGGTATGTTTTTTCATCGTTGAAAAATGCATTGATTGTTTGCTCTGCAACGCCCCAGCGCACGAGGTCGAAGAATCGCTTGGATTCAAAAGCCAGTTCGAGGCGGCGTTCAAAACGAAGGATTTTACGCGCATTGTCCTGCGTACCCAGTGTAGGGTACTGACCAACTTTCCAGTTGCCGGTTGGTGTACCGTCGGCAAAAACAAGGCGGGAGGTACTGGCTGAGCTGCCGGCGCGTTCACGAATTTTATTGATGATGGTGAGTGCTTCACCCAAACGATTCAACTCGATCAACGCTTCTGCTTTCATCAGCAACAAATCGCCAAAACGAATCTGGTCTGTATTGCGGGAAATGCTGAAAAACGCCTGGTACTGACGGAAAGCAGGGGAAGAAGGCAACTCCTGATCTTTCATACCCAATACATACCCGTACACACCCGGTACACGCGCATAGGTTTCGTCGTAGATACGGTTCGGATCGTATTTGAACGGCATTCCGATGATTCCAAGCGTGTGAGCAATCCGTGGATCCATGTAGTTATTTTTGATGTCAGTTGCATCCTCAATATTTGGAAGACTGGTAAAACTGTCGAACAACGGCAAACCGTTGGCGTCTGTTTTGTAGGCATTTGCCAGGTTTTGGGTACCTTGGTTAAAAGAACAACAACCGTAACCAGGTCCGAGGGAAGAAGTCAGGCCAGTTGAAAAATTGCCGCGACCTTCAGGGGATCCATCGTTGATTGAGCGCATGATTGCCCACACCGACTCCACGCCGCTTTCGTATTCCCAGAGGAAATTTTTAGCGTAATCATCGTACAGGGCGTATTCATTGGTGCCTTCTACTGCGCTGATCAGACTTACCACCTCTTCCAGTTCAGACTGTGTGATGCTGGTAACCTGGTATTGGTCGTTTTGCACGTATGCTTTGTACAGCAGCGTTTTAGCCAGGTATGCACGGGCTGCGTTACGGGTTGGACGACCCTCATCCGACTGCACATCAGGCAGATCGTTTACGCCTGCGCGAAACTCGTCTGCAATATACGCCCAACCTTCCTGATCGCTTTTTTCACGATTTGAAATTTTAACAATGTCAGCTTTTGCAACCGTTTCATCAATGTAAACGGGGAATTTATACAGCACCTTGAGTATGAACTCGAAATGTCCGCGAATAAAGCGCAGTTCCGCCAGGCGCTGTTTGCGAGAAACGCCGGCCTGAGCCTGATAATCGGCATCAGAGAAAGCTTCAATACGCTGCATGGCATCGTTTATGCGTGAAATGCCGGCATACAAATAAATCCACATCAGGTTAGCATTGCCATTGGCTGGCGTGTTCAGGTTGAACACTTCTACCATGTGGCTGTCGAATTGGTCACCGATACTGCCGCCACCCTTCAGGGCATCATCCGAGCGCACACTGCCGTACACCCACATGTCTTCGTATTGATGAGCCAACAAACCGTCGTTTCCAAGGGATGCGTACGCAGCAATCACCATTTTTTCTGCGTTTTCCACTGTATTCAATTCAGCATCCGAAACAACCCCGGTCGGTTTAAAATCAAGAAACTCTTTTTTACATCCTCCCAGCACAGAAAGGCAGACTACGGCCGTCAGGATACTTTTGCTGTTCAAGTATTTTTTCATTTTTGAATTTTTTAAACATTAAAAATTAAAAACCAGCACCGATACCAATCGTAAAGCGCTGAGGTTTCGGGTAAATACCCCCTACCCTGTTTTCGATAGACCAACCTGTTTGAGGGTACTGGTTCGGACCATTGCGGTCAACCACCCAACCGAGGTTTTCTCCGCTCAGATACACACGCAGGTTCGACATATTTTTGTTCAGTTTGGTTTGCGGGAGTGTATACCCGATTACTACCTGCCTGAATGCCAGAAAGTTACCGTTGCGAACATTATAGTCGAGCGAAAATCCGTAAGGACGGTTGCTGTTGCTGGCAGCCGGGATATAACTGTTGGTATTGGTTGGGCTCCAGGCGTCCAGTTGTGCAACACCACCATTTTCACCATTGTCCAGTGAGCCCAGTTCCATACGGTACACATCAGGAGTTACCTTCCGGCCCAATGCTGCCCAGGAAAACAGGCTCAGGTCGAAATTTCGCCACTGAGCAGAAAGGTTCATTCCCAGCTCTACTTTAGGAACTCCGTTTGCCTCGTCGTATTCCTGATCGAGTGCATTGATTACACCATCATTGTTCAAGTCTACAAAACGCAAAGCACCGACACGGGCACCTACTTGTGTAGCGTGTGCGTCAACTTCAGCCTGATTTTGGAAAATACCGTCGGTGTGGTATCCGAACAACGCATTCGGTGCATGCCCGATAATATTCTGTTCTTCGTTACCCACGTAAGATGCGAGCAGATTTTCCGGCAGTGCCGTAATAATAGAATTATAGTGCGACAATACGGTACCTGCCGAGAACCGAAGATCGCCGATTGCAGCTGGTGTATAATCAAGAGATACTTCCCAGCCATTTGTTTCCATGCTTGCGCCATTCACCCATTGGTTGGCACCGTCGCCGAATGCGCCGATTTGCTTCGGGCGCACCAGAATATCTTCTGTTTGGCGCTGGAACACCTCGAGTGTACCGTTAAGTTTGTTATCCAGGATACTAAAATCAACGCCGAAGTTGGTTTCAGTAGTTGTTTCCCAGCGCAGTTTGTCGTTACCAGTCTGGGTTGCCAGGAAACCTGATGGCAGGATGCCCGAGTCGTTGTTCCCGATGTCGTAGGAAGTGGCGGCATCAGGGCAAGGTGTTTGAGCGCATCCGCCGTCCCAGGGTAAGATGTTACTTGCAGGCGCATAAACAGCCTGGTACAAACCAAAGCGCGCGTCGTTCAGGATGTCCTGATTGCCTGTCTGGCCCCATGCCGCGCGAATTTTCAGGTAATTGATAAAGTCGTTGCCTTTCAGAAAATCTTCCTCGCTGACTCTCCAGCCGATAGAGGCAGCTGGGAAGACGGCAAAGCGGTTTTGGGTACCGAATCGGGAAGAACCGTCGCGACGAATCGTAAAGGAAGCCAGGTATTTTTCAGAGTAGTTGTAGTTCAATTTTCCGAAGTAGGAAAACAGGGAGAAACCTGTGCTCATTCCGGAAGCTGTTTTTTCTCCAGAGGCGGCGCTTAACTGAAGGTACTCGACAGTTTCGAGTGCGAAACCTTTGCCCGTTGCAGAGAACAGGTTGATTGTGTTTTTGATTGCCTCCGTACCGGCCAAAGCATTGAATGTGTGTTTGCCGAAAGACTTGTTATAGGAGAACGTATTATTGAAAACCCAGTTGGTCTGGTGTGTTTGGCGCAGGGTAAGTTCGGCGGTGTTGTTAGCCAAAAAGCCGCGTGAATAAGTGCGGAAAATATCTTTTGACAAGATATTATCGTAGTCACCACCGAAGCTACTTCGGAAAGAAAGGTCTTTCAACAACTGTAATTCAGCGTATACATTACCGAATACTTTCACGTTGGTGGTGCGGTCGTCTTTATTGTCTTCCGAGAGTGCCACCGGGTTGTCACGGTCGGAGAAGCCGCCACCGGGGGGGCCTGAATAGCGGCCGTCTTCGGTGCGTACCGGCAGTATAGACTTGTATCGGTAGGGTGCCTGTTCCGGTGTGCCGCCGAAACCGTTGTCGAGCCACAAACGCTGGCCTCGGTTAACGTTAAGATTTTCACCAATGGTTACTTTCCCGTTGAAGAACTTCAGATTGGAATTTAACCTCATCCCCATACTTTTAAAGTTGGAGTTGATGACGACACCTCGTTGAGTGAGATAATTGGCGCCGAACTGCACACCACCACGGTCGTTACCCTGAGAGAATGACAGATCGTAATTTTGGATCAGGCCTGTGCGGGAAATTTCTTTCCAATAATCTGTTCCTTCTTCAATATTGCCACCGTAGCGGCTTGCAGGAGAGCCGGAAGGGCGCAGTTGATCGGATTCATCAAGCCATTCAGGGTAATAGATTTCATCCAGTACCGGTACGCCATTCCCTTGAATACCAGCGCCCAGAGAAGGATCGAGGTGCCATTTATAGCGGTAAATACCCGTATTGTCGGGATTTGTCCCATCATTTACGGCCCCTTGCCATTCTACAATGGCGCGTTCTCTGTTATTGGTCAAGTCATCAAATTCGTTCCAGTTTTCAACACTGTTACGCACATTAAAATTGACGTGCACTTTTTGTTTGTCGGGCTGCTTGGTAGTAATGATGACAACACCATTCGATGCGCGTGCTCCATAAATAGAGGCTGCGGATGCGTCTTTCAGCACCTGAATCGAAGCGATGTCATTGGGATTCAGCCAGGACAAGTCCCATGTTTGTGGAATGGTGGAGTTATTTTCATTGGTTACAAAAGACTGAATAGGAACACCGTCAACGATGTACAGAGGGTCGTTTTGTTTGCCCAGGGTACTGGTTCCGCGCACACGCACCCTTACGCCCTGACCCGGGTCGCCGGAGAGATCAACGTTTACGCCGGCGACCCTACCCTGCATACTCTGCAGGATATTCGGGTTGGCAGCGTCTTTTACGTCTCTCAAGTCCAAAACGGCTACCGCGCCAAGCAGATCTTTTTTCTTTTCGACCGCATAACCCGTTACGACAACCTCCTCCAGTACTGCGTTTGAGCGCAGGGCTATGATAACAGTGGACTGGCCATTAATCGCCACTTCCTGCTTTTCATAACCAGTGTAGGTAACCGTCAGCGAATTGGCACCGTCGGGTACGTTTAACGAAAAACTTCCGTTTGAATCTGTGGATGTACCAGTAGTAGTGCCGGTCACAATCACAGTTGCGCCTACGAGGGCTTCATTACTTTCTGCATCTGCTACTTTCCCCGTAACGGTGCGTTGAGCGAACGCTAGCTGTACAGAAAGCAACATTGCAAACAGTGCAAGCAATTTTAGCTTCATGATAAAATGTGATGAAATGGTGAAAAAATTTATTTCCAAATTCTTTGAATCTGATAAACAGTTCCCTTCACAGGGAGCGGGTTTCCGCCTTCTGCAAACAGTTTTACCTGATTATATTCTTCACTCGGAAAATACAATTCGGTCATGACTGTGGCCCCGTTATCGGCGAACAGCTCTGCGGAGGCGACATCAAAAAACAAGTGCAGTCGCAGGGTTTGGTCTCTGGAAACACGAGGGGCGACGTGTATGCTGGTGGCAAATTTGTCAGGAGAAAAACTGTGATTACCTGCTTTCGTACGATCGCTGTAGAACTGATTTTTAGCGGAATTATAACCGATCCGGTAGTATTCTCCTTTTGAATTGGATAATTCTACGCCGAGGTTTGTACCGTCTGCGTTGATCAGGTCGAATTCAAGTATCAGTTCTGACCGGGAAGGCGTAAAACCGAGTTTTTCGCTTAAATCCAGCGATCCCGAGATTTGTGTCGCAGGGATTTCGCAGGATTTGCCGCGCAATTTTTCCAGTTCCTTTACCGGTTGGGATAAAAACCGATATCCGGCTTCAGTTTTGACCAGCGTGAGGCTTCGAGGCAAAGTCGAGGCATTGCGCCAGACGGTAGTTGGCACGACATTGGCGTACTCCCAGTTGCTCATCCAGCCTGTAAACAGACGGCGACCGTCAGATTTCGGCACATCCGACCAGGTGACACTGGCATAATTGTCTTTCCCTTCATCGAGCCAAATGCCGCGACCTTTGGGAACATCGGCAGCGAAATCAGGATCAAGTGTAAAGGTTTTGCCGTCAAAACTGCCAATAAAATACTGGGTTGCCGAACCGCCGTTGGGCCCTCCAGGGTTTATGTTTACAAACAAGCCCCATTTAGTTTCTCCCGTGCCATCCACATTTATCGGAAACAGATCAGGACACTCCCAGGCGCCTGCGCTATGCACACCGTATTCCTCACCGAAATCGCTCAGGTGACTCCATTTTTTCAGGTCAGATGATCCCCAGAAACCGATATGGTTTCCTGTAGCAATTGCCACAACCCATTGTTTGCTGCTTTCCACCCAAACCACTTTTGGATCGCGGAAGTCACGTTCATTATTCATATTGGCAATCACCGGGTTGCCGCTGAATTTGGTCCAGGTGCGGCCCCGGTCATTGCTATAGGCAATACCCTGCGTTTCAAAGTCATTTTGGCCTGCTTTTTCTTTGATACGGTTATGAAGTGTAAACATGGCGACCATTGGTGGCTTACCGTCTTTACCAAATCCGCTGGTATTATTCCAGTCTATGACCGCGCTGCCGGAAAAAATAAAGCCCAGTGAATCGGGGTACAACGCAATCGGCAAATGTTCCCAATGGACCAAATCTGTGCTCACGGCGTGCCCCCAGTGCATGGGTCCCCATACACTGCTGTCGGGGTAATGTTGATAAAACAGATGGTATTCACCTTCATAATAAACCATGCCGTTGGGGTCATTCATCCAGTGTTCGGCAGGCGAAAAGTGAAACTGCGGACGATGTTGCTCTGTATTGGTTGTGCGAGCCTGCGTTTCGACAAGTTTTTCCTGGCAGGCGTACAGGAATACACCAATCACACAGAGGGTTAAGACAAAAAAGCTACTGTTTTTGGCCATTTTAATTTAATTTGAATGGATAAATTGTTGAATTTCATGTCGTGTCACATTTGGGGTTCCGCCCTGTCTGGTAGCGACCAGTGCGCCCAGCGCGCAGGCATATTCGAGACATTTGGGAGTACTGGCACCGGCGAGCATTTGATTCATGAAAGCGGCCAGAAAGGCATCACCGCTTCCGATTGTGTCTTGTACTGAAACGACAAATCCCGGATGTGAATAGTAGCCAGTATCGTCCAGACAGGCAGCGCCTTTATCGCCTTTTGTGAGCATCAGCACGTCGAGGTCGAAGCGTTGTTTTATATAGTGCATCTGATCAGTTTCGGACCCGACTGCTCCGTTCCAGCCAGCCAGAATACGGAGCTCTTCATCATTTAATTTGGCAATATCTGCGTTGAAAAGCAGTTCTTCCAGTAGTTCTTGTGAATAATAGGGGGGGCGTAGGTTGACATCAAACACCCTTAAGGTGGCTGCACCCAATAAAGAGAGCAGGGTCTGTTTTGTTTGCCGGGAACGACAAGCAAGACTGCCGAATACCAGTACATCGGCCTCCAGCAGCGACATGTCCTGTAACTCATTATTATTGCTGATATGGTCCCAGGCTACATCTTCAACAATTCTGTAACTGGGAGATCCGGTACTGCTGAGTGTTACTTCCACGATGCCGGTCGGGTAAGTTGAGTCAATCTGGATATGCTGAGTCGAAACACCTTTCGAGTTTAAAAACCTCAGTAGTTCAGCACCCAGCGGGTCGTCTCCTACCCTGCTGATCATCTGGGCAGAAAAGCCCAGATTGTTGGCATGGAAGGCTACGTTCATCGGAGCACCGCCGGCAATTTTACCGGTTGGAAGCAAGTCCCAAAGCACCTCCCCAAAGCACACCAGTTTTGGATTGTTCATAATGTGGAATTGTTACAGGTTTTGAAAAAGGGCTCGGTAAAATCTCTTCCCCGAACCCTGTTTTAACCCACCTTTGTATGATTTCTTTAGACTGATGAAGTCATTCTTTTTTCAATAATTTCCAGTGAAACACCCCTGGTTTCCGGCATCATTCTCCAAACAAAAAGCAGTTGAAAAACCATCATCACGGCAAAAAATCCGAAGATGTATGCTTGTCCGAAACTGCTCGCCATCCAGGGGAATACTGCAGCGATCAGTGCTGCAAATACCCAGTGTGTGCTGCTGCCCAGTGAATTGCCGAAAGAGCGCACCTGATTTGGAAAAATTTCGGAAATAAAGACCCAGATCACAGCGCCCTGTCCGATGGCATGGGCAGCGATAAATACGAAAAGCAGCACCGGAACAGTTATTCCACCGGATGCACCGCTAAAAAAGACGAAGGAGACTGCCGACAAAGACAGGATGTAGCCGAACGAACCGATATACATTAAAAATCGACGTCCGAAGCGATCTATCAGTGACAGTCCTATCATGGTAAAAACCAGGTTGATCAACCCGATACCCACCGACGAGAGCAAGGCGGTGTTTGCAGCCAGGCCTGCTTCTTCAAAAATGCGCGGGGCATAATAAATGACGGCATTGATGCCTGAAACCTGATTGAAAAAGGCGAATAAAAAAGCCAGTATTATTGGGAGGCGGTAACGACTGCTGAAAAAAGCGCTCAAACCAACACTTTTGGGTTCAGCTTCCTGTCCGGCCTGCATATAGGCAAGCAAAGCAGGTGCAGTTTCCGGGTTAATCAGTTTTAAAATACGCAAAGCTTCCGCCGTGTTGCCGCGATTCACCACCAACCAGCGCGGACTTTCGGGTACCGTTAATATCAGGATTACAAACAACAGCGACGGGATGGCCACAATCCCGAGCATCCAGCGCCAGTTATCCGGATTTTCCATACTAATCAGCCAGTTGGAGAGGTAAGCGATGAGGATGCCGAATACAATATTGAATTGAAACAAGGCTGTAAGGCGCCCGCGTATTTCAGCGGGTGAAATTTCAGCAATGTACATGGGTGCTACGACAGAAGATGCGCCGACACTCAGACCACCGAGGAAGCGAAATATCATCAGCCAGGTTACATCGGGAGACAACCCGCAGCCCAAGGCGGAAACGAGGTACAGAATTGCTACGCCGAACAGGGTCTTCTTGCGGCCGTAACGTTCTGCCGGCAAGCCCCCGAAAATAGCGCCGACAATAGTACCGTACAAAGCCATTGCGACCATCTGGCCGGTCACGGCATCACTCAGGTTCCAGCATTGTTGAATGATACGTTCGCAGCCTGAAATAACTGCCGTGTCCAATCCGAAGAGAAAGCCTCCAAGTGCAACGGTGATTGACCAGTAAAAAATTTTGCGGTAGTTCATCATATTCGATTTGTAACCGCAAACCTACCCGACTATCCTACCCGGCGACTTAAGTATTATCCCAAAATACCCTAAAGATGTTGTGTGACCATAAGTCCCTAGTATACAATATATTAAAACAAAAACAAGGAGTGAATCCAATGTTTTGTTGCATTAAATCTTCATTTTAGTTGCATTCAATTTTGTTTTGAGAAAAGATGTTCTGTATGCGTCACTCTACTTTTGCTTTCTGATCTGTGAAGGCGCAACATTATATTTAGACCGGAACACCGTGGAGAAATAATCAGGCGACGAATAACCCACCTGATAAGCGATTTCAGCCACAGACAACTTGCCTTCCAAAAGTAAATTGCGTGATTTTTCGAGCCGGACTTGTTGAATATAGTCGCTGATACTTTCGCCAAATAAAGCTTTAATTTTTCGATACAGTTGCGAGCGAGACAGATTCATCTCCTGGCAAAGATCCGCAACCTGAAAATCCTGCCGTGCATAGTGTGCGTCAATGTAGCATGTGAATTTCTGGATAAAAACACGGTCCAGCGCATTCACGTCATGTTCTGAATGTTCCGATAGATTTGATTCGGAAAAAGCAACCAGCCTTTTTCCAAAACTATCCTTCAAAATTTGGCGATTGTGTAATAAATTGCGTATTATTTCCTGCAAATACTGGATATTGAACGGCTTGGTGATATAAGCATCTGCGCCGGTTTTCGCGCCTTCAATTTGCTGCTCCACGGAGCTGCGCGCAGTGAGTAAGATAATTGGAATATGAGAAGTCCGCAAATCCGATTTCAGGGTGCGCACAATATCAAGTCCGTTTCCGTTTGGAAGTTCGATATCGCAAATAATCAGGTCAGGAACCATGTCAAATGCTTGCTGTATCCCTGAGTTTGCATCCGTTGCGGCTGTGATTTGGTAGAGTAAATTCAGTTTACGTTTCAGGAAAAACTGTAATTCAGCATTATCTTCTATGATGAGTAATTGCTGATCGGCGGCATTTTTGGGCAAAACGGCGTTGTTGTCAGTATCGGCCAGCGGATCAAAGATAAACGCTTCGGTTGGGAAATATGGCGCGGGGTATTCCACCATTTCTGCCGCAGTCAGGTGGGTGTTCCCAAGTGGCAGCACGATAGTAAAACGGCTTCCTTTGTCTTTGATACTTGATACCTTCAGTGTACCGCTATGTAATTCTACCAGGGCTTTGGAAAGCGAAAGTCCGAGACCCGAACCGGCTTTTTGGCCACCTTCACCCTGATAAAACACCTCGAACACGTGTTGTGCCTCTTCAGGCGTCAAACCGGCACCGCTGTCTTCCACCATTATTTTAACGTTGTTTTCAAAAGAATCCACTGTGATTGACAGGTAAATTTTGCCTCCATCCGGGGTGAATTTAAATGCGTTGGAAAGCAGGTTAAATAATACTTTATCCAGCATGGCCTGATCAAACCAAAGAGACAAATGCTCGTGACGAGTAATCAACTGAAAATCGATAGTACGTTTTTCAGCTACCTTTCCGTAGGTTTTCATGGTATTTCGTACGAATTCAGTCAAATCCTGTTCGCTGGCGCGCAGCCGCATACGATCACTTTCGATTTTTCGAAAATCCATCAACTGATTTACAAGACGCAGTAACCGATAAGCGTTTTGGCGGATGAAATCAATGCTTTGCTGTACATCCTTGCTTAACCTGGATACCGGCATCAAGTCCTCTGTGAAACCCAGTATCAAGGTCAGTGGGGTTCGAAACTCATGGGATATATTGGTAAAAAAGTCCACTTTTGATTGAGTGGCCTTGTTCAGTTCTTCCGACATGGCCATAATTTGTTGCTCGTGTTCCAGCGCTTCACGGGTTTTTATTTCCAGGCTTTTATTGGCTGCTTTTTTAGCTTGCAGGGATTGCCAAAATACAGCGCCAAGGAATATCGAAAGGAGCAAGCTGGAAACAAGCACCAAAATGTAGAATTGTTGGGTATGATAAATGCTGCTCAGCTCATGTATTGCCTTTATTTGTTTATCAATACTTTCCTGCAAACTTGCTTCTTTTTTCATTTGTGCGTGCAAAATAGATGCATTATCGGGCGTTATAACCGTAGTTTGCAGTCGGTTATTTTTTTCAAAGGGCAACCTGCTCAGGATGGTTAGTGCAAGTTTAATTGCTTCTGCTCCGCCAGTTGGGTATAAAAGCGAGGCGTCCAGAATCCCGTCTTCCACGGCCTGAATTCCGCGTCCCGTGCCTGGAATACCATCTACACCGATATAAAAAAGATCATTGGCGAGGCCTATTTCCTTGTATATTTTCCAGGATGTTTCTGCCAGCAGATCGGTTTGTGCATAAATAGCAGTCACTTCAGGATGGCTCGCAATCAGTTGTTTGATCTGGTCATAATCGGCATCCACCTGGCCTTTAATTTCGAGGTTGCCTACAATCACCATTTCAGGAAAAGCGCGGATACCGTCTTTAAATCCCCGGTGGCGGTCAATGGATGGCGACATCGTTTTCATCATTTCCAGTTCGATGATTTTAGCCCTCCCATTCAATTGATTGGCCATATATTTAGCCGCCGTCAAACCAATTTCGTAATTGTCGCCGCCTAGGTAGGCTGTATATTGTTCTGATTCTGTTTTACGGTCAATGAGAATAACTGGGATCCCCCTTTTAAAGGTTTCTTCTACAATGGCTGTTAGCGGTTTCGACTCATTTGGTGCCAATATAAGTAGGTCTATTCCGGAGTCTATCAGTTCTCTGATTTGTGCAAGTTGCTTGTCACTGTCGGAATTTGCGGTCAATATTTTGAAATCTAGTTCAGGATGAAACGCAAGCTCGCGCATCATTTCACGATTCATCACATCACGCCATGCGTCGTCGCAGCACTGAGAAAAACCGATTTTAAATTTCTTTACTTTGGAATCCGACGAACAGGCAGACAATAAACTAAAGAAACAGGCAGTCAGGAATAGCCTGAAAAAATATTGCTTTTGAGTCCATTTCATTTGGCGAATATACATCAATCTTCGTAAAAAATTAGCCTGCTCGAAACACGATAGTTCTTCCTGTTTTCGACACATTTTTATGAGAAAATGTAAGACGTTGTATATCAATAATTTGCGCCAAAAAATATGTTTATTTTGGGTGTCCTAGACCCCAAGACCTATTTTGGGGGGTGTTTGTCCGGAAAAAAAGGAATCGAAGCGGGGTTTAAGAGGTACACTGAGCATTGTTTTCTATGATGAGACAACGCCGCACTTTGAAATTGAGCAGGAGGATGAACTACGCAGGACAGGGTTCTCCAAAGAAGGGAAATATCAACATCCACAGATACTGCTGGGCCTTTTAGTCAGTGTAGATGCTTACCCGCTGGGCTATGAGTTATTCGAAGGCAATGCCCCCCCCCGACCAACCGCATCTTGCCCCATATTTTCGTAAACCCCCGACCAACCGCATCCTGCCCCATATTTTCGGTATGAAAACCTTTGCCCCAGACAGATTTTCATAAGGCACGAACCGGTACAGGAGGTGCTTCGAGGGTCTCCAAATCTGCCTGCAGGCGTGGAAATACGGCGGCCTGAGTAAGCAGGCCTGGCTTGACACCACGGGTGTATCCAAAACACTTTGCTCGGCTGTAAATGCGTTTGCGTGCTCTTAACCGCAGCGTTACGCAAAGTACGACACAGCGTTACGCAGAGAAAGATAACTCTGCGCTACTCTGCGATTAAAAAAAGCAGCGCTCCAGGTTGAGCCGAACCCGCAGAAAGGGGCTTCGGAGAATGCTCCTGAAAAAGAGCCGGAAAAACAAGGTGGTGTTGGTTGGGGGTTTACTTCTTGCCAGTTAGTTATTTTACAGCGGTCTTTAAGTTTGTCGGATTGCAAATTCGAATTTACCTTTGTCATGAGTCGCGTAGGTATGGTCTTTAGGTTGCGCAACTCAAAATTACATCTGCCGACTCATTTTATGCTAAAAATCCAGTCTGGGTACCCTGGGATTCATGCAACAAAGCCCATTGATTCTCGATTTGCAATTCACAAAGTAATGCTCTTTGATTCTTATAACCATATAATTTACGAGACCAATGTAGATGCAAGTCAAAAGAGTATTTCAATTCCATCCAATATTGCTTCCGGTTTGTATTTTGTACAGATATGTACCAAAAAGGGCAGTATCATTTCAAAAAAGTTGATGGTGAATAAATGAGCCGCTTTCAATGCATATACGCCCGTGCCGTACAAAGGTACGGCCCCCG
>CAILQK010000056.1 GCA_903836265.1 uncultured Bacteroidota bacterium | reverse complement strand
TGTACAGCAGCACAGAACAACGGTGCCGTTACGCGTACCGAGATGAGGGGGGTATGGATCGCGACAGTGGCCAATATTGACTGGCCCTCCAGACCCGGATTGAGCGCAGGGCAGCAAAAGGCAGAATTCGACAGCCTGCTCAATGTTCTGCAATCCATGAACATGAATGCAGTTTTCGTACAGGTCAGACCCGCCGGAGACGCACTTTACAGGTCGAAACTGGCGCCGATGAGTGCCTTCCTCACCGGCAAACAGGGCAAACAACCCGACGACCCTTCCTACGACCCCCTCGCGTACATGATCGCGGCCGCGCACAGGCGAGGCATGCAATTTCACGCCTGGATGAATCCGTACAGGGCAACCTGGGACGCTGATACCGCCGCGCTCGACAGGAAACACCCCATGAAATCGCTGCCAGCTTTTAAAAAGAAAGCATGGTTCTTCAGTTATGGCAACAAGTGGTACTTCAACCCTGCAAATCAGGAAGTACGCGAATACCTGACCAGCGTGGTAAAAGAGGTAGTGACAGGCTATGATGTGGATGGTGTTCACTTCGATGATTATTATTATCCGTACAAAGAGCAGGGACTGGATCTGGATGCCGCCATCAATGATTATCCGGTTTTTACAGCCGAAAGCAGGGGCTTCTTCAACATCCACGACTGGCGGCGCGACAATGTGAGCAGGCTAATCAAATCAGTTGCGGAAACCATCAATTCAGCCAGACCGGAGGTACAATTCGGTATTTCTCCATTTGGCGTCTGGAGGAATAAAGACAAAGATCCGGACGGATCGGATACACGTGCGGGAATAACATGCTACGATGACTCCTATGCCGATGTACTGTTGTGGCTCAAAATGGACTGGATAGACTATGTGGCGCCGCAGCTTTACTGGAGTATTGGCTATCAGCCCGCAGATTTCCGTGTGCTGCTTGAATGGTGGGTAAAAAAGACGAAAGGAGAAAAGCTGTACATTGGTCATGCTGCTTACAAGGTAAACAGCACAGTGAACGATCCCAACTGGAAAGATCCGGGAGAAATTTCGCGTCAGATCGGACTCGTGAGGACAAGTCAGGGAACCGGCGGGAGTATCTTTTTCTCACTGAAAACACTGTTAAAAAACGAACTGGGGTTCAGAGAATCGCTGGCAGCAGGCCACTACAGATACCCGGCAAATTCGCCCGGCAGGATGGCAGCTTCACCAGCCAGAATCGTCAAGGGAACTCCCACAACGGTTCGGGACACGTGGCTGCTCTGCCGTATGATGTCGGGTGAATCAGCAGACTGTATTATCCGGATCAATACAAAACTGCACCCCGCAGACAACCGCCAGACTTTTTCCGCCGTCATGAACAGCGGAATCCGTCGCCGCTATTTTTTTGCAGGCGGTTAGGAATTTTTTATGAACAATAATACGTTATTCAATAACTAAACCTCTTCAATATGTGTTTATCTGCAAGTAAAATCGCCCGGATCACCATTATCCTGCTCTGCTGCAGCGGGCTGCTCCCGGCACAAACGGCATACAAAAACAGGCAATCTGCCACCGGAACAGGCAGAAACAGCACAGCCGACAAATACGAGGCGTACGTCGAAAAGTACAACAGGGCAGCAGTCAGGGAAATGACAAATTACGGAATTCCTGCAAGTATTACACTCGCTCAGGGCCTGCTGGAAAGTGCTGCCGGTACCAGTACGCTGGCAACAATCGCCAATAACCACTTCGGTATCAAATGCGGGGATGGCTGGGATGGAGACACCTATTACAAAGTGGATGATGACCTCGACAAAAACGGCAATCTGAAACGTTCCTGCTTCAGGAAGTATGAATCGGCACAACAGAGTTTCGACGATCACAGCGAATTTCTGGCTGGTCAGCGCAAACAGCAGCGATACGGATTCCTGTTCACCCAACTTGGACCCACTGACTACAAAAACTGGGCCAGGGGACTGCAGTCAGCCGGATATGCAACCGCCAAAGACTATGCTGACAACCTGATTGCACTGATCGAGCGATACAATCTGCAACAGTACGATCAGGAAAATTACCGCAGTGATGACGACGATAATGATGAAAGAGAAGAGGATTTTGTTGATATTTCCGATCGGATTCTTTTCGTGAACGACGTGCCTTTCGTTCATACCAGAAAAAATGAAAGCCTGGAATCCATCGCAGAGCAACTCGAGGGAAGTTCAGATGACCTTGTGATTTACAACGACTCCCAGTACAGGGCAACTGACAAACTTGAAAATGGAACCATTGTTTTTCTGGAGGAAAAGAAAACCCAGTGGGAAGGAACTGAAAAGTATCATACCGTAGAGGAGTCGGAAACCATGTTCCAGATCGCGCAGCAGTACGGTATCAAACTGGCCAGCCTGATGTCGAGAAACGGACTGCGAAAAGGTCAGGAACCTGAAGAAGGCGAGCAGGTATATATCCGCAGTCTGACCAAAAGGCCGGGAGACCTGAAACTTCGCACTGAAAACAGGCAGGAAACAAATAGCAAACCCGGCGGAAACCGGCAAAAACCTGCAGGTAATTCCGATGAACTTGATTTTGAAATCACGCCGGGAGGCAAAGACCAGGATGAAGACAATACAGGAGACAACGACAGGGATGGATATCACCTCGTCAAAAGAGGAGACACCCTGTTCTCCATTTCCAGGCAGTACAAAACTACCGTGGAAAAGCTCAAACGGCTGAACAATCTGAGGGGCGACGCTATCCACACCGGAGAGTGGCTCAAAGTCAACTGAACTATACTATGAAACGAATACTGCTTCTGACTGCTTTTTTAATCGTCAACCTGGGTATGGCATGGACCCGACTGCCAGTAACGCTGTCCGATTCAGCCAGGTTCAGCCTGATTACGGTAGCGCCGGGAGAATTCGTTTACAGCACCTTCGGCCACACTGCTCTGCGACTGAAAGACTCCGCAAGCGGTGTGGACGTATGTTTCAATTACGGCACATTCGACTTTGAACAACCCGGCTTCGTGCTCAAATTCTGTCAGGGAAAACTGAAGTACATGCTCGATATCGAGAATTACCGGGATTTTGAGTACGGCAATTTGTACTTCCGGCGCCCGATGAAAGAACAGGTACTCAACCTGTCACCGGAACAGATATCAAAGCTGTACACACTGCTTCTGGATAACTTCAGACCGGAAAACCGGTTCTACAAATACGATTTTTTCTACGACAACTGCGCTACACGTGTACGCGATATCCTTGAAGGCACACTCGGCGGAAACCCCGGTTATAACACGGAAATGGCCGAAGAGGGAATCACCATGCGTCAGTTGCTGCACAAATACCTGCCCGCAAAACCCTGGCTCGGTTTCGGTATTGATCTGATTCTGGGTACTCCGGCCGACAAGACCGCCACCCTGCGCGACTATATGTTCCTGCCAGATTATCTGTATCTGTTTCTCGGGAAAGGAACCACACCTGATGGCCAGATGGTAACATTGCAGGAGCGAATGATACCCTCAGACGGGGCGTATCCTCCACTTCCGCAGCGCAGTGCGATTTCAGCGCCGCTGGCAGCGACTGTACTCCTGTCGCTCGCCGGACTGTTTTTTGTATTCCGCGAAAAAGGCAGAAAATACTTCGACAACCTGTTCTGGAGTGTACTCGGAATCGGAGGTGTAATTATTGCACTGCTGTGGTTTGCCACCGACCATACAGCCACCGGGGGAAACCTGAACATACTGTGGATGTTGCCCACCCACCTCGCGCTCCCGTTCATGAAACCTTCAAAATGGAAAACCGAGTATTTGTACGTGACCGGAGCAGCAGCGGCACTCCTTTTGGCCGGATGGCAGTGGCTTCCACAGCAACTTCCGGTTGAAATCATTCCAGTCCTCCTGCTGATCACAATAAAAACACTCTTCAAACGCAATTAGCAGCATACGGTGCGCGTTTTTATCGGCGTATTGCGACCATTATTATTTTGTTTCCTTCAAATGATGTACTTTTGCGGCATGAAGCACAAGACCGGCTGGCTCATTTTTTCTTTGGCTCTTTTCGTGGCCGCTTCCTGCAAAAGCGAGTACGAGGTGGTACGCACCAGCGGCGATTCCGAGCTTATTCTGAAAGAAGCTTTCAAATACTACGAGGCGAAGGACTACCAGCGCGCACTGTCGCTTTTTGATCTGGTACTGAATGCCTTGCGTGGAGATGCCCGCGCCGAGCAGGCCTATTATCAGTACGCATATTGCCACTACAACACGAAGCAGTACACGCTCGCAGCCTTCTACTTCAAAAATTTCGCAAATACCTTCACCAATTCGCCACAGCGTGAGGAAACTGCCTTCATGTCGGCTTATTGCAATTATCTGCTCTCGCCCACATTCAGGCTCGATCAGGGCAGCACCCAGTCGGCAATTGACGAGTTTCAGTTGTTTGTAAACCTGTTTCCCAACTCAAACCGGGTGCAGGAGTGCAACAAACTGATAGATGAACTCCGAAGAAAACTCGAAGAGAAAGCATTTGCAGAAGGAGAACTTTACTTCAATCTGCGACAGTACCAGTCGGCCGTTATTTCCTTCAACAACCTGCTGCGTGAATATCCTGAAAGCCCGGATGCCGAGCGTGTCCGCTACCTGATTGCCAAATCCAGTTTTCTCCTGAGCGAAAACTCCGTTATCGAAAAGAAGCTGGAGCGTTACAATGAGTGTATAACACGCTGCAGGGAATTCGAGGAAAAATACCCCAGGGGTAAATACACCAAAGAAGTAAAACAATTCAGAAAACAGGCCGAATCGGCGCTGAAAGTTGTCAAAAACCGACTCAAAAGTTAAAATAACATTCATGAGCGATATCAAAACAAAGGCCCAGGGCCTCGATGCAAACGTACAGCCGCGGGACGTACTCGAGATGGTGCAGGAAACAGGCAACATCTATGAAACGATTTCCATCATCTCAAAGCGTGCACGCCAGATTTCCAGCGATCTGAAATGGGAAATACAGCGAAAACTCGAAGAATTTGCTGTAAACACGGATACTATCGAGGAAGTTCAGGAAAACAAGGAGCAAATAGAAATCTCCAAGTTCTATGAGCGCCTGCCCAATACCGCTATCATCGCAACGCAGGAATATCTGCAGAATGATGTCCAGTGGCGTTTTGTAGAGAACAAGGACTAATTTTCATACCGGACTCCTGTCATGAAGGTTATCCTCGGCGTCTCTGGATCCATAGCCGCCTACAAGTCGGCGAACCTTACCAGACTGTTTGTTAAAAGAGGCGACGAGGTGCAGGTTCTGATGACACGCCCGGCAACCGAAGATCGGAAGAGCGTCGTGTAGGGAAAGAGTGTACGTCCTGGTGTAGATCTCGG
>CAILQK010000055.1 GCA_903836265.1 uncultured Bacteroidota bacterium | reverse complement strand
GATCAGGATAATGGCCATGAACAACTTGAATCTCCATGTACTGGACTTATGCCTGTTTTCCAGCCTCATCTGCTCCTCAACATTGTAAATCATCTCATCGGCACTTTCTGAGGTCATTCCTCTTTTTAACAACTCCGTTCTGGTTTCATCCGGACCCATACCCTGATCAATCATCAGCTGGCAGGCGTATTGATAGTTGTCATTCGGGTTTTGCTGATTATTCGCAGGATTGATCATAAAATTGATTATTATGCACTAAAAACAACCCCGTCAGGCTGTGCCAACGGTTGAATGAATGAAATACTGATATGCAGTTCTGAAAACGGCTCCGCCGATACCCTGTTACATCTCTTCGGTCATAGAATACCTGAAGTGGCCGCAACACGGTGCGCCCTGACAGGCGCTGAAGTGATTTGACACACAAAAATATGTCATTCTGTGTTTCAATCCAAACAATATCGCGTTATTTTCCAAAAAAAATCACGCATTTGTGTATCCTTACAGACACTTTCACCAGAAATTGTCTGCAAGCCGGTATAGTCCCCACTATTCTCCCACTATTCCTGCAAAGGCAGTGTATCCGCCAGTTGCGCAGGCTGCATCTGTGCTGCCTTTGGAGTATCCTGCCGAAGTGCGCGTACCGGGTTCCGGCCTGGTTCAGCCTCCCTTTTTGCTGTCGGCGGCTTTTTCAAAGTGCTGATAGTCTTTCAGTGACGTCCAGTTACCTCCCCACTCCCAGCCCAGTGCAATGAACTTCCGGGTAACAGGATGATCGGCTGTCAGGGTACCCGGGTCTGCCGGCTGATATACAGCGCCCGGCGGCAGTACCGTTGTACCTTTGATGTACGGGTTTTGCACACAGTTGAGGTCAATAGCGCGTCCGCGGGCGTGCATGGAGAGAGAGCCTCCTCCCACTTTCAGCCGGTAGTTGAACGCCGAGGTGTTGTTGGCAGCCATGGAAAGGTCGTCGTCCCAGCGCCCGTTTTTGCGGAAATCGGGGTGCGAAACCGGGATGACCGTGTGCACAGGGAATCTGATCTCAAGCCCGAGCCGGAATATCTTTTTGATGTCTTTCACCAGGTCTTTGTCCACCACGAGTTGTCCGCGGTGCACTTTTCCGTCGAAGGAGTAGTACTTCACTGTAACCACCCGCTGCCGCTTCCGTATTTCTGCAGGGCAATCGGGGTGCAACCCGTCGAAAGCCTCTTTTTCCGACATATTGCTGTCAATAACCGGATTCCGGGGCGTACCGGGCTCCCGGGCATACAGAAAATGGAATAATCCCGGCAGCATAAACGAGAGAAGGAGTAATTTTTTCAAGATCAAAGTCATTCAGTTTGAAAGGCGAATATACATCAGAAACGGGTTATGCGCCTGCATGGGCGAGAATACGCTGGTAAACCGGCTCCTCTATCAGCATGATCGGACCGGCATCTTCCTTTTGTTTCACTAAAAGGCCATTTGCACCGGGTTCACAAAAAACAAGATCAATATCCATGGCATGAAGTCCGGAACATTTTCCGCAATGAAACAGGTGCAACTGCAACTGGTACGGATGATCGCTGTCGGCCGTTTTGAGTTCTGTCAGGCTCGACGCGTCTTCCCATATAATACCATTCAACTGCCCCGAGTCCGGACTTTCCAGTCTGTTTTCAATGGTGTGTTTTTCAGCCCACTGGTTACAGTTTTCGCAGAAAACCTGTTCCTCGAGTGCCCGACTGCCACCGTAAGCGCTTGCAATCACAATACCAGCGTATTCTGTTACCAATATAAGTTCCAGATAGCCTCTGTTGAATGCATATTCCTCATGATAGCGCGCTACTGTCAGGAAAAACTGGAATAATTCTGCAATTTTACCGGGATGCATCAGGAGAACAAACAGTCCTTCGGAATCATCTGTATCTGATATGACAAGAAACGCGAATATAGCCATATTGAGATATACCGCAATAAAACCCAGGATAAAACCGCATATTACAGCATGAGTCCTGCCGCGGCATTTGCCTGTCCTGGATACCAGTTTCTGTACCCAAAACAAGAGGTACAGGCTTGCCCCGTAAACTGCGAGTTTATAAAAAAACGATGGAGCAGCAATATTGACAAGCAGATAAACGTACTGACACAGAAACATGACAACTGAACCGACCAATATGCCGATTATGTATATGTTTCCCGGCTTGCCGGACAATTCGTATTCTTTTTGCATGAAAAATGGTCGAAATATGATTTGACGTACTGATTATGATTTCTATCCCTGACGGCGTCCGGGCTCACCTTTTTCTGATTTCGTTCAGTTTGAGCTCTACCTGTGCCATGCACTGCAGTCCGGGAATGTGAAG
>CAILQK010000054.1 GCA_903836265.1 uncultured Bacteroidota bacterium | reverse complement strand
CTTTATTAAATGCACTGCGAGAATTAGGAGGCTCTGGAAAACCCAAGGAAGCTGTTAACCAAATAGCAAAAGACTTAAATATTCCTGACGAAAAACTTGAAGAAACAATGAAGTCTGGAACACCTAGATTTCATAATCAGGTAGCCTGGGCAAGGCAATATTTAGTTTGGGAAGGTTTACTGGATGATTCAAAACATGGCGTTTGGACATTGACAAATAAGGGACAAAATACAAGTCTGACAGTAGAAGAGTCGAGACAAATCTTTCTTAAATGGGTAGAAATTCACCAAGCCACTAAAAAAGCTAAAAATGAAACAGTACTTGTTAAACGACAAGAGGAAGAAGAACCAGAGCAATTAGAGCATGAAATAGCCCCAACATTATTAGAAGTTTTGCAGTCCGTTACACCCACAGGTTTTGAACATATTTGTAAAAGACTTTTACGTGAACATGGTTTCGAGAACGTTGTTGTTACACAAGCTTCACATGATGGCGGGATTGATGGTTATGGAACGTTAGAATTAAATCCTTTTGTAAGTATCAAGGTTCTCTTTCAGTGCAAAAGATATAAGGGTACAGTCTCGAGAGCACAAGTCGGTGACTTTAGAAATGCCATGATCGGACGAGCAGAAAAGGGTATTATTTTGACAACAGGTATATTTTCAGAGGATGCCAAAAGGGAAGCAACAAGAGACGGGGCACCGCCAATTGAATTGATTGATGGCAAAAAGTTAGTTGAACTATTTGAACAAGTTGAGCTTGGAGTAAGACCTAAAACGGTTTATGAGGTTGAATATAGCTTTTTTGACCAGTATATAGATAAAAGCACGAAGACATAACAGCACCTACCCAAAGGCTGGGTTTTGTTTTTCAAAGACAGTTTTGTGGTTGATGAAAACTTAGTACTTTCAAACGAGTTTTTTACTAAAAATCCGCCCGCCAACCGTTAAACAATATCTCAAAAAAAGGTGTGTCCGTAGATTGCTCTCCTACAGACACACCTTCCATACCATTACAAATCAATACCCCGGATTTTGCGTCAGTTTTGAATTCTTGTCCAGCTCTGCCTGCGGAATGGGCCAGAGCAACCGTTGTTCATTCAGATCATAACCCAGATTTTCGTTGCCGGCGCCTGTAACAGCATTCATCACGGCAATAGCACGCCCGGTACGTTTGAGGTCATACCAGCGGTGCCCTTCAAAGGCAAGCTCCAGGCGGCGCTCCTTCTCAATAGCCAGGCGCATGTCGGACTGGCTGGCTGCCGCAGTATTGGGCAGATTGACACGGGTGCGTATCCGGTTGACAAGTTCTGCCGCACCGGCCAGGTCGCCCAGCTCATTCAGGGCCTCCGCCTTGAGCAGGAGCACATCAGCCAGACGGTAGAAGATATAGTTCTGGTTGCTGCCCTCTGTAAAGGTCCGGTACTTGTTGATGAACGGATACTTTGTCTGCGGCCAGTGTGGATCTGACCACTTCCCTGTCACATCAAGGAAAATAATCGAGGAGTTTTTGCGCTTTGTGTCTCCTTCCGCATCGAAAGCACGCACCAGATCATTCGATGGAAGGTTGAATTTCTTCCAGTCGAGTCCGCGAAATATCTTGGTACCCCAGTTCCCGTCGGTGATGCCTCCGTTGTAGTTGATTTCAAAAATGGCTTCCGGAGAGTTCTCCTGCGAGTTGTTCCAGAGCATATCGTAATCGGGGAGCAGGGTGTATCCACCGGCAATCACAGCATCACAGTATTCGTTCACCCTGTTCCAGTCATGCGGTTCCTGCGTGGCATACACCCTGGCGAGCATGGTATTCACTGCGCCTTTGGTAACAAATCCCTTGTGCGGGGCCGTCACGCGCACACCCGCGAGTGCCAACTCAAGATCGGCAATGATTTGTCGGTAAATCTCCTCTTTCGGAGCGCGGGCAGGGAAAATCAACGGATAAATATCATCCAGCTGGTCAGCACTGATGGTTTTGACCTCCTTCAACTGCAAAGGTACATCACCCCAAAGCTGTACCAGCTGGAAATACATGAAGGCGCGGATGAAACTGGCCTCGCCAATGATTTCCGCTTTTCGCTGAGCCGTCAGAGCAGGGTCGTTTACTGCCTGCGTATTATTGATAACTGCATTGGCTTTGCCTATGGTAGAGTAAAGATACGCCCAGTCGCGGCTCACGTTCAGGTTGATCGCATCGATGCGGTAATCATCTATCTGGAAGTTGGCAGGATTGTCGCCGCCCGCGTAGGCATCATCCGATTGTGCGTCGCCGTTCACAAAGTAGTCCAGCTGATAATATTCATTCTTGAAATCAGCATAAACACCTGCCAGGGCCGCCTCTGCCTCCGAAGCGGAGTGATACAGAATAGAATCGGCACCCGTGTTGCTCACGGCAATACCGTCGGAAACAGGCTCCAGATCCAGAAATTTCTCGCAGGAATTGAGCGAAAAAAGCGCGAGGATTGCAGTGAAAAGAATAAATATTCTCATTTCAAAGGAGTGTTTCTGTGTTAAAATGTGACATTCACACCCGCAGTTACTGTACGCGCCTGCGGGTAGGTGCCGTAATCAATACCAAGCTCGGTGGCGCTGCGACCGAAAGCATTTACCTCCGGATCAAATCCGCTGTATCTGGTGAAGGTAAGGATGTTTTGTCCGGTACAATAAACTGTCATTTTCTCCACACCGGCGCGTTCCAGGGTTTCGGACTTCAGGTTATAGCTGAGTGTGACCGATTTTACCCGCATGTAAGAGCCGTCTTCCACAAATCGCGTGGAGTTGCGCACGTTATCCACATTCCCCTTGCCCACTGCCCGGGGTATATCAGTATAGCGATTCTCGGGCGTCCAGCGACGCAGCACTGCTGCCGACTGGTTTTTGCTGTCGAACATGCCTTCCAGGTCAATGCGGGTGGCATTGTAAACATCATTACCATAACTGCCCTGCAGGAAAAGCACCAGATCAAACCCCTTCCAGGAGAAGGAATTGGTAAGACCTGCCACAAAAACAGGCTGTGCATTCCCGATAACGGTGCGGTCGCCCGTATCAAAAATACCATTGCCGTTTACATCCCTGTACTTCAGGTTCCCGGTTTCAGGATCAACGCCGTCCGACACATAACCAAAGAATGATCCGAGCGGAAGACCAACTCTCACGACAGATACATCCGAGTTGTTGCTGTACACACGGCCGAAGTAGTAAACATCTGTATACTGAAGTCCGGTCACCTTGTTTTTGTTGAAAGAGATGTTGAATTCTGTATTCCAGCG
>CAILQK010000053.1 GCA_903836265.1 uncultured Bacteroidota bacterium | reverse complement strand
TTACCAGCCCCTTGTCGTACAGGAACTTGTGCCACATCCTTGAATAGAGCAGGTGTCCGACGGCGTGTTCGGCCCCGCCAATATAGAAGTCCACATCCTGCCAGTAGCTGACAGCCTCCGCTGAAACAAATTCGCGGTCGTTTTTTTGATCCATATAGCGCAGAAAGTACCAGGATTAGCCGGCAAACCCGGGCATGGTGTCGGTGTCGCGCTCCATTCCGCCGGGCAGACTGGCCCAGTGGCCGAGCTGAGCCAGCGGGCCCTTGCCTCCTCCCGGCTTGAACTCGGTGGTATGCGGCAGTTCCAGCGGCAACTCGTTTTCCGGCAGTGCATGAGCAACTCCCTCACTGTCGTAAACAATCGGAAAAGGTTCGCCCCAGTAACGCTGTCGGGAATAGTTGGCATCGCGCAGCTTGTACTGCACACGGCGTCTGCCAATTCCCTTCTCCGAGAGGCGGTTAATGACCTCCTGAATGGCTTCCTTCACTTCCATACCATTGAGGAAGTCCGAATTGATCATTTTCCCGACCTTGTCTTCCATACCTGCACCCGGATACATGGATTTGTCCACGATATGTACCACAGGCAGTTTGAACTTTTCGGCAAATCGCAGGTCGCGCTCATCGTCGGCCGGAACACCCATGATAGCGCCTGTTCCGTACCCCTTCAGTACATATTCTGAAATATAAACCGGGATCTTCGCGCCTGTGAACGGGTGTATCGCATGAGCGCCCGTGAACGCGCCCGAGACCACTTTTTCAATCTGTCGCTCGCGTTCTGTGCGGCTTTTCACCCAGTCGAGGTAATTTTTGATTTCTCCCCGCTGTGTTTCGGTGGTAATTTCATCCACCAGATCGTGTTCGGGGGCCAACACCATGAATGTGGCGCCAAAAACAGTATCCGGTCGGGTAGTATATATCTCGAGCTTTTTATCGGAATGTTCGAGATCGAAGAATACCTGTGCGCCCTCCGAGCGACCGATCCAGTTGCTCTGCAGCATCCGGAGCCCGTCGGGGTAGTCCACGGTGTCGAGGCCGCGAAGCAGGCGGTCGGCATACGCAGTAATCCGCATGCTCCACTGCAGCATGGGTTTTATTTCCACCGGGTGCCCACCGCGCTCGCTCACGCCGTTGATGACTTCATCGTTGGCAAGCACCGTTCCAAGCGCCTCACACCAGTTGACGTAGCCCACTTTACGGTACATGAGCCGGAAGTTCATCAGGATATCCTGCTGTTCCCTGACTGACATGGATTGCCATGCTTCGGCCGTGAAAGTACCCTCGAAAGTGGAAGCAGCCTGTACGCCATCGGAGCCGTGCGTGTTGAAGTGCTCCACCAGTTCACCGACCGGACGGGCCTTGCCGGCTGCCGTATCGTACCAGTGATTGAACATCTGAAGAAATATCCACTGAGTCCAGCGGTAATATTTCGGGTCGCAGGTCTGTACTTCACGATCCCAGTCGTACGACAGACCCAGATTGTCCAGCTGCTGTTTGTAGCGTGCTATATTCTCGCGGGTGGAATCGGCGGGGTGGATACCATTATCTATGGCGTATTGCTCGGCGGGCAATCCGAAGGCGTCGAAGCCCATCGGGTGCAGTACATTGAAACCGCGAAGTCGCTTGTATCTTGACAGGATATCACTGGCGATATAGCCCAGAGGGTGCCCCACGTGCAGTCCTGCGCCTGACGGGTACGGGAACATGTCCAGCACATAGTACTTGGGTTTGCTGTGATCGGTGTGCACTGCATAAGTCTTGTGCTCCTTCCAATAGGTGCGCCACTTGGGCTCAATTTCTGACGGGCGATAATCCATTTTTGCCTTTAATATTCAAAGAGGGCGCAAAGTTACTCAAATTAACGGTTTTAAAACGCTATCTTCGCTCTTTCATTCAGGTAGTCAGCAAGTCGCAATGAACGCCGCCAGTACAGTAGATGAATATATTGCCGCTTTTCCAGCGGAGGTTTCCGCTCGGCTCGCGCACCTGCGTGCGCTCGTGCACGCGCATGCCTCCGGCGTCGTGGAGAGCATTTCGTACGGCATGCCGGCCTTCAAACTGAACAGATCGGAAGAGCGTCGTGTAGGGAAAGAGTGT
>CAILQK010000052.1 GCA_903836265.1 uncultured Bacteroidota bacterium | reverse complement strand
TTGACGACGACAAGTCAATATGGTACAATCCCCACCTGAAAAACCCGACGTTCTCCGGTATTTTCGGTGAACAGCTTGTGGGCATGTATGTGCCGGTCACCAGTCTGATGTATGTGCTTGTTTACCAGTTTTTTGGTGAAAAAGCCTCGTACTTTCACGTTTTCGGGCTGCTGGTACACCTGGCCAATGTGTTGCTGGTCTTCAGGTTTTTCCTGCGCGTGCAGCCCCGCGCGTGGGCGGCATTCTTCATCGCGCTGCTTTTCGGTGTTCACCCGATGCTGGTGGAACCGGTCAGCTGGGTGTCGGCGCTGAGTACGCTCCTGTTTTCCTGTTTTTATCTGGTAACACTGCACCTTTTCTGGTCATATCTGGAGGAAAAGGGCAGGAAATTTTTCTGGATAGCATTGGCAACATTCATACTGGCCGGTCTGTCCAAATCAGCTGCCGCCACGCTGCCGGTGACCCTGGTGGTGCTCGACTGGTGGAAAAACGGACACCTGAACGGGAAGGTCATTTTCTCCAGGTGGCCATTCTGGCTCGTCAGTGCCGGACTCGTTGTGCTAACCTTTATTACCCGTACCGCTGAAGGGCACGATATCGGCGGGTCCACCAACACCTTCAGTCTGGTTGATCGCCTGTTCATGATCAGTCAGACGGTGTTCTTCTATCCTTTCAAACTGCTGGTGCCCTCGGGTTACAGTATTTTTTACCCGTTTGTCAAAGAGAACGGAGTATGGAGGGCCGATTACTACCTCGCACTGCCCGCGCTCGGACTGCTCGCATGGTGGGTAGTGAAAAACTGGAACAAACACCGGGATATCATTTTCGGAATTGGCATGTATCTCGCTCCGCTCTTCCTGATGCTGCCGGTGGTGTCGGTGGGAACAGCGGAAATGCGAAACGACCGCTATGCGTATCTGCCCTGTCTCGGGGTGTTTTTTCTGCTGACGCTGCTGCTGGATAAACTCCGGTCGGATGCAGGAAAGTACGCTGTTATGGGCGCCCTGGCCGCCTTTTTTGCCTGGAATACGACCGCACAGACCAGCGTATGGAAGGACGGAACTGCGCTTTTCGGCAACTGCGTTGACAAGACACCGGAAGCGGCACTTTGTCAGTGCAATCTCGGATACAGCGAACTGATTGCACTCTCGTTCGGGAAGAGTGTGGAGCACTATTCGAACGCGCTCGAACTTGATCCCTCGTATGTGGAGGCGTACAACGGGCGCGGACAGGCGTACATGAACCTGAAAAAGATACCCGAAGCCATATCGGATTTCACAAAAGCCATTGATGCAGGTATTGTCACACCGAAACTTTTCGGTAACCGGGGGAAATGTTATGCCCTGCTGAGCCGTTTTGAGGAAGCAATTCCGGATTTGAGCAAAAGCCTGGAACTGGAGCCAAAATCGGCCGAAATATGGTATTTCAGGGCTTTTTCTTCTGAAAAAACAGGGAATTTGACAGAGGCGCTCAATGATTATACCAAAGCCGTCGAGCTCAATCCAGATTACGTGGAGGCGCTTGTAAACCGCGGATTGCTTCACTACAAAGACAATAAATACGATCTTGCAATTAAAGACAACACGCGCGCACTCTCAATAGCCGCAGCGGGAATAAAACCCATGATCCTGGTGAATCGCGCCAATGCATACATGCAAAGCGGGCAACTCAACGAGGCGCTCGCCGACCTCAATGAAGCCGTGGCAATTGATCCGAACTATAAACGCGCATACCAGTCTAGGGCAGCTGTTTATCAGAAACTCGGACAGAATGCCAAAGCCGCAGAAGACCTCGCCAGATAAAACCCTGAAACATGAGCAACAAAATCAACCTGAGCGGATTCGTGTTTTCTACCGATCCCGACTACAAACCGGCACAGGAAGAAAAACAAACCGATATGATTCCACCCGGTAAACAGGTGCTCCGTGTCTGGCTCGAAAGGGGCAGGGGAGGGAAGGAGTCCACCGTCATCAAAGGCTTTGAAGGCTCCGACGAGGCGCTCTCCGAACTGGCCCGCGTTATCAAAAACAAATGTGCAGCAGGCGGCAGTGCCAAGGACGGAATTATTATCGTACAGGGCGATCACCGCGACAAGGTGCTGAAGCTCCTGACCGATGCCGGCTATACCAACGTTAAAAAAGCGGGCGGATAAGCATGAAGACACCTTTATTATATGTACTCGCCATCTGCATCCCTCTGCTGTCGTGTGAACCGGCGCGTCAGGTCGCCGCTCCCGTCAGTAACAAGACTGCAAAACCGTCGCCATCGCCCGGCGCTGTGGATACCATCCGGTGGAAGGAAAACAACACCCGCCCAGCCATAAAAGATGACACAGCCGATACCCGGAGAAATATGGGCAGCGGTCAAACCTGGCATATCGGCTATCTGCTGCCTTTCCTGACGGCCCAATCCGAACAGGGCAGCGTCCCCGAGAAAAGCAGGTTTGCCCTGCAGTTCTATGCAGGAGCCAAACTGGCCATGGAAGATATTTCTGCAGAAGGTAAAATCAGGCTGAAGGCAGATGTGTGGGATATACAGTCCTCGGATGAAGATTTCAGAACACTGCTGGAGGGCACACCGGGTATTCAGAAACCGGTTCTGTATATCGGACCGACCCGCACGTCGCAGGTAGAAATATTTGCCGAATGGGCGAAAAAGAACCGGAAAATAGTCATATCGCCGGAAACACCCTCATCCGGACTCACAGAAAACAATCCCGGATTCATTCAGATCAATCCTTCCCTTCAGTCGCACTGCGAGGCCATCACAGCTTTTATACTGGAAAAGAACAGTCCGGAAGCCGTGACCCTGGTATGCAGGCAGAAAGAGCAGGACAGGCTGGACTACTTCAGGAATCCCAATGCGGGTACAGGCGTGTTTCAGGAACTGGTCATGCCGGATGGTGTTGCCAATTTCGACAAGACTGATCTGAAGAAATATCTGAAGCCCGGAAGAGTCAACGTATTCATCATGCCGTCGTGGGGGAGCCAGGATTTTGTGATGGCATTCCTGCGCAAACTTCGGGAAGTGAAGGGAACAAACAAAGTGGAGGTATATGGAATGCCGCAATGGCAGGGATTCGAGAGCATTGACGCCGAGTATTTCAGTTCACTGAACGTACACATCAGTTCGGCATTCTGGACAGACCATAATGACGACCGGGTAAAAAAGCTGGAGAACCGTTTTTACGAAATGACCGGAACATTGCCCGACGAGGATGCCTTTACGGGATATGACGTTACCATGTTTGCCGGGAAAATGCTTTTGCGCTACGGACTGTCATTCCCTGAACGGCTGCAGAAGGAGGACTACACAGGCCTGCAGGGCAAATTCAGATTCGGGAACTGCACAACGGGACCTGCCGACAGCGGCGACGGGGAGATTGATTACCGGGAAAACAGGGAAGTGATGATACTGGAGTTTGGCGGGCACGGGTTCAGGCCTGTCGGTAACGATCGCTGACCTCTTCGATAAATCCGAGTATTTCGTCGCGGCCGAGTCTGTACTGGCTGGATGAAACAAACCATGTTGGCAGGGTTTCCCAGTCTTTGCTCAATTCCGTCATAAACAAACCTGTGTGCTTGTCGAGCTGCGCCTTGCTGATACGGTCGGATTTTGTAAAAATGATTGCGAAGGGAATCTGGCGTTCACCGAGCGCGTTGATGAAGTCAATATCAATTTCTTTGGGAGGCAGGTTGGAATCAATAAGTACGAAAGCCACCGCGAGTTGCTGCCGTTTGATCAGGTAGTCATTGATCATCGTGGTCAGATTGTCTTTCTCCTTTTTGGAAACGCGGGCGAATCCGTATCCCGGCAGGTCAACGAGGTGCCAGTTTTTATTGATAAGAAAGAAATTGAGCAGACGCGTTTTCCCCGGGGTGGAGGATACCTTCGCGAGCCCGTTCCTGCCGGTGAGCATATTGATGAGCGAGGACTTGCCCACATTGGACCGGCCGATGAAAGCAAATTCGGGCAGTTCGGAGAGCGGACAGAGTTTTTCCCGGGGGAAAGAACCAACGAAATCGGCGGAAGTGATATTCAAACCTGAGACTTTATTTTGGTTAAAAGCGTGCAAAGTTAGTTAGAAAAGGGTTAAATCAGCCATTCAAATGCAACCTTTGAAATTAAATCGGGGAAAGGTGCGTTAATATGTCATCAAGTCCTGACAAAAGAACCGGATCAACACTAAACATCATGAACAATATGAATCGTCAATCAATTTCGTTCAAACCACTTTTTGCTGCAGTACTGTTTCTGCTGGCTTTTCAGAGCGCACAGGCCCAGCTCATTTCATTTGGTCTGAAGGGTGGTTTCAACACCCAGGTCAACAAGCCGGATGATTTATCCATTCCGCAACTTGACACATTTCTCAATTTTGGAGTGGACAAACTGAGAATGGGAGCCCAGTTTGGCGCCTATGTGCGCATCGGTAACAAGGTATTCATCCAGCCGGAGTTGCTTTTCAACTCGAATAGAACCGATTTCAAAACAGAAGATATCAATTTCAAACAATTGGTGAGAGAGGAGAAATACCAGTATCTTGATATGCCGCTGCTGGTTGGTTTCAAGGTGGGAGGTGTTCGTTTCCAGGGTGGACCTGTTGGCCACATATTCATCAATTCCAAAAGCGAGCTCACCGATCTGGAGGGCTACGAGGCCAGGTTCAAGCAGATGACCTGGGGTTATCAGGCCGGACTGAATATCAAGTTGCTCGAGCGCATTTCGCTGGATATCCGCTACGAGGGTAACTTCGACAAATTTGGAAACCACATTACTTTTGGTGGCCAACAGTACCAGTTCAGTTCCACTCCGAACAGGCTGATTGTGGGAGTGAACCTGGCGATCAAGAAATAGTTTTGCGGAAATGATATCCAGTCATTTCTCCCCGGCGGGCGGGATGGCCGCGACATTGCATGGAAGAAATCGGGAGTTGTCGGAGATACCGGCAGCTCCCGATTCTGTTTGAGGTCTTTACTCCATGGACGAGGAAGCTGAAAACTGATTCAGTGCTGCATGGCCTCACTCAAAGAGTTACGTCATCCCTCATGAAAACGATTTTTTTTAACATTTGAACAGGTAGTGGACTCCTCTTTTGTTAAATAATTTTTAATAATCGTTTATGTATTTTAATTGACAAAATCGTTGCAATTGGTATATTTGCCCTGAATAGTTGTGCAAAATTGCGTTCAAAATTGACTTTCAACACACAGTAAAGCTGTGCAATTGATTGAAAATCAAATATAAATGCGATATGTTGCATGAATTATTTCTCTAATCTAAAAATCAAAATTTCATCTGCAATGAAGTTTCCTTCCTGTTTTTCTCATGTACTGCTGCTGGTTTTTTCGCTGGCGGCACCACAAATTCTGGGCGCCCAGACGAAAACTGCGGCTTCGCCGGCAACAAAACCCGGTGTGGTAAAAACCAGTCTGACTGCCCAGCCCGGCAATGGTACAACTCCGGTTGTACAATATTACTCTGACAATGATCTGCTTCCTGCTTCTGATGATATCTCCCGGGTTGATCTGGAGGAAACAAAATGGAAGTCTGTTTCAGAGTACGCTGATGTTTTGTCGGCTGAGCGTGTACTGATTGCGCAGACAATTGCCGCTCCGGATTTCGACCATCACAAGCTGCCAACTTTTCAGGGTTACGACAGGATTCTGATTTACATGCAACAATCTTTGGCCGGGCAAATGTCCATTGAGCAGATCGGGGAATCCAGCTACCAGCAGGTTGTCAAGGAAGCCGAAACCGACATGGCCCTTGCCGGACTCGA
The DNA here is from genome assembly GCA_903836265.1 of uncultured Bacteroidota bacterium. Taxonomy (GTDB): domain Bacteria; phylum Bacteroidota; class Bacteroidia; order Chitinophagales; family Saprospiraceae; genus M3007. The sequence goes on along the minus strand of CAILQK010000052.1, from coordinate 10,007 downwards.
CTGGCTGGTTATTGAGGCTTACTACAGTACTTTGCTGACCAACCTCAGATCTGGCAACTGATTATCTTTTTCGAACTTTTCTTTAATTAAACGGTACTTCCAGCACCCCGACGTCTGGTTTGCCTAATACAATCATCATGAAAAGAATTTTTACTATTGGCGGTAAATTGACTTCTGCGCTATTGCTCCTTGCACTCACGTATGTGACAGCGCAGGCGCAATTTACTCTTCTTATCGATCCCGCCGGTGATGGCGGCTTCGAGAACGGGTCCACTTTCGCGGCCAACAACTGGCTTCTTCCAACAAACACCGCTCCGACCAACCAGTTCTGGGTAGGTGCTGTTGGCGGCCCGTCGGCCGGTTCGAGGTGTGCATACGTCTCCAATGATGCTGTGGGCGGCACTCATAACTACCTGACCACATCTGCCTCCACATTCCTTTTCTACAGGGATGTCACTTTTCCAGCTGGTCAGACTGACATAAGTCTCACTTTCAAGTGGAAAGCACAGGGTGAGGGGAACTACGATTATGTAACAGTGTTTTCAATGCCCACAACTGTTGAGCCACTGCACAACAACCCTGCGGGCGCGTTCCAGAGCTGGCTTCAGATTCCTACGGTTTATCCCGGTGCTGTGGTTCATGCTACTCCCCAGAACCTTAACCTGCAATCGTCATATCAGACACAGTCAATTTGCTTGCCATCTTCTTACGCGGGCACGACGCGCAGACTGGTATTTATGTGGTCAAACGACGGGTCTGCAGGCACTCAGCCACCTGCAGCGCTTGATGAAATTACGCTCCTTTCGCAAGTTCCGCCGAGCACCCCTGCTACTCAGCCGACCGCTCTGAGTTTTGCGCCCCCGCCAACGACAAATACTGTTTCCGGAACATTTGCCGGAACAACGCCTGCTTCTCCCGGGTATCTCGTTGTACGCACCAACACACCTGCTCCTCCGGGCGCTCCAGTAAATAATACACTTTACACTCCCGGTCAGTCCGCACTGGGTGGTGTTATTGTTTCAAATAGTCCTTCGACTTCATTTACGGCGACCGGACTTGTTCCAAACACCACTTATTACTTCTGGGTTTACGCCTATGCAGGTGTTTGTCAGGGTGTTTTCTACAATACAACCTCTCCGCTAACAGGCAGCGCCACTACTTCTGACTGCTCATTGTCCGGGACAAAATCTGTAGGTCCTACAGGAGATTATGCCTCCCTGACGGCAGCCATATCGGATGTCGTTGCCCAGGGGCTTGCATCTTCGGTCATTCTGGAGCTTCAGCCTGCTTATGCAAGCAGCTCGGAGCCTGCCTTCCCGGTTGTCATTCCGGAGTTTCTGTGTGCAGGGCCAACAAAAACGCTCACCATTCGTCCGCAGGCAGGCGCCACCGCTCTTTCAATCACCAGTGCCAGTACTACAGGCACGATTCAAATGAACGGTGCTGATTATGTAATTTTTGATGGTCGCCCCGGCGGTACCGGTACCGCTTCCGAGCTGACAATCTCGAATACATCCACTACCGGTTATGCTGTACAGTATATCAATGGTGCTACCAATAACGCGACACGCTATTGTACTGTTTCCGGTGTAAATACCAGTACAGCCAACGGTGTTGTCTTCTTCTCCACAACCACAACCGGTTTTGGAAACAGCAACAACCTGTTCGAGTTCAATACCTTTACAGCCGGTGCAACCACCCCTGCAAACCTGGTTTATGCTTCCGGCACCACAAATGGTGGTTTCCCGGCCCAGAATAACAGCAACTCTTTCACCAATAACAACTTCCGCGACTGGTTCAGCGCTACCACAACCAACTGGGCAATCAACCTGGTGAATGCGAGTTCCGACTGGACGATCAGCAACAACAGTTTCTTCCAGACAGTTTCGCGTACCTATACAGGTACATCCGCTACTGATGTCGGAGCGATAGCGATTGCTTCCACGGTCAATGGTTACAATTTTACGATTACCAACAACTTTATCGGCGGTAGTGCTCCGAACTGCGGTGGTACAGCCATGACATACACAGGTGGTACGACTGGTACAATAACCCCACGTCTGATTCGTATCAGCACTGCGGTGGGTGCTTATTCCAATATTAACAACAACACTATTTCCAATATCTCGGTTACAACCGCCTCTACTTCCACAGCAAGCGGCTTGATTACTCATCTGAATGGTAACGCCAATATTAATGGCAACCTGCTGGGTTCCATGACAACGACGGGCAATATTTCCTTTGTTTTCACCGGTACTGCAACAACTCCATTCTTCCTGCCAATTTCTATTGGTACAGGTGCTACTCCTTCTACTGTAGTAGCGAATAACAACCAGATTGGTGGTATCAATTTGTCAGCGAGCAGTACTGGCGCGGTCAGTTTCCGCGTTGTCTATGCACAGCCGGTAGCCGGATCAAAGGTCACTTTCAGTGGCAATACAATCGGCAGTCCTTCTGTGCCCAACAGTATCCAGCAGAACACCAACAGCCAGCTTGTCGGTATTCTGCTGATTAACCCATCTACAGATGGTGTAATCACCAACAACACAATCTCTAACCTGACTGGCAATAACGCTGCCGGTACTACAATCTCGGTAAGGGGTATTGACGTGCAGGGTGCCGGTGGTCGCCATACTATTACAGGCAATACGGTCTATAATCTGACCAACAACGGGGCAACGACTTCTATCAACAATGCTGCTTCTGTCGTGGGTATCAATATGACTGCCAGTGCAATCGGCAGTAACCTTGTGTCAGGTAATACCGTATATAATCTGTCAAATACCAACCCGACTGCTGCTGTGTGGGTGAATGGTATTTCGATATCTGCACCTCCTGTTCCTGCTACAGCTTCACCTGTTACGAGGAACAATGTTCACAGCCTTTCCACGCTTTCACCCGCTTCCGGTATGGCTGGTATTTTTATGCTCAGTGCCGGAGGTTATTCGCCCGTGACGAACAACATGATTCGTCTGGGTGTTGACGGCAACGGCGCCAACGTGTCTGTATCTTCACAGATCAACGGCATCTATAAAGGTGCAACAGTATCCCAGAACATCAGTTTCAATACTGTTTTCGTAGGTGGTCTGGATGTGACCAGTGGTACTGTCAATACATTCGCCTTCAGAAGGACTTCATCCGGTACAGCCGACACTGTGATGAACAATATTTTCTTCAACGGTCGCTCCAATCTGACGGGTACAGGCAAGCATTACGCTACCTCCCTGAATGCCAACAATGCGTTGATAAGTAACCATAATGATTTGTTTGTAAATGGAACAGGTGGTGTGCTGGGTCTTTCCGGAACAACTGACTATCCGACGCTGGCTGCATGGATTGCTGCTACCAGCCAGGACGGAGCCTCCATTTCCTCCGATCCAAGGCTGATAAACCCGAATGGCAACTCATCCACCGTTGATCTGCACGTTCAGGCCGGCGTTGCCACCGGTGTTGAGCGCGGCGGTTACGCCATTCCTTCCGTAACGGCTGATTTCGACAATCAGGCCCGCAGCGGACTGACTCCGGTTGATATCGGTGCCGATGCAGGCAACTTCGTTCTTTCTGACGAAAATGGTCCTGCTATTTATTACACACCTCTGATTCCTTCTTCCTGTAATACAGCGAACCAGTCGCTGAATGGCGTAGTTATCACAGATGCTACGGGCATTCCGCTCTCCGGTTCACTCATCCCGCGTATTTACTACCGCAAGGGTGCCGGCACCTGGTTCTCTCAGCCCGGAACACTGGTTGGTGGTGTGGCTACCAATTCTACCTGGAATTTCACCATCGTAGCCGCTGATATGGGCGGTCTGATCGTGGGTGATGTTGTTTCCTACTACATTATTGCACAGGACATCACCAGTCCGGCCAAAGTGACTTCCAACGCTGTTGGCGTGGTAGCTGCAGATGTGAATACGGTAACTTCTCACCCGCTCATAACGAATACCTATACAGTGGGTTCAGGTCTGAGCCTGAGTGGCACCTATACTGTTGGCGCCGGTGGCGCGTTCACTACGCTTACTGCCGCTGTTGCAGCGTACAATGCAGGCTGCCTGAACGGGCCTGTAACTTTCTCGCTGACGGATGCCACTTACCCGGCCGAGACGTTCCCGATCACGATCAACGCAAATGCTTACGCGAGCTCTGTCAATACACTGACAATCAAACCTGCGGCGGGTCAGAATCCTGTTATTTCGGGATCTTCCGCATCAGCGATCATTGTGTTGAACGGTGCTGATTTCGTGACTGTTGATGGTTCAAATGGTTCTGGCAACAACTCGGTTTGTCCGCGTGTGCTGTCGAGCAGAAACCTGACGATCACCAACACGAATACAGTAGGTTCCACAGCCGGTGTCGCTGTGCTGGCGCCTGCACTCACAAACGGATGTCTGAATGTGACAATCAAAAACGCCAATATCAGATCCGGTATCAATTCAGTTGCAACAACCTACGGTATCTTTGCCGGTGGTCCTACAATCGGTACAACCACCAACTCTGATCACGACAACCTGCTGATCGAGAACAACGGTATTTCCAGGGCGTTTTATGGTATTACCTGCACCGGTTCCAATGTGTTGTACTCCAACGATAACGTCAGAATCCAGCTCAATACTATCGGTGCCGAGTCTTCCACAGACTATGTAACTGTCCGCGGAGTTGATCTGGCATTCACACCAGGGGTAATTGTTCGTGGCAACAATATATTCAATCTGCGTATTTCAACCACATCAACGACGGTAACAGGCGTTGAAGTGGGTTCCACCATGTTCGGCGCCCAAATACTTGAGAACACTATCTCCGGTATTGAAAACTCCAACACAGGTGGCTGGTCTGCAGCGGGTATTATTTTGAGCAGTACAGTTTTCCCGACAGACATCCTGATTGCCAACAACATGATTTCGGATGTCAAAACACTTAACTACAGTTTGCATTCAAGTTTCAATGCTGCCGGTATCCGCCTGAACGGGGGTATCAACACCCGGATTTACAATAACTCTGTGAACCTCTCAGGCAACGTTACGGTTGGTACAAGCGCATCTTCTTCATACGGTCTGTTTATTTCAACTTCGTCGGTGAACGGGGTGGATATGAGGAACAATATTTTTACCAATTCCACGAATTTTGGTGTAAGCGGTTCTACTTCCTATGCGGTTGCACTGGGTTCAGCTTCTGTTCCTTCACCTCAGACAAGCAATAACAACAACTACGCTGGAGCAAGTACGGCTACCACCACCTTCAGGGTAGGCGGTATCCTTACCGCGGGCCCATTTTTTCCAACGCTTGCTGACTGGCGCAATTTCACATTGCAAGACCAGAATTCTCTGGCTGTAACACCGGATTATGTATCCAGCACTGATCTGCATCTGCAAAGTTCCTCCAGCTTCTGTCTGGATGGCGCGGGTGCGAATCTGAATCCCCCGGTGTCCATTGATATTGACTGCGATGCCCGTGGAACAACTCCGGATATCGGTGCCGATGAAATTACTGTATCAATGAGTATTGCAGCTGCAGAGACTTCCGGCGTAGCCAATAATGACGGCATCATTTGTAATGGTGCAAGCGCTACCCTGACGGCAAGCAGCGGAACTGGTTACACGTATCTGTGGAGCCAGGGCGCAACAACAGCTTCAGTCACAGTAAGTCCGACTGTCACTACTACCTACACCGTTACTGTTACGCAGGGTGGTTGTGGCGAGACTGCATCCTACACAGTAAATGTAAATTCGCTTCCTGCTCCTTCTGTTGCAGTAGCCGAAACTTCCGGTATTGCCAGCAACGATGGTATTACCTGCCCGGGTGCTTCGGCAACGCTGACGGCATCTGGCGGCACTTCCTATGTTTGGGATAATGGCGCATCCACGACTTCCATCGTTGTTGCTCCTGCCTCGACAACAACCTACACGGTAACTGCAACGGATGGAAACAACTGTTCCAGCTCTGCAACAGGCACCGTAACAGTTCTCGATCCACCGTCACTTTCTGTAACAAAAGTGGAACCAACCACCTGTGTTTCTGCTGATGGCTCCATTGACCTGACGGTAACACCTGCGGGTGCTTACACATATATCTGGAGTACCGGAGCGACAACAGAAGATATCAATGGTCTTCCTTTCGGGGCCTACTTCGTAACGGTTACAAGTACTGCAACCAACTGCGTTTCTTCGCTGGCTGTTGCTCTGCTGGGGCCTGGCGGTTGCGGTAACTGCCCGTCAGTACCATCACTCGCTATGACGCCTTCGCCTTCATGCACCGGTTCATCCGTGAATATGACTGCCAGTGGCCTGTCTGATATGGGTATTACCTACGGCATTGATTTCGTATCTTTCACAGCTCCTGCTGGTAACCCTTATGTTGGTGGTACCGTATTGGCTACAGTACCCAACGGTTCTCTTACTGGTGGTGGAACTTCTGCGTCAGCAAACTTCACCTTCAATACAACCGGAACCAACTTTGTGTACGCAATTCTTGCGCCTACACCAACTGATCCGGTCTGTCGTCCGTTCGCTCAGGTTGTCCATGTTGTAAACCAGACTCCGACAGCTTCCATTGCTGTGGCTGAGACATCTGGTAACACGAATAACGACGGAACGATTTGTGAAACTGCTTCTGCTACGCTCACTGCCTCCGGCGGTGCAACGTATCTGTGGAGCAATGGTGAAAGTACCGCTGCTACTACGGTCTCTCCTGCTGTGACAACAACTTACACAGTTACTGTTACCAGTGCTGCGGGCTGCACAGCCACAGCTTCCACCACGGTTACAGTCAATCCGCTGCCCACACCTTCAGTAGCTGTGACTGAAACCTCCGGTGTTTCCGGCAACGACGGTACAATATGCGCAGGCGCCTCTGCTACGCTCACTGCCAGTGGTGGAACTTCCTATGCATGGAGTACTGGCGCCAACACAGCAGCTATCTCGGTAGCTCCCGGCACTACCACAACCTACACTGTCACAGTCACCAACGCCAATAACTGTTCGTCTTCCACCACTGTTACGATTACAGTGAACCCGCTGCCAACTCCTGCCATTGCGGTGGCTGAAACAAGCGGTACTACCAATAATGATGGTATCATTTGCAATGGTGCCTCTGTTGTACTGACTGCCAGCGGCGGTACATCCTACCTGTGGAGTAACGGCGCCAACACGGCTGCCATCACAGTAGCTCCGGGTGCTACCACCACTTACACTGTCACAGTGACGAATGCCAATAACTGTTCAATAACGGCAAGCCGTGTTATTACAGTGAATCCGCTTCCAACCTCCTTCGCTGTTACCGGCGGTGGTGGTTACTGCCTCGGTACCGATCCGGGTACCAAAGTGGGCTTGAGCGGATCTCAGTCGGGCATCAATTACCAGCTTCAACTGAACGGCGTCAATATCGGTGCTCCTCTGGCTGGCACCGGCAACGCACTTGACTTTGGCTTCCAGGCCGGCATCGGAACATACACTGTTGTGGCCCTGAATGGCGCCACCAACTGTTCCGGAACCATGACCGGTTCTGTATCTGTGTTTTCATTCAACTGCTCTGTTTCCATTTCTGATCCGTGCGTTTGCCTGAATAACGCCACATCATTGACAAACGGTCAGTTTGGTGAAAAGATCAAGGTAAATGCTCCGACCAATCAGACATGGACTGTTTCTGCCATCAACGGACTGTTCAGTCCGCTGAGCTCACCTCCACCTTCGGCACCTGCTCCGATTACCGTCGGTACCGCGCTGGTCAACATCGGTGGAAATATGTTCACTCTCGATGGCCGTCATGTTGATGCACTTGGCTATACTATCTCTGTAACAAACGGAATAGGTACGACACTTTCCATCAGCAACAGCTGCTCTTACCCCAATCCTTCGATCACATCGAATCTCACAGGTCCGTTCTGTCTGTCTTCAGGTTCTGTTGCACTCACAGGTAACCCCGGTGATGCAAATATTGTATCGCAGGGCTTCACTGTGAACGGTGTTCCCGCAACCACATTCAACCCGTCCGCAGGTATCGGTCAATACACCATCGTCTATACTGTAAATGGTGGCACTCCGAAGGCAGCCGGCCCGAATGACCCGGGTTGCACGCAGTCTGTCACTCAGTATGTGCACGTTGTGGCCACACCAACGGTTCTGAATTGCAACGACCTCGAAACTGTGTCCATGAGTGCCAACTGTACCTTTATAGTAGGTGCCGATGATGTCCTGGAAGGTTCTTATGGCTGCTACGACGACTATGTAGTGGAGGTTGATCGCACGCTTCCCTACGGCAATGGCCCGTGGGAATCGGCAACCATGGTTCCTGGTGATATCAACAAGACTTACCAGTACCGTGTTCGTCATCTGATCAGCGGCAACAAGTGCTGGGGCAATGTCAAGGTGGAAGACAAAATCGAGCCGACAGTCACTTGCGACCCGATCACGCTCTTCTGCCCGGTAACTACTTATGATCCGGCTTTCCTGCGCAACTCGCTGAATATCGCAAATGCCTACCCGACAGTGGTGGATTGCGACAACACAACGTCAACTTATGTTGATACCTGGAACGATCTCGGATGCGGTCAGGGCTTCAACGGTGTTGCTGATCTGAGTGCGTACGTAGAGCGCAAATGGTCTGTGAAGGATGCTTCCGGTAACGAAACCATCTGTATCCAGTACCTGTACTTCAAACGCCTGCACCTGCCAGATCTGACACTGCCTGCTACCGAGGTGACTGTAGCCTGCACAAGCGGCAATACCGATCCATCTGTTACCGGTGTGCCTTCCGTGAACGCGTTCGGCCGCAACTGGCGCCTGTACCCTGATGTAGGGTTCTGTGAGCTGCAGTTCGTTTATGTTGATCAGGAACTCCCTGTTTGCGACGGGACATATAAAATTGTACGTACCTGGACTGCCCACGACGGATGCGAACTCGCCGGTCCGACCAACCCGGTTTACCATACACAGGTAATTCAGGTGGTTGACAACTCCGGACCTTCCATGGCCTGCCCGGACAACTACACAGTATCTGTTGACCAGGGTACCTGCTGCGCAATCGTGGATATGCCAAATGTAATCATCGAGGACAACTGCTCACGTATCAGCAATGTCAGTGGTATGGTCACTACATTCGAACAATATACTGGTGTACAAACCGGCATGGTACTGTTCGGAGGTTCCGTAACTGATTTCGGCAACAACAACTACTGGGACCTGGATACGCTCGGAGCTTTCGGAGAGTCCTCTTGCCTGCCGCTGGGCACTCATACAGTAACCTACACTGCTCAGGACGACTGTGGAAATACTTCCACCTGCACCTTCCGCCTGACTGTTGCCGACTACGTACCGCCTGTGGCAGTATGTGACGAGACTACTACTGTGGCTGTTGGTGTTGATAATCCGTTCGACTGCTACGGTCCGGGTCTTGACGCCTGCAAATTCGGAGGTGTAACTGTTGCGCACGCCCATGAGCTCAGCGATGGCTCTTATGACGATTGTAACTCGGTGGAATATACTGTACGCCGTATGTCTCCATACAGCGACTGCATTGAAAGCCTGAACAAACAGGCCGGTACTGCTCCATGCGATGGTTTCAATAACCCGACCGAGTACGAAACTGCCACAGCAGAGGCTGCAGACATCAAGTTCTACGGCTGCGAAGTAGGTACCACGCAGACAGTTGTACTGCGCGTTTACCAGACTGACGTGAACGGTAACCGCATGAACGGCGATGACGGTCTTCCGCTCTTCAACGAGTGTATGATACAGGTTGAAGTACAGGACAAGATCAAGCCTACATGTGTGTCTCCACAGAACTACACTGTTACCTGCGAACAGTTCGATCCAAGCCTGTGGCTGTACGGCAAGGCAACGGTATCTGATAACGTTTGCCTGGACGAGACCAAAGAATATCTTGGCCAGTGCGGTCTGACACACACAGTAAGCTACACGAACTTCGATACACTTTGCAACAAGGGTACGATCGTTCGCACGTTCCGTGCATTCGACTGCCACGGTCAGTCAAGCCAGTGCACACAGCGTATCGTT
>CAILQK010000051.1 GCA_903836265.1 uncultured Bacteroidota bacterium | reverse complement strand
TGTTGTTAATTCCGCCAACCGGAATCAGGCCATTACCCGACAGCGACAGTTCTTCAGAAGCCTCGAGTTGTTTATTGCCGTTCCAGTCAATCCAGCCCTGAAGTACTGCGTTCCCGGCGGTCATGTTGCGGGCAGTCACGCGGATGCAGGCTTCATTATTCGGAATCAGTGGTGTCTCGAAACGGATGCCGTTTTCGTCGTCGTTACATACAGCATCCTTGTCGAAGCAGGAGAGGCTGAACGTAACTGTGCCACCCACGATTATCAGTGAATCTGCCACTGCGTCACGCTGTGCGATACAGGCGACAAGGGCATTCTGATTACCCGTGTAGGCGCCAGTAGTGGCATTACCCGAGATGATAACTGTGGAGCCGATGACCTGGGCGATTCCGCCCGCTCCATTGATTTGCGGGGAGAAGTCGCCGTTTACCACATAATAGACGTAAGAACCGCGATCATTGGTTTGGCGAACAATCAACTTGTTTTCACACAGGTATGAAGCGGCAGACACCACAGCATAGGGAGTACCCGGGCAGTCCTGTGCATCAATACCTTTATTATTGCTGCCATCGTCGCCATCGCCGGTATCAGTAGTCAGGTCGTCGTACACACCTGCATCATCATCGGGCAGACCATCGCGTTCGGCATCTGTGCAGGTACCGAGTACCAGCTGAGCCGTGGTGGTATGCACTGCACCCGTTTCCGACTGCGTGGTGTTGTATGACTGGCCGCTGGTGTTCTCCTGCGGAAGATCGCCGTATTCGAGCCAGGCAAAACCGAAGTCGTGTGTCTCATCCGTTTCAGCATCCGTGTAGTCAGCGTAAGCTCCCTGGTCACCGGTACTGTTCTCGCCAAGTGGCAGGTTGAGCGGATCGACGATAGTGAATATCTCGGTCACTTCAGACTGATCGGCACCTGCGAGCAGACCATCGCTGTCACGCACATCACTGGCACCACGATTGGATCGGGCGGGCGACATCATTGCGGGAGTAAACACACGCAGACGATAGGTGCCAAACATAATTCCGGTGAAGTAGTATCTGCCGGAGATATTTGTGAACGTATTGAACACACGGTTGTCGGCCGCAGTATTCAAATCTCCATCAAGACCAGCCCATGTAAGTTCGACCAGCACATCAGAGATACCTTTCTCTCCGGCATCCTGAACACCATTGAAATTGATATCATTCCATACCAGGTTGCCGAGGCTGCCCACATTGATACGGTAGTCTTCAGCCAGACCGGCATCGTAAGTGGTATTGTGTTCGCCGGAGACGAGAATCTCATCGGTTGTTCTTCCGCCGAGCGTCATATCCGGATCACTGTCTCTTGAATCATCGGTACCCCGGTCGTTATCCGTGAATGCGAAACCGGCGGGTGCATAGAAGACAAGATGATATACACCGGGCAAAAGATTATCAAACGAATAACGACCATTCAGATCAGTAACTGTGGAGTCTTTCACCGGATTTCCCTGTCCGTCGGTACCAGTAATCGTCACCGGAACATTTCTGAATGGCGGCTCGTCTGCGTCCTGAATGCCGTTGGTGTTGTCATCGAACCAGGCATAATCCCCGATGGAGGGAGCGCGATAGAAACCGGCATCGTACGATGAATTATTTTCTGCCGATACCAGTACTTCAGTATTTGTTGCGCCGGTGAGTTCGTTGGCATCCGAGTCGTTATCGTCGGTACCATCTGGATCGTCAGCTTTAGTTGGCACATAATCACCCGTCGGCTTCACAAACGTGAGTTTATAAGAACCCGGAGCCAGTGCGGATGAACCCGCAGTCTGGGAGCCGAACTCATATTCTCCAAGCGTGTTGGTAGAGGTTGACAGATTGACCGATTCCCCACTGCCACTTGTTCCGTCAAGCAGTACTGTTACTCCTGAAATACCGGGCTCACCGGCATCCTGCAGACCGTTACCGTTGACATCTTCCCATACAAAACTTCCGATACGGGCTGCCAGCCAGAAACCGGCATCCAGCACAAGAACAGTGTCGCCACTATTCATAATGACTGCGGGTGTAATTCCCATTGGTCCATAGTCGGAGTCAACAGCTTCATTGCTGCCTCTGTCAGCTGCAGTTGGCGAGTAACCGCCTGCAGGGAGGCCGAATCCTACACGATAAGTACCCGGAGTGATATCGTCAAAGACGTAATGACCGGTGTTATCAGTTGTTGACATGCGGTTTACGTCATTTCCAAACCCGTCGGTACCAATCAGCGTTACTCCCACATTATCAAGGCCGGGTTCGCCGGAATCCTGGATACCATTACCGTTCTGATCGTGCCAGGCAAAATTTCCGATACGCCCCTTCACATAGTAGGCGGCATCAAGTGTTGCATCATAGTTTCCTGAGGCCAGTGTGACAGTGTGCGTGGTGAACGTCGAAGCATCTGCATCGCTGTCCTGTGCGTCGTCTGTACCTCTGTTCGCAGCAGAAAGTGAGTAACGGACATCCGGATTGGCAAAGCGTACACGATACGAGCCCGGAATCAGATTGCCAAAGCGGTATTGACCGTTTGTATCTGTCACCTGATCAATAATCGGGTTGTCGTCGGCGTCAACTGTTACAGGATTTCCGGAAGCATCGAGCAACTTCACCACAACACCAGGCAGCCCCGGTTCGCCGGGATCCTGTACGCCGTTGGCATTTTTATCGAGCCACACCAGGTTGCCTACAGATATTCCTGCATAGAAACCTGCATCGTAGGAGGTATTATTTTCTCCAGACACCAGCGTTTCGTCCACCGTGCGACCACCCAGCGACTCGTTGGCGTCGTTATCTTTCGTATCATCACCGCCCAGATCGTGACCCGTAAGCGCATAACCTGCAGGTGGTGAGAAGTTCAGATGATATACACCGGGAGCCAGATTATCAAATAAATACCGACCATTCAGGTCTGTGGCAGCGGTAGCTGAAACAGGTGTACCCTGTGTTGTAATACCTGTCAGGACAACTGTGGCATTATACAATGGGGCTTCTCCCGTTTCCTGCACACCATTCGCATTTGCATCAACCCATGCGAAATCACCGATACTGGCAGTGCGATAGAAGCCGGCGTCATACGTCGGGTTATTCTCGCCCGAGGTCAGCACCTCGAATGCTGTAGAGCCGGTGGCTTCGTCTGCATCCGAGTCGTTGGCATCCGTGCCGTCCGTATCGTTCGGGCGCGTGGGCACGTACCCGCCCGCAGGAAGCACAAACGTCAGGCTGTAGGTACCCGGGGCCAGATTGGCAGAGCCCGATGACTGGTCGCCAAAGGTATATTCACCTGTAGCACTTGTGGTAGTGGACAAATTGACAATATCGCCATCGCCCTCCGTACCGTTCAGGATCACCGATACACCGGAAATACCCGGTTCACCAGCGTCCTGCAGACCGTTGCCGTTCGTGTCATCCCACACCAGACTGCCGATGCGTGTGGCCAGCCAGTAGCCAGCGTCGAAGGTCAGGATGGTATCGGCACTCTGCACAGAAAATACAGGTGTAAGACCCATTGGGCCAGCATCCGAGTCAGTATTGTCATCGCCACCTTCATCTGCAGAAGTAAGCGTATATCCACCTGCAGGAGTGCCGAACCCGATACGATAAGATCCGGGAGTGATATCAATGAAAGAGTACTGTCCACTGACATCGGTAGTAGTCGTTCTGGATATGACGCTTCCAAATCCGTCTGTTCCCAGCAGGGTCACAGAGGTGTTGCCCAGACCCGGCTCGCCGGAATCCTGCACGCCGTTGCCGTTCGTGTCGTGCCAGGCCAGGTTACCCACACGGCCCTTGATATAATACGCAGCGTCCAGCGTCGGATCGTACTGACCCGTGGCCAGTGTGGTGGCGTGCGTGGTGAATGTAGTGGCGTCAGCGTCGCAGTCCTGTGCATCGTCGGTGCCCTGATTGGCCTTCGACAGCGTGTAGCGGGCATCCGGGTTTGTGAAGCGCACGCGGTAGCTGCCCGGTATCAGGTTAGT
>CAILQK010000050.1 GCA_903836265.1 uncultured Bacteroidota bacterium | reverse complement strand
CGCCGAGGTGGAACTCGAAATTGAAACCACTGCTGATTTCGCCTACTCCACTTCCACCAGTTTCTCCAACATGACCTCCCGCGAATCGGAAACCTGTATTACCACCAATCAGGTAATTTCCACAGGCGACAATGATCTCATCGTTGGCAGCCAGATGGGCGGCGACGTATATATGGGTGGCGCTATCAATTACATCTTTGGTATTACAGACGAACTTCTGTGGGATACTGCAGCCTGCAATTACTACCTCAGCAAGGGCCTGTATGTATTCCCTGACGGTTTTGCCACTACCTTTATTTACTCCGAATATCAGATCAAAAATGTGGTGATACCCAACCTGATTACAATTGGTGATCAAAAGAGCGCCGACCGCTGGCAGGGAATCATTGATCTGAATAACAAACTGAAAAGCGAGGCTGTCTTCTCCAAAAACCTGTCGTTCGACGCCGGTATCATTTATGAAGAATCGGAAACTACAGAAATCACCCGGGCTGTTACAACCGAGTGGGAAGTGGAATTCAGTTCGTCTTTCGCCCAGGAATATGGCGTGGAGGTAAACGGTATCGGTCTGGGCGCCGGTATTACCCTGAGCCTGAATACCACACAGAATATCAGCAACTCACTCTCTGTCACCAATTCCAGAACTGTTGGTTATGCACTCTCGGATGATGATATTGGCGATAATTTCACGATTAACGTTAAAAAAGACCGGGCGTACGGTACGCCCGTGTTCGATCTGGTGAGCGGTCAGTCGCAATGCCCGCACGAGCCCAACACACAGCCGCGTCAGGGTGTTGACTTTTCAGCCAACAAACAGGTGGCCGTAAATGTACCCATGAATGACGTGGCGGTATTCAAGTTGTTCCTCGGCAATACCAGCCAGTCGGAAGAAACGAAATTCTACACACTGGAAGGTCTGCAGGAAAACAATCCCGATGGCGCCGTTATCCGCTTCAACGGACAACCCACCCTGAATGTGGGCGTTCCTTTTGGCGAAAGCGTGGAAGTGACCATGACGGTAGCACGCGGCCCTGTCGCATTTACTTACCAGGATCTCCGCGTGGGCTATTTCTCTGATTGCGAAGTGGAACGCGCCGACGCGCTCGGTATTGATCCGCCTGCCGGTTTCAACGAAGAACTGGAATTCGACGTCTTTTTCCTCGAGCCCTGCAGTATGGTTTCTACTACTTTCCCGCTGCAGGACTGGGTTTTGCTGCCTTCCAACGGCAATACGCTGAATATCACGGTAGCCGAATATGATGTCAACGATTCTGACCTGGAACTGATGCGCGTACAGTACCGCCGCTCGCAGGGCGACGGCGCCTGGATCAATATCGCCGAAATTCAGAAAGCTGACCTTGGTCCCGTGTTCACGATTGTTCCGTGGAATACCCAGGGACTGCAGGATGGTCTCTACGAAATCCGCACGGTATCACAGTGCTTTGGCGCACAAAACCCTGGTATTTCCAAGGTGGTAAAGGGTAAAATCGAACGTACCGCCCCGGAAATCGTCGGCACACCTGAACCCGCCGATGGAGTGTTGAGTGCCGGCGACGAGATCAGCATCACTTTCAATGAGCCCATCCGCTGCGATCAGATCATCCAGGCCGATTTCTTCAATAATAACAATGTGGGCCTGTACGATACAGAAACAGGTGATCTGATTGACGCTGTCATCACGTGCAGCGGCGACAAGATTGTT
>CAILQK010000049.1 GCA_903836265.1 uncultured Bacteroidota bacterium | reverse complement strand
TGTTGTTAATTCCGCCAACCGGAATCAGGCCATTACCCGACAGCGACAGTTCTTCAGAAGCCTCGAGTTGTTTATTGCCGTTCCAGTCAATCCAGCCCTGAAGTACTGCGTTCCCGGCGGTCATGTTGCGGGCAGTCACGCTGATGCAGGCTTCATTATTCGGAATCAGTGGCGTATCGAAACGGATGCCGTTTTCGTCGTCGTTACATACAGCATCCTTGTCGAAGCAGGAGAGGCTGAACGTAACTGTGCCACCAATCAGTATAGAAGATTCCGAAATTCCATCCAGCTGGGCAATACAGGAAATCAGCGCAGACTGATTACCCGTGTAGGCACCCGTGGCGGCATTACCAGTGATAATAACTGTTGAGCCGATAACGGCGGCCATCCCCCCCGCACTGTTGATTTGAGGAGAAAAGTCACCATTTACCACATAATAGACGTAAGAACCGCGATCATTGGTTTGGCGAACGATCAGTTTATTTTCACACAGGTAGGAAGCAGCGGAAACCACAGCGTAGGGTGTACCCGGGCAATCCTGTGCATCAATACCCTTGTTATTGATACCATCGTCACCATCTCCGGTGTCGGTAGTCAGTTCATCATAAACACCCGCATCGTCGTCGGGCTGACCATCGCGTTCGGCATCTGTACAGGTGCCGAGCAGCAGCTGAGGCGTGATGGTATGTACAGCTCCTGTTTCAGCCTGTGTACTGTTGTACGACTGGCCGCCAGTATTCTCCTGCGGAAGATCGCCGTATTCGAGCCAGGCAAAACCGAAGTCGTGTGTCTCATCCGTCTGTGCATCGGCATATCCGGCCACGACACCCTGGTCGCCGGTACTGTTCTCGCCAAGGGGCATATTCAGCGGATCTGCAATAATGAATACCTGTGTTACCTGCGACTGATCGGAACCCGCGAGATCGCCGTCGCTGTCAAGTATATCATCTGCGCCACGATCGGCACGGGTGGGCGACATCATGGCAGGCGTCAGTACGCGCAGACGATAAGTACCTTTTACTATTCCACTGAAATAATATTGGCCACTCAGATTGGTTAACGTATTATAGACACGGTTGTCTGCTGTGGTGCCCAGGTTGCCGTCAGGACCCGCCCATACCAGTTCTACCGGTACATCGGCGATACCCTTTTCTCCGGCATCCTGAATACCGTTGAAATTGGCATCATTCCACACCAGGTTACCGACCCTGCCCACGTCAACACTGTAATCTTCCACTTCACCGCCGATAGCGGGACCGAGCGGGCCAAGACTGCCAGCGGGCGACAGTCTGAAACGAACATTGGCACTTCCGTTCAGGAAAGCCACCTGAGGCGGCACAGGGAAGCAGTAAAGTACATCTGAAACGCCGCCATCGGGAATGATGCCGTTATTGGTGAGTTGAAGTTCTTCTCCGGCATCCAGTACATCGCCGTCGCCATTGAAGTCCATCCATCCCTGCAGCACTGCGGTACTTCCGGTCGTATTGACAGCTGTTACGCGTATGCATGCTTCTGCGCCCTGTACGGGGGGAGTGACGAATACAATACCGTTTTCATCATCGGAACCAGCAGGACAGTTACCGTAAACAGGCGTACCCGGGGGGGTATCGTTGCCGCCATTCAATTCAGCGTCAGCACAAAGACCGAGCAGCAGATTCGGGTTC
Organism: uncultured Bacteroidota bacterium; assembly: GCA_903836265.1. GTDB lineage: Bacteria > Bacteroidota > Bacteroidia > Chitinophagales > Saprospiraceae > M3007. The sequence continues at coordinate 1,702 of CAILQK010000049.1, read as the reverse complement.
AGAACGTGCGACGGGCCGTTCAAAGAACCGTTGGCAGTACCGTAGCTGGATGGCAAATCACCATAATCGGCAGAATAATACCCTGCATCCAGGGTGAGATTACTTTCTCCTGTAACCAGTACAGTATTCGGCGTCATTCCGGTAACAATATCCGCATCCGAGTTGGTATCACTGTTACCTGTCGGAGAACCAGCCAGCGTGGACAGATAGCCCGCAGGTTTGGTGAATGTCAGTTTGTAAGTGCCCGGAATCAAACTGTTGAACAGATAACTGCCATCAGCAGCAGTTGCTGTGGAGCGTGAAACAGATGTTCCGTTTCCGGTGGTTCCGTCCAGCACAACAATTATATCCGCAAGACCAGGCTCGCCGGAGTCCTGTACACCATTGGCGCTGTAATCTTCCCAGACACGGTTACCTACAGCAGCAAAATTGAAGAAGGCGGCATCGTATGTTTTGTTGTGCTCACCTGAAACAAGTATCTCAAACACCGTGGTATTGCCCGCTGCGGGGTCAGCATCAGAATCACGTGTATCATCTGCGCCTTCGTTGGGATAAGTAGCCCGATCCAGTCCGGGAGGAGTCGGGAAAGTCAGGCGATAGTTGCCCGGCAGCAGGTTGTCAAACAGGAATGCACCATATATATCAGTCGTTTCAGTCTGATTGACGGCTGTACCCTGACCGTCGGTGCCACTCAATATCACCTGTGCACCTGCAATAAATGGTTCGTCCGGCTCCTGAAGACCATTGGCGTTCACATCGGTCCAGACATAGTCGCCTATGGACGGTGGCAGGTAGAAGCCGGCATCATACGTCGGATTGTTTTCACCGGAGGTCAGCACCTCAAATGCTGTTGAGCCGGTGGCTTCGTCTGCATCCGAGTCGTTGGCATCCGTGCCGTCAGTATCGTTCGAACGCGTGGGTACGTACCCACCCACAGGAAGCACAAATGTCAGGTTATAGGTACCCGGGGCCAGATTGGCAGAGCCCGATGACTGGTCGCCAAAGGTATATTCACCTGTAGCACTTGTGGTAGTGGACAAATTGACAATGTCGCCATCGCCCTCCGTACCGTTCAGGATCACCGATACACCAGAAATACCCGGCTCACCAGCGTCCTGCAGGCCGTTACCGTTCGTGTCGTCCCACACCAGACTGCCGATACGTGTGGCCAGCCAGTAGCCTGCATCGAAGGTCAGTATCGTATCAGCGCTTTGTACAGAAAATACAGGTGTAAGACCCATTGGGCCATAGTCGGAATCTTTGCTGTCATCACCACCCTGGTCAGCTGTCGTCGGTACATATCCACCAACCGGAATACCAAAGCCTGTTCGGTAAGTTCCGGGGATGATGTCCCCGAAAGAATATAATCCGCTGGTATCTGTGACTGCAGTCCGCGAAATGACGCTTCCAAATCCGTCTGTTCCCAGCAGGGTCACAGAGGTATTGACCAGGCCCGGCTCGCCGGAATCCTGCACGCCGTTGCCGTTCGTGTCGTGCCAGGCCAGGTTACCCACACGGCCCTTGATATAATACGCAGCATCCAGCGTCGGATCGTACTGACCCGTGGCCAGTGTGGTGGCGTGCGTGGTGAATGTCGTGGCGTCAGCGTCGCAGTCCTGTGCATCGTCGGTGCCCTGATTGGCCTTCGACAGCGTGTAGCGGGCATCCGGGTTTGTGAAGCGCACGCGGTAGCTGCCCGGTA
>CAILQK010000048.1 GCA_903836265.1 uncultured Bacteroidota bacterium | reverse complement strand
GCAAATATCCGTACAAAGGCTGACTCTGATCACGGGCATCACTGCTTTTGCGGGCCTTCTCCTGCTCGCCATGGTATATTATCTGGAGCGCATCGCCCATATTGATATGGCTTTCCAGACCTTTTTGATACTGAAAAGCGGATCGCCGGAGATACAGAGCGGGCGATTTGGTGCTGTAGCCACACAATGCTGGCCGTGGATGGCTCAGGCGGCAGAATTGCCCCTGAAGTGGGTGCTGCGACTCTATTCGGCGGGCCATGTGATCTGGCCGGCGCTGTTGTTCGGCTGGGCGCTGTGGTTGCGACAGTGGAAATGGGCGCTGGTACTCCTGCTGGCGGTAACCGGAATGGCTACACAGACCTTTTACTGGCTGTCGGAAATGCCCCAGGGGCTTGTATTTCTGATTGCTGTCATGGCCTGGATATCGGGGCAGCCAACGCTGAGATCGGTGCGCTGGTGGCAGTGGCCATTATGGCTGTTTGCCGCTGTAACGGCCTTTTATTTTCATCCATTGGTACTGTACGCGGCAGTTTTTGCCTGCCTTCTCATGATTATTTCACCAGAAAGCGGGGAAAAGAAGTGGTATAGCGCCAGGTGGCCGGTTTACACAACCTTCCTGGCGATGATGGGAGCGACTGCGCTGGTAAAATACAAAGTACTTAAATTGGACTGGTACGATGCGGCAGCCATGAAACGGACGGCGGCCTTCGGGGAGTTGTGGCCGCACTGGGTTGATATACAGAGCAATCGGGATCTGGCGGGATATATGCTGAGCGACTACTGGTTTGTGCCTGTGGCGGTGATGATATCAGCGGCATATTACATTGTCAGAAAGAGCTGGCTGAAGTCCGCACTGATTATACTGTATCCTGCAGCGTTTGTATTTGCTGTGAATGTACCCTATCACGAGAGTACCCATCAGTTTTATATGGAAAACCTGTGGTTGCCGCTTGGTTTATTTGCGGCCATGCCGCTGGTATTTGACGTGCTCCCGGGTTGGTTTGGGGATAAAAAAACGGTAATTATCACGGCGTTACTGGTATTGTCGGGTATTTGCAGAATATCGGGCGCACATGAAAACTGGACAGCCCGGCTGAATTGGGAGCGGAATTTTCTGTCAACATCGGGCAAGACGGCCGGCCGGCTGATACTGACAGAAAAACAGATACCGATGGATACGTTCAAACTTTCGTGGGCCATGACGTATGAATTTTTATTTCTCTCCTCGCTGGAATCGCCCGATAGTGCGCGCGTGATACTTGTAACAGGTGAACCGCAGAAGTACGATACGTTGCGATGTGAGTCGCGCCTGCTGCTGGGTCCGTTCAAAAACTACCCTTATGAGGTGCTCCCCAAACGTTATTTTATGTTAAATGATACGTCATGTTACACCGAAATACGGCTTGAAGAGAACTAATGTATATCTTTGACTTTCTCTGAGGGACAATTTTCCGGAGATTTACAAGACTTATGCAGCGATTTTTCAGTTTCTTGCTGATTATATTGATGTCACTCAGTGTAGTGATACCTGCTGCCATACCCTTTTATGAGATATACCATAACCAGCTCACCGGAGCTTTGATGGAAGATATGGCAGGGGAGGGGGATCTTGCAGAGATAGAGAAAGAAACCTGCGCGTATGGTCTGTTAGTATTCCCGGGCTCCGTTTTGGAGCAGGAATCGGGCGTTTCACCTGCTTTTCCGCGTGGATGCTATCCTGCGTCCCAGTTTCTTCCCGGCCTGGTGGATGTGCCTCCCGAGCATTCCTGATTTATCGGTACAACGCGGGTGCCGTGCACCTGCATCTCCTTATTCAATTTTTGCACGACAACATTTCCGGCTGGATATTCCGGGGGAATGTCTTAGTGTTATTCCACCAAACCACACACTCACATGCGTTCGTACACATCATATCTCCGGTCTGACGTACAGTCAGGCCTTGTAGTTTTTTTGGTAGCTCTTCCACTTTGTCTTGGAATTGCGCTTGCCAGTGGAGCTCCGCTCTTTGCCGGTATTATTTCCGGTGTCATTGGCGGCATTGTCGTAGGTTTTCTCAGTAACTCACAATTGAGCGTGACGGGTCCTGCTGCCGGGCTCACCGCCATCGTACTGGCTGCTATCAGCAGTCTGGGATCATACCAGTACTTTCTGGCGGCGGTCGTACTGGCTGGCGTATTGCAGATACTGCTTGGCATAGCCCGTGCAGGTACTATCTCCAACTATTTCCCTTCCAATGTGATAGAGGGCATGCTCACCGCCATAGGTATCATCATCATTATGAAACAGTTGCCGCATGCGGTGGGTTACGATGTGGACAATGAGGGCGATTTTTTCTTCATCGAAAAAGGAGAGGGCCACAATACATTTTCCTCCATTATTGATGCGATCAATTATTCCCATCCCGGGGCCATGCTGGTTACCGCGGTTTCCCTGCTTATTCTGATTGCGTTTAACAAGGTTGCCTTTCTGAAAAATCTGAAGGTAATTCCCGGTGCCCTGATAGCTGTGCTTGCCGGTATTATTATCAACGAGATTTTCAAATCATCGGGAAGTAATATGCTTATACAGCAGGAGCACCTGGTTAACCTGCCCGTTCCGGATTCTCTGGAAGCGCTGATGAGCCAGTTCACCTTTCCGGATTTCAGCGCCATGATGAAGCCGGAGGTATGGGTAGTGGCTGTAACTATTGCGGTAGTAGCCAGCATAGAGACCCTTTTGTGTGTGGAAGCATCCGACAAGCTGGATCCGATGAAGCGATATACCAATACCAATACAGAACTGTTTGCTCAGGGAGCCGGTAATATGCTCAGCGGACTGATTGGAGGTTTGCCCATGACCTCCGTCATTGTGCGTACCTCGGCCAACATCAATTCCGGGGGGCGTACCAAACTTGCAACGATCGCGCACGGCGTATTTTTGCTGATAGCGGTTCTGAGTATCCCGACATTGCTGAACAAGATACCCCTGGCCAGTCTGGCCGCTGTATTGCTGATGATCGGCTTCAAACTGGCCAGTCCGAAGGTGTTCAAACATATGTGGCATAATGGTCGTTACCAGTTCGTCCCATTTCTGAGTACTGTTTTGGCAGTTGTATTTACCGACCTGCTCAAGGGAGTGGCTATCGGACTGGTGGTAAGTGTATTCTACATACTTCGCGCCAACCTGAAACTGGCTTATTTCTTCAAAAAAGAAGAGTATCACGATGGAGAAACCGTGACGATCAAACTGGCTCAGGAGGTGTCATTTCTGAACAAGGCAGCCATCAAACAGACGCTCAGCCAGCTTCCCGAGGGAGGTCGCGTAGAGATAGATGCATCGGATACTTTTTACATTGATTACGATGTGTTGCAACTGATCAAGGACTTTTTGAGTACAGGATCTGTTGAAAAAAACATCCGGGTACATCTGACTGGTTTCAAGGAGGAGTATCGTTTGCAGGCAGTTCCGTCGCATGTG
>CAILQK010000047.1 GCA_903836265.1 uncultured Bacteroidota bacterium | reverse complement strand
GCGCTGTTGATTACTCCATTACCATTTCCAGAATGTAAGGTGTGTTTACACCATTGAAGCCGGGAACATGCAGCTCATAAAACTGGAGCAGCTTGCCCAGCACGGTTTTGCGGTCACTCCTTGAAATTGCGACTTCGTGACAAAACTCCATGGGGGTACTCATGAGCTCCAGTATTTTATTTGCTCCGGCAGGATCCATGAAAGCTGAAGAGAAGGGGCGTTCGGTGGTGAAAATACCTTCCTTCAGATCGAAATACATGTTTCCTGACGGGTTTTCGTATTCCGTGTGAGGCTGAAAACCAAGAAAGCCGGTCAGTGCCAGCAAAAAATGAAGGTGAAGGTTGGCTATCGGGTGGTCTGTCTGGTCAAGCCAGCGAAGCGTATGTATCAGAAACTGGAATAATTCTCTGTTTTCTTCTGTTTCCTGGATACATTTCCGGCAAATTTCTGCCATGAACAGGGCTACAGCCCCACGTCTGATATCGAACGGGATTCGCTGCCACACCTCTGCCACCCGCATTTCCCGCAGCCTGTTCATCGAACCGGGGTCGTCACGGTAGTATGCCACCAGGTCAACCACCATCATGGGCTGAAAGAGGCTGTACGGCATTCGGGCCCTCGCAGAACGCACTCCGCCCGCGATGAAGGTATGCAGGCCTTTGTCTTCCGTAAAAATATCGGCAATAACGCTGGTTTCAGCGTATTTCACCGATCTGAAAACGATGCCGGTTGTTTTTAACTGCATTGTCAGTATTTCGCTGCGAATATACGTTCAAAGCAGGAGAAGAGTTCCGCGTCGCACTGGCGGAATGCTTCGGGAAAGTTGAAAAAGTGGTGTACAGCCACCGGAACGGGCTCAATCCCCGCCAGACCGATCGTTTTTTCCACTTTTTCTCTGTCCATTCCGCTTATCTCATTCAGTTTTTCCCATATTTCGATATCCCGGAAATCGGGCCATTCTTCCTCCGGAAACTGGCTGACAAAGGCTTTTGCATATTCGTGCATGCCTGTATTGTAGTTTTCTGCCGGACGATAAAAACCGAGCATCAGGTTTTCTGCCGAGAAAATGAGGCATCCGTCGGGCTCATACAACTCGGAAGAGTGGAAATACGGATGCTCCGGACTGGGAAACGGCCGAGGGTAAACAATTACCTTCTCAAACTTCCGGAAGAGAAATTCTTCTCGCCCAAAGGTGAGTGTAATGGCCTGGACTGCCAGCGCGAGCTCCACATCGGGAGGCAGGTCGTCCTCCGGCCAGTCGAGGGCCGTCCAGTCGGTACCCATCCTGAAAAGCGCTACCCTTCCCTCAAATCTTATTTTTTCTTCTTCAGACAGGTTGCTGTAAAAAACACTTGTCCGATCCAGAGTCTGGCGCATGGATATATCGAGCCGGGGAGGGTGCCTACTGTACCACCACCAGTTGATTTGCGGAGAAAGTATGTAGATGATGGCTGAAACAATCAGAAATGGCACCATCCAGGGGGCATAGGAACTGTCGGTGGTCCAGGCCAGATATAAAAAAAGCAGCGCAAAAAACAGAAACGGAAGGGCTGTCAACCGGGCAAACATAGCTTCAAAATTGAACTGTCAGAAATCAGGTTCAAAAAAACGCAAAAAAAACTTTGCTGGTATGAAAAGAATGATGTTATCTTTGCCCCGCTTTACAAAACAGCATGGTGCCTTAGCTCAGCTGGTAGAGCAATGGACTGAAAATCCATGTGTCCCCAGTTCGATTCTGGGAGGTACCACTTGATAGTCCCGGAAGGTAATCCTTTCGGGACTTTCTGTTTTCGGAAAACTCTTACCTTTACAGCTCAACTGTATATTCTTTCCTCAAATCGTTTTCCATGCCAGAAGATATTGTGATCCGGGTGCTTCTGCTCCCGCTGTCCCTTTTGTACGGCCTTGTTGTGGGCTTCAGAAATCTGCTTTACCGCTCGGGAATTCTGCGCAGTGTCCGGTTCGATGTGCCTGTCATTTCCGTGGGTAATCTGGCTGTTGGCGGAACCGGCAAGTCGCCCCACATCGAATACCTGGTGCGCTGGCTGGATCAATATATCAATGTGGCGGTACTCAGCAGGGGATATGGGCGCAACACGGTCGGATTCCGGGCTGTTTCCACCATTGACAGCGCTGCAGAGGCAGGCGACGAGCCGCTTCAGTTCAAAAGAAAGTTTCCCGGTATTTCTGTGAATGTGAGCGAGAGCAGGGCACTGGGCGTACCTGAGGTGATCAAAAGGAACCCCGACACGCATTGCGTGCTGCTCGATGATGCCTTCCAGCACCTGGCGGTTACTCCCCTGATGCACATCATGCTCACCGAATACAGTCGCCTTTTTACCCGTGACTGGCTGATGCCTTCCGGGCGTCTGCGCGAGTGGAGGAGCGGGTATCGCAGGGCCGACATCATTATTGTGACCAAGTGCCCGCCGGATATCTCCACCGATCAGCGCCGGAAGGTTGTCCGTGAAATAGACCCTTATCCGCGCCAGCGGGTCTATTTCTCCCGGTACAGCTACGGACAGCCCTATGATATGCTGCGGCCCGATATCCGGCGCCCGCTTGATCTGGACACCGACGTACTCCTGCTCAGCGCGATAGCCAATACTGATTATATGCTGCAGTACATGGGAGGGGTGTGCCGGTCTGTGCACACCGCCGAGTATGCAGACCATCACTCATTCAGGGAAGACGACATGAATGACATCCTGAAACGGTATCAGCGTATGGACAGCCGCAACAAAATTGTTGTTACTACGGAGAAAGATGCCACCCGTCTGGAAGCATTCTCCGATTTTTTCTTCTCCAACGGTATTCCTGTGTTCGTCCTGCCGGTTCAGGTGGTTTTCTGCGACAACGACGAGGAGGTTTTTCAGCAGGATATCAGGCATGCCCTCGAGGACTTCAAAGTTTGAGGGTTCTGCAAATCCTCCGGTACTGATCACTCCTCCGGCTCTTCATTCAGCATTTTCCACAGTGCTTCCTTCAGTTTCTGAAGGTTTTTGTTGGTCATGGAGGAGATGTAAATAACCGGTACGCCCCTTGGCAGCGTTGGCTTCAGCATTTTTTCAATATCGGCATCTATCAGGTCGCTCTTGCTGATGGCGAGCAGCCTGGGCTTGTCGAGCAGATCCTCGTTGTACGCTTCCAGCTCGCTGAGCAGAATCTGGTATTCATCACTGATTTTCCGGTCGGTGTCTGCCGGAATCATGAAGAGAAGTATGCTGTTGCGCTCGATATGCCTGAGAAACCGGTGCCCCAGTCCGCGCCCTTCATGCGCACCTTCAATAATACCCGGGATATCAGCCATGATGAACGTCTGACCCTCACGTACCTTCACAATGCCAAGCTGGGGAGTGAGTGTGGTGAACGGATAGTCGCCGATTTTGGGTTTGGCGGCAGTAACAGCGCTCAGCAGCGTGCTCTTTCCTGCGTTCGGGAAGCCCACCAGTCCGACGTCGGCCAGTACCTTCAGTTCCAGTACAACCCACATTTCAACACCGGGCTCACCGGGCTGGGCGTACTTGGGCGACTGGTGCGTGGCAGTTTTGAAGAACGTATTTCCCTTTCCCCCGCGCCCGCCCGGGAACAGTATTTTTTTGTCGTCGCGCTCGGTAATTTCCAGCAGCATCTCGCCGGTTTCGGCGTCACGTGCCACGGTTCCGAGTGGTACCTTTACAATAATATCCTTTCCGTCGGCCCCTGTTTTGAGCCCGCCGCGGCCCCCGTGCCCGTCTTCCGCATAAATATGCTTGGTGAATTTGAGCGATAAAAGGGTCCACTCATTGGGGTCGGCCTGCAGGATGATATGCCCGCCGCGACCGCCGTCGCCACCGTCCGGACCGCCCTTGGGCATGGCCGGTCCCCTGAAAAAGTGAACACTTCCACCTCCGCCTTTTCCCGAACGGAACATGATTTTTACGTAGTCAACAAAATTTTGCTCTGCCATATTCCCGCAAAAGTCGGGAAGTGCCGATAACTTTGTGTGAAAATCAGCGTTATTTATGAAAATATGTCTGATACCACACCGATTAACACCTCTCCCGCGTCCATTTTACCATGAAATTCTGTCTCATGTTCCAGAAACTGACAACAACTGTTGCATTTCTCCTGCTTTTTTTTGCAGCCTGTACACCCAAAGCTGCCCGTAACGGACTCGGCAGACCCGACAGGGTTACCGAGCCCGGCGTTTACGATACTATCGGCAAACCGGTGACGGGCGACGATGATATTGCCTATGATTTTGAAGAGCCGGTTCCGATCAACCCGGATTCTCTGAGCCCCTATAACCCGGCGCACACTTTTGAGGCAGATCTGATCCACGAAAAAGTGGAAATTTCGTTCGACTGGTCCAAAAGGAGAGCAAATGGCCGCGCCACACTGGTGATGAAACCCTGGTTTTACAGCACCGACCAGGTTTCACTCGACGCCAGGAATTTTGATATTGAAAGAGTTGCCTTTGCCGGACAGGGAAACACCCTGAAATACGACTACGACAACGAAAAACTGACGGTTTATCTGGGACGGAAATTTTCCCGCAGGGATACATTCTCGCTTGAAATTACATATCTCGCAAAGCCCGAGGAGCGCGACGAGTTCGGCGGATCGGATGCTATTACCAGCGACAAGGGACTTTATTTCATCAATGCCGACGGAGCTGATCCTGAAAAGCCCCGGCAAATATGGACACAGGGAGAAACAGAAAGCAACTCGTTCTGGATGCCTACCGTTGACAAACCCAACGAGCGATGCACACAGGAAATGTATATCACGGTGGAGGACAAATACAAAACACTGTCAAATGGCCTGCTGATTTCATCGGTCAGGAACAACGATGGTACCCGTACCGATTACTGGAAGATGGACAAACCGCATGCACCATACCTGTTTATGATGGCTGTGGGAGAGTTTGCCGTGGTGAAGGACAAATGGCGGGGAATAGACGTTGACTATTACGTGGAACCAAAGTTTGAGCCGCAGGCCCGTACAATCTATCCGCATACAGTAGAGATGCTGGAGTTTTTCTCCGGAAAACTCAATTATCCCTACCCGTGGCAGAAGTATTCGCAGATAGTAGTGCGCGACTACGTAAGCGGCGCCATGGAAAATACCACTGCCGTTATTTTCGGCGAATTCATGCAACGATCAGCCAGAGAGCTCCGTTTTGACAGCGAAACCAACGAAAAAGTAGTAGCTCACGAAATGTTCCACCACTGGTTTGGTGATCTGGTGACCACTGAAAGCTGGGCAAACCTCACGCTGAATGAAGGATTTGCCAACTACTCGGAGTACCTGTGGTTCGAACACAAGCACGGCAGGGAAGCCGCCGACAACCACCTGATGAATGAACAGCAGGGGTATATAGAGTCGGCTTATGGTGGTGGCCATCCCCTGATTCACTATGGCTACAACAACCGGGAGGAAATGTTCGATGCCCATTCATACAACAAGGGTGGTTGTGTACTGCACATGCTCAGACTCCAGCTCGGAGACGAGGCGTTCTTTGAGTCGCTGAACCGCTACCTCAGAGATAACGAATATACCGCCGTGGAAGTGGACGAGCTGCGTATGGCTTTCGAAGAAGTAACTGGCCAGGATCTGCACTGGTTCTTCGACCAGTGGTTCACTGGTGCCGGACATCCGGTACTTGACATCAGTTATGGCTGGGAGGAAAACGCAAAAAAAGCATCGGTAACTATCCGCCAGTCTCAGGAGGGCGACAAGGTTGCCAGGGTTTTCAATCTGCCCCTCGCGGTGGATATATATGACGCATCAGGCAATGCGGCACGTCACAATATTCGTATTACAAAAAGGGAGCAGACCTTCTGGTTTGATCTCCCCGGCAAGCCGGCGCTGATCAATGTGGATGCAGACAAGGCCCTTCTGTGTGAAAAGACTGATAACCATACACCGGAAGAATGGGCTTTCATGTATCGCCATGCTCCCCTGTTCAGAGATCGTACAGAGGCGATCACCGGGCTGCAGTACGCCGAATCCGAACTGACGGAAACCGTTTGCAATGAAGCATTGAAGGATCCGTCAAAAGTGATTCGCCGTATGGCAATCGGCGCACTCAATCCTGCTGATCCCGCCCTGCTCGCCGATATCATCAGAATGGCTGAATCGGATACTGATTCTGATATCCGGGCCGCCTGTATTGACTACCTTGGCAGTTTGAAGGAACCTGCCTACCGTTATATTTTTGAAAAAGGAGTCTCACCCGATCTGCCCAACAATGTAATAGGCGTCTCGCTGAAAGGACTTGCCGCGCTGGATCCGGTTGCGGCGGCCAAAGCCGGCAAAATCCTGGAGCAGGCAGACGCCGATGATTTCGTGGCTGTTCTGTCAGACCTGTACTGCCAGGTACCCGATACTGCCAACCTTCGTTTCTTTGAGAGCAAGTTCGCCAGGCCTGACGAATATGACGCTTTTTCATTTTTTGACAACTACAAAAAACTGCTGCTGTCCATTAACAACCCTGAAATCGTTGATGCCGGGGTGACAAGACTGGCCGATGTTGCCAAAGATATGAACCAGAGCGTGTGGCGCAGGTTTGCCTGCACCAAGTCCATTTCAGATATCAGGAAGAATTACGGAGAGGAAGGAAACAGACAGCGCGAGGCGCAGATGAAAATGATTGTCAGGGAGATCATGGAAGCCGAAACCGATCCGATGCTCAAGCAGTATTACGCCGAATTCTGATGAAATTCCGTCATTTTTGATGGTTCACTCTTTTTTATTTCAGATATTGCAGTCGTTCCGGTCATTTGTGCAGAAATTTGCATCTTGCAATACAGCATCACCGGTTACCGTAAAACACTGCAAAAAAGGTTGCCATGTCGTCTGACGAAAGAATAAGAAATCGCCGAAGTTTTCGCAGTCCGATGTTCTATATCGGACTGGCAATGACTTTCTTTTACATCATACTCGGTATATGGCTGCTTCTTGATCAATCCTTTTTGCCGGGTGTTCCGCGTGAATTCAGGACTGTTTTTAATGCCATGGTTCTCATCTACGGTGTTTTCCGCGGATGGCGCGTGTGGGCAGATTACGGCAAACCTGCTGAATGAAATCTCAATATGAACACTATGAATTTCAGGTATATTGTCTTTGCTGCACTGGTTGCCAGTCTTGTTTCCTGTCAGGAAAAGGGCAAAGACGGCAAAGTGCTGGATACGATTACAACCGGAAGTATCCGTATTATGGTTGATGAAGGCTATCAGCCAGTCATCTCATCGAGTATAGATGTTTTTGACTCCATTTACCGGACTGCAAAGATTGATGCCAGGTATGTTTCGGAGGGAGAGGCCATGAAAGCGCTGATGGACGACTCTGTTCAGGTGGTTGTAGTGGGGCGCCAGCTTACCCGCGAAGAAATGGGGTATTTTGAATCCAGGGGCTTCAGGCCACCTCAAACCCCGATAGCCTACGATGCAATAGCTTTCATCACCAATACGGCCAATACGGACTCAGTTTTTACGGAAGAACAGATCAGGAATATAGTTACCGGCAAGGTAACAAAATGGTCGGAAATCAATCCGAAATCAAAGCTCGGTGATATCCGGCTGGTATTCGATCACCAGACCTCCGGCACATTGAGATACGTACGCGATTCAGTTATTTCCGACGGCACACCTTTGTCTTCAGCGGCCTCCGCTCTGAAAACCAACGGGGAGGTCATCAATTATGTGACGAAGAGCAAAAATGCCATCGGTATCATTTCCGCCAACTGGATTTCCGACACCGACGACAAGGGAGTACAGAAGTTCAGGAGAGAAATCCGCATAGCGGATATTGCTTCCGAGGCAGGGAAGGAGGGTTATGGTCCCTATCAGGCATACCTTGCAACGGGGCAGTACCCTTTCAAAAGGTGTATGTATATCATTAATGCGCAGGCGCGCAGGAATGGCCTGGGAGCCGGCTTTGCTTCCTATCTGGCTGGCGATGCACAGCGTATTATGCTCAAGGACGGGCTGTTACCAGCCCGGGCAGTTACCCGTCTCGTCAAGACAAGTCGCGAGTAAAACAGGTAACCCAGACGGGATGGCAGGTATATCTCGTTAATGTTGTATTAATTATGGCTTTTTTTGCCATATTAGTATATACTTTTTGAAAATAAAACGTCATAAAAGCAGAAATTCGCGCCTCAATTTCGAAGACGAAATCTAACAAACTAATTTTCCGTAAAATGACAACTCTTCTCAAGAAGGTTTTTTTTCTGGCGGTGATGTTTTCCGCAGCCATTGCCTCTGCCCAGACAAAGGCAGATGGTATGATAGCGTTCCAGCTTGAAAAATGGGACAAGGCTATTGAAGTCTATTCCGCGGTTGTAAAAGCCGATCCTGCCGACCAGGATGCCAGACTGACCCTGGGTAATATGTACCTGGCCAAAGGAGACAAAGCCAAAGCCGGTGAGCAGTTTCAGGCGGCTTTCGATGCCAAAGCGGATGGACCACTCGCATTTGTGGCACTGGCCCGTATCGCCCTGCTGAAAGATGATATCCAGACCGCTGATGAAAACCTGAAAAGGGCGGCAGCAAAAGGTAAAAAAGATGCCGTAGTACTGCGTCAGCGCGGTGAGTCGTATCTGTTTTATGTAGCCCCCGGAAGCAAAAAGGCAAGTCTTACCCGTTGCGAAGAGCTGTTGAAAGAGGCGGTTGAAATCAACTCGAAAGATTACGCCACACTGATGGCGCTCGCCTATTGCTACAAGGAGATGCCCGATGGTGGTCGTGCTGCCCTCAACTATGAGTACGCCGAACTGGCCGATCCTAAAAATCCGCTGCCCAAACTGATGCTTGCCCTGGTTTACAGGGCGGCAAAAGTGCCGGAAAAGCCCATTCAGTACTTTGACAAAGCCATTGCCGCTCAGGCCAGCTTCACGCCGGCGCTTCGCGGCAAGGCTGACTACCTGTACTTTGCACGCAAGTGGGAAGATGCCACCAAAGCATACAAAGAACTGGTAGCAAAGGGTGCCGAGGTGGTTATTGAAGATGAAATGCAACTCGCCAACTGTCTGTTTATCACCAAGGATTGTGTGGGTTGTGCCGAGCTGGTAGCCAAAATTCTCGCCAAAGATGGTTCCAAAAACTATCTGCGCCGCCTTCTCGCCTACTGCGATTACGAAAATGGCAACTATCAGCGCGGCCTTCAGATACTCGATGAGTACTTCAAAATCGTTACTCCCGACAAGGTGCTGGTTTCCGATTACGAGTACCACGGCAATCTGCTCATAAAGAGCAAGGGTGATACCCTGCGCGCCATCGAGGACTACCGGACAGCTATCAAAATGGATACCACTGGTGGTCGCTGGTCGCTGAACAAGGACATCGGAGACTTGCTGTACACGCGCAAGGATCAGTGCGGAGCTGCACAGGCTTATGGTCACTATATTGATTCGCTGCCTTCAACGGATGCGAATTATGCCACCTATCTGTATAAACTGGGCCTCTCGCAGTATTACTGCAAGAGCGACTCACTCCGTTTCGACAAGTCGCTGCTGACATTCAAAAAGATCACCGAGGTGAAACCGACCGCCACCATCGGCTGGCTCTGGAGTGCCAAGGCTGCTGCCACCAAAGATCCGTCTCCCGAAGAAATTGCTGCCAACCCGGAGCTGGCCAACGAATACGGCAAGGCGCATGATTATTACGAGAAATATGCCGAACTGGCTGCTGCCGACAAGGTCAAGAACAAGAAGGATCTGCTCACTGCATACCAGTATCTTTCTTACTGCCATTTTGTGAAAAAAGAGGAGGAGATCTTCAATAACTATATCGGAAAGTGGCTGGAAATCGAAACCGATCCGGAGAAACAGAAGCCTATTCTCGAAATGAAGGATGCTTTCGGGAAGGAAGAGCCGCCGGTTGATCCGAATGCTCCCAAAGGAAAGAACTGACGCCGCAGTGATCTGTTCAACGGCCTGTCTGACGATTTGATCAGGCAGGCCGTTTTTTTCAGGAAGCTGTTTCCTGATTTTTCAAGCGAAATGCAGTGATGGGCAGGCCACAAAAAGAAATCCCCCTCATGACTACTCATGAGGGGGATTTTCTGTAGCCCTCGTGAACTGCTACAGTGGAATAGTGCTGCTTGCACTGTCGCGCGGGTCAGAAAAATCCGGCATCTGCTTTCTGATTTCTTTGCCGCCCTCCACCTTGTTCATTTCAGACTTGCTGAGAACAGTCGAACTCGACTCGATCTCGCCGAGGGAACGCCTGTCCTTTCCGGAGGCATCCTCAGGTTGCTGGCCTTTGTTTTTGTTGGAGAATAATCCCATAGCGACCTTATGTTTTGTAACGTTGCGGAAATGGGTTTACACCTCCCGCAGCACAAAGGTAAGCGATTTTTGCAAATATGCAAGGGAGCGGACGTTTTTTTTAGGGAACGGCAGATATTCTTCTTTTTCTTTCGCAGGGCTATTTCCCCTGGTAACACTTTTACATATTTCTCCGGTATTGTCCACCTACGTTGAACAGCGTTCCGGTGATCTCGCCAAGCGAACAGTACTTGACAGTTTCCATGAGTTCACCGAAAATATTTCCGTTTTGTACAGCGGTCTGACCGAGCTTTCCCAGCACCTGCCTTGCTTTGGCGGCGTTGGCAGTGTGCAGGTTTTCCAGCGTCTCGATTTGCGCCAGTTTTTCCCATTCTTCAGCGCGGATTACTTCGCGTGGCAGAATAGTGGGTGATCCTTCTTTCGAAAGAAAAGTGTTCACACCGATAATTGGCAGTTCACCGGTATGCTTGAGTGTTTCGTAGTGAAGGCTCTCTTCCTGGATTTTACCCCGCTGGTACATGGTTTCCATGGCTCCGAGTACACCGCCGCGTTCGGTGATACGGTCAAATTCCGACAGTACTGCTTCTTCCACCAGGTCGGTAAGTTCTTCAATAATGAACGAGCCCTGCATGGGGTTTTCATTCTTTGCCAGACCGAGTTCTTTATTGATGACAAGCTGTATGGCCATTGCCCTGCGCACCGATTCTTCCGTGGGTGTGGTAATAGCCTCGTCATAAGCATTGGTGTGCAGCGAGTTGCAGTTGTCGTAGATGGCATACAGGGCCTGCAGGGTGGTGCGTATATCGTTGAAGGCAATTTCCTGGGCGTGCAGACTTCGGCCGCTCGTCTGTATATGGTACTTGAGCATCTGGCTTCGCTCATTGGCGCCGTACAGATGTTTCATGGCTTTTGCCCAGATTCTTCTTGCAACCCTTCCGATAACGGAGTATTCCGGATCGGTTCCGTTGCTGAAGAAGAATGAAAGATTGGGTGCAAAATCGTCCACGTTCATTCCGCGGGAGCGATAATATTCAACAAACGTGAATCCGTTCGACAGGGTGAAGGCCAGCTGGGTGATCGGGTTGGCGCCGGCTTCAGCTATGTGATAGCCTGAAATGGAGACAGAGTAGAAATTCCGCACCTTGTGATCAATGAAATACTGCTGGACATCGCCCATGACGCGCAGCGAGAATTCTGTTGAGAAGATACAGGTGTTTTGTGCCTGATCTTCTTTCAGGATATCGGCCTGCACCGTGCCTCGAACTGACGAAAGTGCGTATGCCTTTATTTTCTGATATACCTCGGCTGGCAGGATTTCATCGCCTGTGACACCCAGCAGCAGGAGTCCCAGCCCGTTGTTGCCTTCCGGCAGCGAGTTGTCGCTGCGGTTCTCGCCGGCTCTGTACGCTGGTCGCGGCAGACCGCGGCTGTCATATTTTTCCCTGAGCCTGGCTTCCACCAGGTGCTCAAGGCCGTTTTCGCGGATATATTTTTCGCATTGCTGGTCAATGGCTGCATTCATAAAGAAAGCAGCTATGGTGGCTGCCGGGCCGTTGATGGTCATGGACACCGACGTTTTCGGGTCGCACAGGTCGAACCCGGAGTACAGTTTCTTGGCATCATCGAGGCAACATATACTTACACCCGAGTTGCCGATTTTGCCATAAATATCGGGCCGATGGTCAGGGTCTTCACCATAGAGTGTCACCGAATCGAATGCTGTTGACAGGCGTGCTGCCGGCATTCCGAGGGAGACGTAGTGAAAGCGGCGGTTGGTGCGCTCGGGGCCGCCCTCGCCCGCGAACATGCGCGTGGGGTCTTCTCCCTCGCGCTTGAAGGGGAATACGCCTGCGGTGTAGGGGAACTCGCCGGGTACATTTTCCTGCAGTGTCCAGCGGAGTATTTCTCCCCAGTCACGAAATTTGGGCAGTGCCACCCTTGGGATACGGGTTTTGCTGAGACTTTCCGTGTGGGTCTGTACTCTGATATCTTTTCCGCGCACCTGATATACATATTCGTCTGCGCAGTATCGGGCACGCTTCTGTTCCCAGTTTCTGATCAGGTCGTAGTGGTGCGGATCGAGATCCTTGAGGAGCGACTGATAGGCTGCTGACAGGGCATTCACTGTCGGGTTGGGATGTTCGGCGCCGGCTGCAGGGTTGTCGAGCAGGCGCGGACCGCCGAGGTGCAGAACAGACTGGTTCAAAGCGAACAGGTTCCGGGCAATTTCGGACTGTCTTTGTGCTTTTTCGTCGTACTTTCTGTTGTTTTCAGAAATTTCAGACAGATATCGGGTTCTGTTGGGTGGAATGATATAGATTTTTTCCGATTCGCCGGATACTGCCTCTGAATCAGTCAGATTGAGGTCGCCATCGCTTTTGGCTGCGAGCAGTTCCATCAGGCGGCGGTACAGCTGATTGACGCCGGGGTCATTGAACTGGGAGGCGATACAGCCGAAAACGGGCATATTTTCGGTGGGGATATCCCAGAGATTCCGGTTGCGCTGCACCTGTTTGCGCACATCGCGCAGTGCATCGAGTGCTCCTCTTTTATCAAATTTGTTGATTGCTATGACGTCGGCGAAGTCGAGCATATCAATTTTCTCGAGCTGTGTGGCTGCTCCGAATTCCGGTGTCATGATGTACAGCGATACATCGCTGTGATCCACTATTTCCGTGTCGCTCTGACCGATACCGCTGGTTTCCAGGATAATCAGGTCGTAGTGAGCTGCTTTCAGGATATCTACAGCAGAGTGGACATAACGGGACAGCGCCAGGTTGCTTTGCCGGGTCGCGAGCGACCGCATGTACACGCGCGGGTCGTTGATGGCATTCATCCGGATACGGTCGCCGAGCAGGGCGCCGCCGGTTTTCCTTTTGGACGGATCAACGGATATGATACCGATATTTTTATCGGGGAAATCCCGCAGGAATCGTCGCACCAGTTCATCCACCATAGATGATTTGCCGGCGCCGCCGGTTCCGGTGATGCCGAGCACGGGCGGATTTTTGCGGTTTTCTGCCATTTTTTCGAGTCCGGCGGTAATCTCTGCGCTGAACAGCTCCGGATTGTTTTCTGCCACAGAAATGAGCCGGGCTACAGTGCCCGCATTTTCTGCTAGGCTGAATCCGCCAAGGTGCCTCAGTTCTCCATTTACGGACGTGCCAACGGCAAAATCGCACTGCCGGAGCACATCATTGATCATACCCTGAAGGCCCATGGAGCGACCGTCGTCGGGGTGATAAATGCGGGTGATACCGTATTCATGCAATTCCCTGATTTCTTCCGGCAGGATTGTTCCGCCGCCGCCGCCGAATATTTTGATATGGCCTGCGCCGCGTTCCTTCAGCAGGTCATACATATATTTGAAGAATTCGATATGGCCACCCTGATAACTGGTGATAGCGATACCCTGTACATCCTCCTGAATGGCACAGTCAACGATTTCCTGTACGGACCGGTTGTGGCCGAGGTGAATAATTTCAGCGCCACTGCTCTGCATGATACGGCGCATGATGTTGATAGCTGCGTCGTGACCATCGAAAAGAGAGGCGGCCGTTACGATGCGGATTTTGTGGTGTGGTGTGTATGGTGCGGGCTGTTGCATGGTGATTTACGGGTGATTGTTCGTCAGAATTTTTTTCAACTCTATCAGATCAGGGAAATCATTGGCCCTGAATAGCTTTTTTGTGAAGACATGGTCGTAGAAACTGCCTTTCCCGGAATGAAATACGGAGTTTCCTCCCAAAATGTGGTGGATCATTCTGGCAATATCCTTTCCATTGAACCAAATCAGGCATTTTTCTGCATCCCGGGTGAAACTGTCGTCAAATTTGTTTGAGAAGAACTCATAGCGATCTTCAAATATGTCTGTACTGATGCGAGCGGAAGCATTCTTGCTGTCTTCCACCAATTGAAGCAGCGTAATTTTGCAGGCAGATTTATCCAGGTTATCCGGTAAAACGCCGTTCTCAAATGGCCACCTCATTCCGGACTTGAAAAATTCGGGATATTCTCTGCGAACTGTCGAAAACGCCCAGCGTGCGGCAGTATATTGACTCAAATTTCCGGTTGCCTCTTCAAAAAGAGCTCTTGCAGCTGACAGTGAGCCAACTTTTTTTTGCGTTCTCCGGCTGTCGTAAAAGTCAAACAAATTTTCGGGAGTCAGCAGATAATTTTCAACGGTGGTTCTGTAAGAAACAAGTATCCGCGTATCGGATGGGTCCTTTATCAGACAGGGTGATTCAGGGATGACAAAATCGTAGTCCCGGTCTTTGTAAATCATGTAAGCGTCACCACTTATCACCCTTGGTTGAGCTTTGTATCCTTTTAGAAACGCTTTGAGCCCTGTCTTGCTTCCTGCAGGAATCAGAACGACATTCCCAATAGCAGAGGAAGACAGCAACAGATTGAGCATTCTGAAATCCAGACTATTCTGAACACCCTCGCAAAAAAGTGTGATAGCGCCCATCAAAGCCTGATTATCTGATTTTCAGCGAACATGGCACAGACGCTGTCTGAGTGAGATGTAATGATGAACTGGTTATTTTCTCCCAGTTGAGGAAGAGCACGGACGAGCGCCTGCTGCAGAGGCGGGTGCAAGTGCAGTTCAAGTTCATCTATGAGTATTATTGAGTTATTGATATTCCTGTTTGCAAAATCAATCAACATTGGGAATATGGCGCGTTCTCCTCCTGACATTTCGGAGAATTCATAATCATTGTTTCCATCAGAAAGCCAGAAGTCCTGTTCGGTTTCGAAGAAACTGTCTGGTGACATTTTGGGTGCGAAACCTTTGAGGTATCTACCGTGGAAGAGCATTTGATAGCGTTGTTCGAGTACTGAAAAAATATCCCGCTGTCCTTCTTTCAGAATAAACTTCCCGCTTGCAACCTGTTGATGAAAAACATACCATTTGAAAAGTACTTCCTTGATTACTTTGTCATCAATCAGTTCGCGAGTATTTTCAATGTCACTCCCACTTAATCCCGCAGTTTCAATACTTGACGCTGTTCTTTGCTCATCATAATAATAGACGGAGCCGACATTCCTGAAGTAGTCTTCGAATCCGGTTTTGAATTTTACCAGTTGCAGTGCGTACTGATAACCCTTCATTTGCAGAAGATGTTTATGCCTGGAACTCTTTACTTTGTTGTTTATGTAATCGAGTGATATACTGATTTCCGGGTTACTGTCAGGTATGTTTTTGAATGTTTCGGGGTATCTTTCCCTGAGCTCCTCACAGAATCGGCCCGTATCATTTATTTCATCGTCAGTGAAACATATTGTGGCATCAATTTGTACCGGCATCCTGCCCTTTTGGATATTGTCCCATCGAAATCCGGGGTATCGCAGTTCGGATGGCTGAAATTTTGGCCAGACTGCGCCACCCACGAGCAATGCAATGGCCTGCAGTATAGAGGATTTGCCGGAGGCATTATCTCCGACGAGCAGAATCATGTTTTCCGGAGTGTCGCCACCACCGCAAAAGTCAAGAACCTTGCTGTCAAATTTTTTGTAGTTTCGGAGAGATAATTGCTTGATCTTCATAATGGCCTGTATTGAAACAAAGGTGTCCGGTATTTGTTTCCGGGGGATTGTTTCTATTTGCCTCCCCTGTTTTCCAGCAGTTTCGGGTCGAGTTCCAGTGCTTTTCTGCGCAGTTCCTGTCCTTTGGCATCATTTCCGATTGCCGAGTATGCCTGTCCGAGGTCGAATATATAGGACGGACTGTCGGGTGCCAGTTCTACGGCTTTTGTGAACCATTTCAGGGCATCCTCACGATTGCCTTTAATGCCGTTGGCTACACCCAGCAGTCGGGCTGTTTCGGGATCCTGCTGGTTGACCTGCCACGATTCGTTCAGGTATTCCAGGGCCTTTGTCAGGTCTCTCTTTTGTTCGCCCTGATACTTTCCGCCTTCACGGAGTGACATGGCCAGATAGGTTTTAAGTTTGGCATCGTCAGCAGCAAACCGGAGAGCTGTTTTGTAGTCTGCAATCGCATTTTCGTAGTTTTTCAGCACATAATAACAACCTGCTCTGCTGATATAGGCGTCCTTGTAGTTGGGGTAAATATTTACGGCGCGATCGAGGTGAACCAGCGCTTTTTTGCAGAGTCCCTTCTGGATTTCCGGGTCGTTTTCCCGGGTCGCCTTGTCGAACAGGATTCCGCCGCAGGCATTTTGCAGTTTGGCACTGTTTTTCGATGTTTCAGCATCGCTGAAAAACAGGGTTTCATTACTGGCCCAGGCCGGGTTGCGCGTTACAGTCTTCAGCGAGAAGAGAACCACTGCAATGCCCGTTATTCCATACAAAACAACATTTTTTCCGCGTGAAGCCCGCGTGATCAGCAGCGCAGCCGTCAGACAGAAACCTGCACTTGGCATGAAAACAAATCGCTCACCCATATTGGTACCGATCGGAAATACGAAGTTGGAAACGATACCAAGCGGCAGCAGATAGGCCCATATTCCGAATGCGAGCGGGTCGCGTGTGCGGGTACCCCGGATGGCATACCACAGCAGTCCGGCATGAAAAAGGAGCCCGAGAATTGCAACCGGATTACTGAAAGTGATGAGCCCTATCTGGCGCGGGTAATAGTCGTGTGTGAGTACGGATGGCACAAACAGCAGCTGTATGTAACGCCACAGCGTATAAAAAATAGTGGCCAGTTTTTCTGCCGGCGAGAACGGTACCCACTGTGTGCCCTCGATTTTCAGGAACGGATTGTTCATCAGTTCCATCGGTGCGCCACCAAAGCGCCAGTGCAGAATGGTTCCCCTGACGATGAAAAATGCGAGAAATGCCACAATAACGGGCAAAGATGCTTTCAGTGCTGATGGTTTGTCGTTCTTCCCCGGCTCCCTGAAAAACCAGAGTGCCAGCGGTATGACGACGACGAATGCCGCCGCATTTTCCTTGGAAAGGCAGGTCAGGAAAAAGACAATTCCCGCCAGCAGATTCCACTTGCGCTCCCCGGAATCAAATGCTTTCACTGTCAGATATAACGTGCCCAGACTGCCGAGCAGTGTCACAATTTCATCGCAGCCCTTGATGTTTGCCACTACTTCCGTATGAATCGGATGCGCTGCAAACAGGAGCGCACTTACCCAGGCAAGCAGTACCGACTGATCATTGCCGGCACCAAAAAGCAGCAGCAATACACGGTAAAGCAATACGCAGGTGGCTGCAAACAACAGAACTGTCAGCAAATGAAAAATAAAAGGCGATGCACCGGCCACCTGATAAATCATGGCAAAAATCACCAGTGTCATGGGGCGATAACGGCCCCCGGATACCAGGGCCTCCTTGCCCTCTACCTTGAAAAAACCGAAAAATGTATCCTTCGACAGGATACCACCTATCCCGTTCACTCCCTGCCGGGTGAACATGTTATCGGTTATTACTATGGCATCATCGAGCACAAATCCGTGCGTGAGCGTATTGGCATATAACAGAAATGCAAATACAAAAATGAGCAGGCTCTGGAGCGGCACATTTTTGATGAAATCGGGCGTCCGGAATGTTGATTCAATGACCGGAGAAGCCGATATGGTGCTGGACTGTTTGCTGGCTTGTTTTTTCGACATGGCGTATGTACTGTAAAATTAGTCCGCGAAAGAACGAATTTTTTGGCAAATGGGCTGCAAATTAATCTGTGACACCTTAAAATCCCTGAAATCCAGCCTGTCATGGATTACCTTTGCGCCAACAAAAATAATGCACTTTTATCATGAATGTCCTGACCAACCCTTCACCCTCCGATACTTTCCCGATTAACGGCACCGACCACCTCGAACTGTATGTGGGCAATGCCAAACAAAGCGCCATGTATTATATGGCTGCACTCGGTTTCGAACTCGTTGCCTACTGCGGCCCCGAAACCGGTATTTATGACCGGGTAAGCTATGTTTTACAACAAAATAAAGTACGCATTGTCCTCACAGCATCGCTGCAGCCCGATACCGAAATAGCACGCCATGTGTCGCTGCACGGCGATGGCGTGAAAGTTCTCGCACTCCTGGTGGACGACGCCGGACAGGCCTGGCGCCTGGCTGTGGATCGCGGAGCCGAATCAGCTTTCGAACCCGTCAGGATGAAGGATGCCCATGGTGAAGTGACGCTCGCAGCCATCAAAACCTACGGCGATACCATACATACTTTCGTGGAGCGGAATAACTATAATGGCCCCTTCCTCCCCGGCTTTGAAGCGCGCAAAAGTACATTCCCGTCCAGATCCGTCGGTCTGAAATATGTGGATCACTGCGTTGGCAACGTGGAGCTCGGTGCCATGAACAAATGGGTGAAGTTCTACCAGGATGTGATGGGTTTCAAACTGCTCATTACCTTCGACGACAAGGATATCTCCACCGAATATACCGCGCTCATGTCGAAAGTGGTGAGCAATGGAAATGGCTACATAAAATTCCCGATCAACGAGCCTGCCAAGGGCAAGAAACGCAGCCAGATTGACGAATACCTCGACTTTTACAAGGGGGCCGGCGTACAGCACATTGCAGTAGCTACCGATGATATCATCGCCACAGTGGGCCAGATGCGCGAAAATGGCGTGGATTTTCTCCGTGTGCCGGAAACCTACTACGAAGATGTGCCAACCCGTGTAGGTGAAATCAACGAAAACCTGGACGATATCAAACGGCTGAATATTCTCGTTGACCGCGATGAAGACGGTTACCTGCTCCAGATATTCACCAAACCCATTCAGGATCGCCCCACGGTTTTCTTCGAAATTATTCAGCGCAACGGCGCCACCTCTTTCGGGAAAGGCAACTTCAAGGCTCTTTTCGAGGCAATTGAAAGGGAACAGGAACTGCGCGGTACTTTGTAAACAAGAGCCGCATTCATCATGAATAAACTGACATTTGTCGCGTTGCTTTGCTGTATGGCCTGCAACCGGCATATACATCACTCCGCCATGGCAAACTTCACAATCCCTTTCGAACACGACAACAACCGTACGCTCACTTATGACGAGGCTGTTGCCTGTTACGAAAAACTGGCAGCCGCTCACCCGCAACAGTTCAGACTGACTGCCGTGGGCAGTACCGACAGTGGCCGCCCGCTGCATGTGGCTGTTATTTCGGGCAACGGAGAATTCGACCCGGAGGCTGTCCGCCGCTCGGGCAGACGAATCATGATGATCAACAATGGTATCCATCCCGGCGAACCCGAGGGGATTGATGCCACGGTGATGCTTTTCCGCGATTATCTGGCCAAACCGGATTTGTTCAAACCACTGCTGGACAAAGTGGTGATTGTCGCCATCCCGGTTTACAACGTGGACGGTTGCCTGAACCGCGGCTCACACAGTCGCGCCAATCAGGATGGCCCCGAATCGTACGGCTTTCGCGGCAATGCACGCAACTACGACCTGAACCGCGACTTCGTGAAGTGTGACTCCAGAAATGCCCGGACGTTCAACCAGATTTTCAGTACCTGGAATCCGGATATTTTTGTGGACAATCATACCAGTAATGGCGCTGACTATCAGTATGTTATGACGCTGATTGCCACACAGCACAACAAGCTGGAGGCGCCGCTTGGAAGTTTTTTGCAGGAAACCATGCTGCCAGAGCTGTATGACAATATGGCGAAAAAAGGCTGGGATATGATTCCCTATGTAGATACGCCCGGTGAAACCCCCGACTCCGGCATTGTGGGCTTCTGCGACCACGGACGCTACTCAACCGGTTACGCAGCGATGTGGAATACAATCGGATTCATGCCTGAAACCCACATGCTGAAGCCGTTCAAAGATCGGGTATGGAGTACTTATGCCTTCATGGAGGTGGTCATGAACTTCACAGCCGCACACGCAGAGGAGATCGGTCGCGCACGCGCAGAAGCGTTCGCGCGCACACGGGCGAAAAAAACCTTCGCACTGGATTATGCCATGGATCAGAAAAAATATGACATGATCGAATTCAGGGGATTCGCGGCAAAGTACAAACCTTCGGAGGTCAGCGGACTCCCCAGACTCTGGTATGACCGGTCGGAGCCTTACACAAAGCAAATTCCCTATTACAACCATTTTGAACCATCCGTTACTGTGGAAAAGCCGGTGGCCTATGTTATCCCGCAGGCCTGGGAGCATGTTATCGAGCGACTGAGAATAAACGGTGTGGCAATGGAGGTGCTTGACAAACCGCTGGAAACAGAAACCGAGACTTATTATATAGGTGATTTCAAAACCAGAAATGGCTGGGAGGGTCACTACTATCACAGCGGAGTGAAGCTCGAAAAACGCATCATGAAGCGCAGGTTCGAGGCCGGTGACGTGGTCATTCGCGTGAACCAGGATGCCAACCGCTATATCGTGGAAACGCTGGAGCCCGATGCCCCCGATTCGTGGTTTGCGTGGAACTTCTTTGAGCCGGTACTCATGCAGAAGGAATATTTCTCTGCCTATGTATTCGAAGACCTGGCAGCCGAATTTTTGCGTGAAAATCCGGCTGTCAGGGAAGAACTGGAAGCCAAACGAAAGGCAGATCCGGAATTTGCCGGAAGCGCCTCAAAGCAGCTCGACTGGGTATATCGAAAATCACCCTGGTATGAACAAACGCACCGGATGTACCCGGTGGCACGGGTGATGAGCGACTTTTAACCGTCTGATTTGCTGCTTCAGAATTTATAAATGGTCGTACTCCTGTACGTTTCACCCGGATTGAGCACAGCAGTGGGGAATTCCGGTTGATTGGGTGAATCGGGATAGTGTTCTGTTTCCAGGCACAGTCCGGTACGGTGCTTGTATGGTATGTTGCCTTTTCCCACAACCGTGCCGTCGAGAAAGTTGCCACTGTAGAACTGTATGGCCGGTTCAGTAGTGTGTACTTCCATTCTGCGCCCGCTGACCGGTTCTGATAGTACCGCTGCCAGTTTCAGGGTGTTCCCGTTGTTTTTCAGGATCCAGCAGTGGTCATAACCACCTCCGGCCACTATCTGTGCATCACCTGTGTCATTTATTCCTGCTCCGATGGCAACTGGTCTGGTAAAGTCAAACACAGAGCCTGCTACCGGTTTCAGTTCACCGGTCGGAATCAGGGTGGAGTCCACCGGCAGAAACCGGTCGGCGTACAGGGCAAGTTCATGATTCAGAATATCCCCTTTCCCTGCGCCCGCGAGATTGAAATAGGCGTGATTGGTGAGGTTACAAACCGTTTTTTTGTCCGTGGTGGCGGAGTACTCAATTTTCAGTGCATTGTCCTGCTGCAGGGTATAAACCACTTCAACCTGAAGATTTCCGGGATACCCTTCCTCCCCGTCGGGACTGGTGTACCGCAGTTTCAGCGCGGGCTCGCTGCCGTTTGCAGGGGCGGCCGTCCAGAGTACCTTGTCGAAACCCTTCAGACCGCCGTGCAGGTGGTTGCCGATATTGTTGGTGGCGAGTGTATATTCCTTGCCGTCCAGCGAAAATTTGCCTTTTGCAATCCTGTTTCCGTAGCGTCCGATAATGGATCCGAAATAGGGAGTTCCTTTCAGATAGCCCGACAGTGAATCGCACCCGAGCGTAATATCCTCATAATTTCCGTTTTTGTCGGGCGCCGTCCAGGAGACGATTGTTCCGCCGAAGTTGGTGATTTTAACGGTCATGCCTTTTTCATTGCGCAGGGTGTAGAGATCGGCGGCTTGTCCGTCGGGCAGCGTGCCGAATGGGGATTTTACAATACCGGCGTCCTGACCTGAGGTACAGGAAACACACATCAGTACGCCAGCAATGGCTGTAATGCTCAGAAAACTTGAAATTTTTTTCATAATCAGTCAATCAGTAAACTTCCCATTCATGAATACCCCCTGAAACACCTTCTTTGAATGTCATTTCCAGGCGGAGGGCAGTGGTTTTTACCGGTTCGAATTGCAGTTCTGTCCAGCTGTCTTTGATGGTTGAGTAGCCTGCCGGCGCATAAACCGGTCTCCACACACCATTCTCCAGGTATTTGATTTCCCATTTGGCAGGAATACGGCAGCCACCGCCCGCCGATTCGTCGTCGAAAAAGTAAATTCTGGCGGTACCAACCTGTTCTTCTCCCGGGAGGTTGTACTGAATCCACGCTGCGGAACCAAATTCGGGCCACCAGTGAACGTACGTACTTTCGTGATCGGCACTGTTTCTGACGGGTATCTGGTCGGCAACCAGTGCCGGATTGCCCTTGCACCCTTCAGATGCCTCTGTTTTGGAGCGTGACGCCAGTGTGGGTTGCGCGATGGCGCGCGCATGCCTGAGCTCTTCGGGAATCCAGACGGTCATGTTGTCGCGGCCCCGGTTATTCCACATAAAATAGGGGATAGCCTTGAGGGCCAGTGGCTGAAGTTCAGCCTTTTCGGGCGATATTTTTTTGCTGACGAGGAAGCCCCGGAACTGCATGGTTTGTATGCCGCCAAAAAGTGCGGCATCAAAAACTGGTCTGACAGCAGCCGTGTCGGGTACAAACAGGTTCAAAACCCGGTCGTCCGACTGGTCCTTGCCTTCCAGACAATAGATCATGGGACCGAACCGGATGGCAAACCGGCCCTGATCAGCCTCTACCCTCGGGTTGGCCAGCACCCGTTTGGGCCGCATGGGCATATCGGCTTCCAGAACATCGCCGGGCATCCATTTTCTGTTGAACACCGCGAATCCCTTCTCAAAAGACGGAATAATGAGACTGCCATTCAACCGGAACACCACCGGTGATTCTGACTCGTCGCGGAAGTGGTACAGATCGAGCGGTACCACATCGCCTTTCGCCCACCCGGGTATGCGCACGCGCAGGGTGAACGTATTGGGCATCGCCGGCTCCACACGGATCTTGACCAGGCCGCTCCACGGAAAGTTTGATTCCTGCCTGACCTTCACATTTACCTTCTGGCCTTTCGAATTGATATTCTGTATTTCGGTACTGCTGTTTCCGAACTGATTGATATACAGATCATTGCCTGATCTTGCGTAGTACAGCGACGGCATGGAGGTAAAGAACCTGGTCAGGTTGGGCGGGCAGCAGGCACAGGAGAACCAGTCGGTGCGCTCCGTATTTTTTCTGCTTTCGAGCGGATTGGGGTAGAAATAATGGTCGCCCGGGAGCGACAGCCCGGCATTGAGCGCATTGTAGAGGGTGAGTTCCACAACATCGGGGTAGCGGCTGTCGCCGGTGAGCTGGAACATGCGCTGCGACCACAGAACGAATGCAATGGAGGAGCAGGTTTCATTGTAGGCGGTGTAGTTGGGCAGATCGAAAGCACCACCGAATCCTTCGTTGCTGCCGGTAGCGCCCACGCCGCCGGTCAGGTACATCTGGC
>CAILQK010000046.1 GCA_903836265.1 uncultured Bacteroidota bacterium | reverse complement strand
TGTCTGGTTTCATCATATACGTTGTGGGCATAGCGCACTTTGGTCGTTTTGCCCTTGCCGGCTTTGGCGTACTCCTCACATTTTTTCCAGTTCACAGCCATAATAAAATCCTTGTCTTTCTGCGAGGCATTCACTTCCAGCAAGGTGTTGGCCTGTTCAGTGTTGTAGCATGAGAAAAAGAACCAGTCATGCGAAGGACCGCGGCCGCAACGGCTCAGGTCGAAGTTAACCCCTGGCAACAGCAACTGGAATGCCACGTTCAGGCGTCCGCTTTCCGGATTGATACCTATGAAAGATACTGTACCCTTGAAATTCTGCTTGTAGGTACTGATAGGAACATCCGGATTGGATGCGTCGTCGTCCATAGGATAGGAAAAACGAGTACCAGCTATTGCATACTCTGAATTTTCTGTGATGAAAGGAGAAGAGTGATTGCCGGAGCTGTTGGGAATTTCGATAATTTCTTCGGTTCGGAAAGTGCTGAGGTTGATGCGGGCAATACGTGGTGTATTATTGGCATTCACGAAAGCCCAGCGACCGTCGTGTTCGCCGTTTGTGGTGGAAAGAGCGATGTGGTGGCTGTCATCCCACGGTACGAATCCGTGTGAAGTATTCAGCATGGGCTTTGTTTCCTCACTGTAACCCCATCCATTTTCGGGCATTTGGGAAAATACCGGAATGATACGGAACAGTCGACCGGACGGGAGTCCGTACACACTAACCTGCCCGTTAAAACCGCCAGACACAATATTGTAGAACTCGTCGTACTTGCCGGGAGCCACATAAACTTTGGATGCTGCGTCACCCTCAACGGCCGAAGTCGGATTGTGAGGTTTGCAGGCTGGTAGCAGCATAGCTGATCCGGAGATCAGCATAGCAAACAGCAGATGATAAGGTTGAAATTTCATGACTTGACTTGATTTTGATTGACAATTATTTTTCACCGTCGTTGGAGCGCATGAATTCGAGAATTTTGCGGGCGTCATCCTGCGTCACGTTCTGGTTAGGCATTCGAACAAGGCACTGCTCCAGAAGCTTCTGGGCCTCATCATCTTTCTCCAGCATCATCTCCACGTTGGTAATCATATTCATAATCCACACCGCCTCACGCTTTTTCGTGACACCAGACCAACCTGGACCAACGAGTTTTTCATCCGTGAGTTTGTGACATGCCAGGCACTTGGTGTCGTATATGCCCTTTCCCGCACTGACCCACTCCTTGTTCAGTGGATTTGTGAGTTCGACCGATTTCAATTCTGCTCCATGAACTTCAGCCTGAGGGGCTGCTGCTTCAGAAGGTGTAGGTGAATTTTTGGCTGCTTCTTCTGCTTCTTTCTTGGAAGTACAGGAGGCGATACTCAGGCCGAGCAGCACAGTTAGTAATGCGTTTTTGCTGAACATGATCTGCAGGTGTTTTAATTTAAGAAATAAAGAGATTCAACTCTTTTTTTCTGCAAATGTATCTGCAGCTCTCGGGGGTCAGTTATGAGTGCCGTCATCCGGCGAACTGATCTAAGTCATATTTGGGTGTTATTGTTGAAAGCCCTACCTTTGTGGCATGTTTTTCTCGAAAACATTTGGTTATGCCGTCAGAGCAACGGCTTTTGTAGCGCTGTACAGTGAGAACGAATCCCGGGTAGGTCTCAGGGAAATATCAGAAGCGCTTGATATTCCGCATCATTTTCTGGGCAAAATCATGCAGGATCTGGTCAGGCACGGCGTGCTTGAGTCGATGAAGGGGCCACACGGCGGGTTCTCCGTGAACGAGCGTACGGCCGACATTAAATTATCAGAAATCCTGCAGATTACTGACGGTACACTGGCACTGGAAACATGTGCCATAGGTGTAAGGAAGTGTAATCCCGACCGGCCTTGTCTGGTTCACAACGATTTGGCAGCCTTCAAGGCAGTAATGGTGCGCTCACTCTCGACCCGCACCATTCATGAACTGACAATTCAGCTAAAGGAGGGGAAGTCTTTTTTATTTTAAGTTATCCTGTTTACAGAAGATAGCGCTCGGTAACATCACCGTAAGCGTCTATGCGCCTGTCTCGGAAAAACGGCCAGATTCTCCTGACTGTCTCGGTACGTGATTTGTCAATTTCCACTACAACTGTCTCTTCCTGCTCCGGGGATGCAAGAAACAGGACTTCCCCCTGTGGACCAGCGACAAAACTTTGTCCCCAGAACTGAATACCATTGGTTACACCCGTCCAGTCAGGTTCATGCCCTACCCTGTTAACAGATACAACAGGAAGTCCGTTTGCAATGGCGTGTGCCCGCTGGATAGTGAACCATGCGTCATGCTGTCTGCTTTTTTCATCAGCCGGATCCGTACTTTCCCATCCGATTGCAGTGGGGTATATCAGCATTTCGGCACCAGCCAGCGCCATAAGGCGGGCTGCTTCGGGGTACCATTGATCCCAGCAAACAAGTACACCCAGCTTGCCAACGGAGGTCTGGATCGGCTGGAAACCCAGATCTCCGGGCGTGAAATAGAATTTTTCATAGTAGGCGGGGTCGTCTGGAATATGCATTTTCCGGTATTTCCCTGCAATGGAACCGTCTTTTTCGAAGACAACTGAAGTGTTGTGGTACAAACCGGGTGCTCTTTTCTCAAAAAGAGATGTGACGAGCACAACACCATATTTAATGGCTGCTTCAGCAAACACCTCTGTATCGGGCCCCGGAACCGGATTGGCCCAGTTGAACATGGCGGTATCTTCTGCCTGACAGAAATAGGGGCCACAGTGAAGTTCCTGGAGCACAACCAGGTTTGCGCCATTTTCCGCGCACTGTTCGATACCCCGGAGCGATTTGCCGATGTTGTCATTTCTGTCGCCGGAACAGGACTGCTGAACCAGCCCGACCCTGATCATTGTGTTATTATTCACCTTTTTCAATGCTGTTTGTAGATTCAAGTTCAATCAGTACTGCATTCACCATCCGGTGCTCCGGGATCGACACAGAGGGGTCGGAGTCAATCAGACTGATCAGGCGATGTGCCGCTTCCCTGCCAATACCGGCCCCATCGTGATGCAGATAAGAAATACGGGGGTAGTAGCAGCCCGGTACAAAGCCGTCGCTGATGCAAATAACGGAACAATCTGCAGGAATATTAACCCCTGTACGCAAAATTGCCGGATAGGCGCCCATCACAATTTCATCAGACATCATGAAAAGGCCATCCGGAGCATCTTCCGGTACCATCATTTCACGAACACACAAATCTGCCTCGTCAGCATTTCCCGCAAAACGGATCATGGATTCGACAAAAGGCAGGTTTGCTGATGAAAGCGCATTTCTGAAGCCCTGCAAACGTTTTTGTGTAATCAGCAAATTGGGACTTCCGAACAGTCCGCCGATACGCCGGCAGCCTGTATCAATCAGAAAACGTGTGGCACGGCTGGCAGCCTCCTCGTCTTCGAGAATAACCGAATCGAACGGCAGATCGGGAAGCGACTTGTCGAAAACAACCACAGGCATTTCCAGATTTGTCAGGAGTGAAAGTCCGTCGGAAGGCAATGTGTGACGAGTGAAAGAAATGAGGACACCTGCCAGCTGGTTCTCACCACAGAATTTCAGATTTTGTGCCTCTCTGGACGGAGACTCATTGGAGGGAAGCATGACGAGCTGGTATCCGCGGGGCTCCAGCACCTCCTCAATACCCCTGATAACCGAGGGATAGAAAAACATGGTGATTTCAGGAATGACCAGACCAACAAGGTGACTCTGACGCTGCCGGAGCTGCACGGCCATCCGGTTCGGAGTATAGCGCATTTCGGTGGCCACCCGCTTTACCTCCTCCCGCAGTGCCAGTCCGATATCCGGATGATCCTTCAGGGCACGTGAAACCGTTGAGGGATTCACCCCAAGACGGTTTGCCACATCTTTGATTGTAGTGCGCTTCATGCCCTGATTCAGAGTTTTTGTAATATTAAGTTTGTCAATCCGAAATAAAGCGTGTTTGAAACGATGGCTGGTATACTGAAATTTCAAAATTGAAAACACAAAGTTATCAACAAAGAATGAAAGTTGTCAACCGCAAACGATTGTGCAACGCATTTCGCAAAATACCGGGCAGGGTCATCAGATTTTTCAATGAAAAGGCTGAATAACTTTGACCCGCGGAGTTAGAATGTTCATTGACAGATCAGGATTCAAGACAATGCTCCGGCAGGGAATTGCATCGTAACACAGTGCAGGGAGCCATGCTGCTCAATCAGTGACCGGCAATTGATGCCGTGTATTGTGCGACCGGGAAACAATGCTTTAAACAGCTCCAGGGCTGCCTCGTCCTGTTTAACGCCATAAACAGGAACCAGTACCGCGCCGTTAATGACAAGAAAATTGGCGTAAGTGGCGGGCAGCCTGTTTCCATCGGTGTCGAAGCAGGGATCGGGCCAGGGGAGCGCTGCCAGATTGTATGGCTTTCCGGCAGCTGTATGAAACGCCTGCAGTTCTTTCTCCATCAGCAACAGCGATTCGAAGTGCTCATCGTCCGGATTATCGCACTTTACATAGGCAATAGTGTCTGCATTGCAGAACCGGGCGAGCGTATCGATGTGCGAATCGGTATCATCTCCTGCAAGATATCCGTGGTTGAGCCACAATACACGGTTCAGTCCGAACAGTTTTTTCAGTATTTCTTCAATTTCGCCTTTTGACAGATGCGGATTCCTGTTTGGCGAGAGCAGGCACTCTGAGGTAACAAGCAGTGTGCCCAGGCCGTCCGATTCTATTCCACCCCCTTCAAGAACAATTCCGCCGTGGCGACAACCTGTATTAAATACACCAGCATCCACCATTTTACCGGTAATGAGGTTATCCTTGTCGGCTGCAAATTTTAATCCCCAACCGTTAAAAATGAAATCGAGCAGCACGAGCTGACTATTTTCCTCAATGACAATTCCGCCATGGTCGCGCGACCAGGTGTCATTGGAGTCACATTCCACGAACCTGAAGTTGTGCGTTGGCACATCGCCGAACAGGGCACGGGTTTGTTCGGCATTTTTGCATACAATAACAACCTGCTCGTAAATTGAAACAGTGGTGGCTATCTGGACGAAGCATGGAAGTACTTCGTCGAGCATGTCAGCCCAGTCGGTTTCCGGGTGCGGAAAAGTGAGTTGAATGCCGCTCTGAGGTTCCCACTCTGCAGGTAGTCTTGTCATAATATATGGTGTAGCAGCCTTCGGGGCACGCCCGGCTGACAGGGCGCAAAAGTAAACAGTGTTTCCACAAAAAATTCAGAGATTGTCTTCTTCCAAAATCCGTTCCGGGTGCCGGAAAACAATAATATTCTGATAACCAAACTTCAACTGCTTGTAAAAAGAATATAAGCCATGAAAATTGATATTGGCGTTTCGGAAGGAAATTTGGAATGACGTTGTTGTTTGAAATAAAGAAAAAGAGTTTGTTTGATATTTGAATTAATCAGTACCTTAGCGCGGTAAAACCCTGTTCAGATTATTGAGCTTTCAGGCTGACTGACCCGCCCTTCCATATTAATGCCATTCGCCTCTCACCACGAGGAACAAATCTTGATTTTACCGAAAAACCCGTTTTTCAGGCATTCACCCTTGTGAATTCATAATTTTTCACTAAATTAAACCCATTTTCGTATGAAGTTATTAAACACCTTTTCCAAATGCGGATTGCTGGTGGCATTTCTGATGCTGTTGGGCAATGCTGCTTTGGCACAACGCGCTGTGAAAGGGAAGGTTACCGACGCCGAGTCGGGTGAACCCCTCATTGGCGCTACCGTATCGGTGGTGGGCACTACGCGTGGTACCTCTACAGACGTTGACGGAAACTATTCCATCGAGGTTCCTGCAGGCTCCACACAGCTGCGTTGCGCCTACACCGGTTACGCAGAGCAGGTTGTTGCGTTGGGCTCTGCCAACGTACAGAACTTTGCTCTGAAGGCCGGATCGGTTCTCGACGAAGTTGTCGTTATCGGTTACGGTGTTGCCAAAAAATCTGACCTGACCGGTTCAGTGGCATCCGTAAATGAGAAAAACTTCAACAAAGGTCTTGTGACTGCTCCTGACCAGCTCATCCAGGGCAAAATCCCGGGTGTTCAGGTGATCAACAACAGTGGTCAGCCTGGTGGTGCCACTACGGTTCGTATCCGTGGCAACTCCTCTATCCGTACGGGTAACCAGCCGCTGTTCGTTGTTGACGGTATCCAGCAGCTTGGCGCTTCCACTCAGCCCGGCACAAACGCCGGAGGCCTTGGTTCTACAGCTCCATCCAACCCGCTGAACTACATCAACCCTGCAGACATCGAGTCTATCGAGGTTCTCAAAGACGCTTCTGCAACGGCTATCTACGGTTCGCGTGGCGCCAATGGCGTAATCCTCAT
This sequence comes from uncultured Bacteroidota bacterium, assembly GCA_903836265.1. Lineage (GTDB taxonomy): Bacteria > Bacteroidota > Bacteroidia > Chitinophagales > Saprospiraceae > M3007. Next base: position 9,006 of record CAILQK010000046.1, on the reverse strand, counting down.
CACAACCAAGCGCGCAAAAACGGGCGCTCCGTCTGTTGATTTCACTACCTATGTAGGTGGAAGCAGCATTCTGAAGAGCTACGATGTGCTCGACGGTGATGAGTACCGCAGTGCACTCTCGCAGTACGGTATCAACACGGGCGACTATGGCGACAATGTTGATGCGCTGGGCGAAATCCTTCGCACCGGTATGGTTCAAAACCACAGCATGACAATCAGTGGCGGCAACGCCGACGGCAACTACCGTTTCTCCATGGGCTACCTTGACCAGGACGGTATCATCAAGAACAACAACTTCAGCCGTCTGTCTTCCAACCTGCGCGCCAACTACCGCTTCCTCGACAGCAAAAAACTGGGTGTGGAAGTTGGCTTGATGGCTACCCGCGGCACCAACAACGGTGCAGCCGTAACTACTGACGCCGGTTTCCAGGGCAACATCATCGGTGCTGCTCTCCAGTGGAACCCGACTGCTGCCCTGTACAATTCAGATGGGTCTCCGGTTGTTATTCCTCCGTTCGGCAATACTTCGGTTAACCCCGTTGCACTGCTCGATGGTTACAAAGACCGCTCCAACACAGTGGATGTACTGGCAAGCATTGCTCCGTACTACAAGCTGACCGACAACCTGACTTACCGTATGGAGTACAGCATCTATAATGGTGCTGGCGAGCGTCGTTCACAACTGGCAACCTGGATGAACATCACCGGCTTCGAAGGCCGTGGTCTGGCTTCCGTAAACCAGTTCAAGTCAACCAACCAGATCCTGACGCACAGCCTGAACTACCTGACCACTATCGGTTCAGGCATCAGCCTGAACGCAACTGCCGGTTACGAGTATCAGAAGCGTACTATCAACGGATTCGGTATCAATGCACAGGACTTCCTGATTGCTGATTTCGACTACACCAACATCCTGCAGAACTCCACACAGGGCAGCCGCAGCGTTTATTCTTTCGCTGATCCGGATGCATTCCTGCAGTCTTACTTCGTTCGTGCATTGTTCAACATCAAAGACAAGTACCTCATCAACGCTACCATGCGTGCTGACGGTTCCAGCAAATTCGGTGAGAACAACAAGTACGGTTACTTCCCTGCAGTTGGTGTTGCATGGAACCTCCACAAGGAGAGCTTCCTCGAAGACGGTCCGTTCGAAACCCTCAAACTCCGCGCAAGCTGGGGTCAGACGGGTAACTCCGAGTTCCCCGCCGGTGCAGCCCAGTTCCGCTACGGTTTCGGTCAGCAGACCATCGGTCTGGAGAACGTTGCAAACCCTGATCTGAAATGGGAAACCAGCACTACCCTCAACGTGGGTGTTGATTTCGGTATCCTGAACAACCGCGTTTACGGTTCTCTTGACTACTTCAACAAGTCAACTACCGACCTGCTGTTCCAGTTCCCGACTATCCAGCCGGCTCCTGCCGGTTTCTACTGGGTTAACCTCGATGGTGAACTCGTGAACAAAGGTATCGAACTCAGCCTGAACACACTGCTGGTTGACAACGACAATCTTACATGGAACCTCGGTGTTGCAGTCACTTCTATCCAGAACGAACTGAACAACTACACCGGTCCGGCTATTGACTACGGTGGACTGTTCGGTCAGGGCTCTACAGGTGCTGTGAGCCAGCGCCTCGCCAACGGCCAGCCACTCAACGCATGGTACCTCCGTCAGTATGAAGGTCTTGGCGCCAACGGTGTGAGCAACTACACTGACAACGAAGCACTTGCTTTCGTGGGCGATCCGAACTCCGACCTGCAACTCGGTCTGACTACCAGCCTGACTGCGGGCAAACTGACGCTCGACCTGAGCGCCAACGGCGAATTCGGTCACACGATCTTCAACAACACCCGCATGTCTGTTCTGCCGATCACCAACCTCGGCACACGTAACGTTGATGCAAGCCTCCTCGGAGGTGACATTCAGGAGTCAACTGCCAACGCCATCAAGGGCTCTTCACGCTACCTGGAGGCAGGCGACTACATGAAACTGACCAACGCGCGTCTGTCTTACAACCTGGGCAACCTCGGCAAGAACGTACGCAACGCAGTACTGTATGTACAGGGCACCAACCTGCTCGTGTTCACCAACTACACCGGCTTCGACCCCGAGGTAAACACAGTGAATACAGCCAATGGACTGCCTTCATTCGGTATCGAGTACATTCCTTACCCATCGGCCCGCACGATTATCGTAGGTGCCAACTTCTCGTTCTAAATTAAACACAACCACTCAACATGAAAATTAAAGCACTTCTCCTCATGTCTGTGGCGTTGGGCGCATTCGCTTGCACCGACCTCAAGGAGACACTGAATGAGGATCTCACAAAAGACGTGGCTGAAGAGTATCTCAACTCGAAAGCAGACGTTTCTTCTCTGCTGCGTGGATGCTACGAAGGCCTGCGCGTGTTCGACACGCAAGACCTGATCTGGGCTGCACAACAGCACACCACAGATGAAACACTCGGCCCAACCCGCGGTGGCGACTGGGACGATAACGGTATCTGGCGCGTGCTGCACGACCACACCTGGACGCCCGACCATGCGTTCCTCGCAAACACCTTCAACAACCTGCTGCAAACGGTATTCGCTACCACCAACCTGCTCACTTTCGATGCATCTGCACAGCAAAAGGCTGAAGCCCGCTTCATCCGTGCCTATGTGATGTACACGATCGCTGACGGCTGGGGTCAGGTTCCGTTCCGCCAGCCAGGCGACAACCTGCTCAATCCGCCTACAGTTCTGAAAGGTGGCGAAGCTGTTGATTTCATCATCTCCGAGCTCACTTCCATCATCAACGACCTGCCCGACGGACCGGCACGCGTGGCCAACAAGAACGCTGCCCGCGGTCTGCTGATGCGCTGCTACCTGAACAAGGGCACTTTCGCCAGCCGCGAAAACCCGCAGTTCCCTGCAGGCGATATGGACAAGGTAATCGAGTATGCCGACCAGATCATCAACTCCGGTCAGTATAGCCTCTCCAACAACTACTTCGACAACTTCGCACCGAAGAACGACCAGATCTCTACCGAGAATATCTTCACCGGTTTCAACCGCGGTGGCGAATCAAGCGGAAACATCCGTTCACGCTGGTTCTGCACGCTGCACTACAACCAGAATCCTTCCGGCTGGAACGGTTTCACCACGCTCAGCGACTTCTATGACTCGTTCGAAGCAGGCGACTCCCGCCGTGGCGGCGACTACGCAGGCCAGACAAACGTTTCCGGTATCAAAACCGGTTTCCTCGTAGGCCAGCAGTTCGACCAGAACGGCACCGCTCTCCTCGACCGCAAAGGAAACCAGCTGGCTTACACCCGCGAAGTGAAGGCTGTTGAAACAGGCAACAATCTGGAGGTTACAGGTATCCGCGTAATCAAGTACCCGATTGACTATGCCAGCGGCGATAACGCTGACAACGACATGGTGCTGATCCGCTATGCCGACATTCTCCTGATGAAGGCTGAGGCTCACCTCCGCAAAGGCGATGTAGCCGGTGCTACAGCATTCGTCAACCAGGTGCGCACCAAGCGCGGCGCAACCGCTCTGTCTTCTGTAAATCTCGACCAGATGCTCGCAGAGCGCGGTCGTGAGTTCTACTGGGAGGCACTGCGCCGTACCGACCTGATCCGCTTCGGAAAGTTCCTCAACGCATGGCAGGAAAAGCCTGCTTCAGGCTCCGAGCGCCTTCTGTTCCCGATTCCGGCTGCCGCTCTTGCGGTTAACCCGAATCTCGAACAGAACCCGGGCTACCGGTAATTGTCACTTCTCTGAAGTAACAAAGAATAGTTTTGAGCCGCTCCGGATTCCGGGGCGGCTCTTTTTTTTACACTTTCGTCGAAAAGAAGATCGAGCTTCAACGAAAATAACCCCCAGATTCGTTAGTCTGAAAGCCTGTACAAATCGCGGTTACTATCTTTTGCCGTAATTTGCAGCCTCAATCAAACACTGAACAACAAATATCTCCAACATGCACAAACTGCTTTTACTGTCGCTCGGACTTTTTTTCATTGTTTCCTGTAAAAAGGACCTCTCCCCCGAAGAACAACTCCAGAAAGATGTTGGTCTGATCAGACAATATCTGGCAGACAATAATCTGAAGGCCGATTCAACCGGCAGCGGTCTGTATTATATCATCACCAAAGAAGGAACAGGCGACAACCCTCCTGCCAGCTCCACCGTAACGGTCAAATACAAGGGCTACCTGCTCGATGGTACCGTATTCGACGAAACAAGGGGCAGCTCAACTGCCACCTTCCCGCTCTTCAACCTGATAGAGGGATGGCAGGAAGGCATTCCGTTGCTGAAAAAAGACGGGAAAGGCACCTTTCTGATACCCTCTTACCTCGGTTACGGATCTTCACCGGTTGGCTCCATTCCGGCAAATTCTGTCCTGATTTTTGAAATTGAACTTGTCAAATTCCAGTAAGCTTTATGCAACTCCCCTCTATTCGTTTTCTCACAAATGCCGTTGTCAAAGCAGCAACAAGATTTCCGGAAAGTCTGATTTCAGCCACATTCAGTGTGGTTGCACTCTGGATTCTCATGGAAAAGGAAGGAAATGATACAATGGCCCGGCTTTCACTGACCGGTATCATCGGCATTTCACTCACTATTTCGCTGAAAGTACTGACGGAATCACACAGCCTGAGCAAAAATACAGGATGGATGCTCAGAATAACAGGCATTATTGCGCTGGCGGCTCTGTGGTACTGGTTCCCCGACCTGCATGCCCCCGATATCGAATACAGGGGTATGCCACAGTACGCAGCGGCACTGATTATGACACACCTGCTCTGCTCGGTCGTGCCATTCATCGGGAGGGGAAGTGTACGCGATTTCTGGGTGTACAACCGGACGCTGCTGACAAATATCGTACTCGGGGCAATTTACTCCGCAGTACTGTTCGTCAGCCTGTTCCTTGCCCTGGTTTCACTGAATGAACTGTTTGACCTGCACCTCAACCCCCGGATTTATGCCCGGCTGTTTGTATTCATAGTCGGAATATTCAACACCGTTTTCTTCCTTTTTAACTTTCCGGAAAACCACAGTTCCAGTGACTCGGATACAGGGTACCATACCGTACTCGTCAACCTCTGCAAATACGTACTGGTACCGGTAGTCGGACTGTATTTCCTGATACTGTATGCCTATTCAGTAAAAATTCTGGTTAATCAGGAATTGCCGAGAGGCTGGGTGAGTTCGCTCATACTCGGCTTTTCAGTAGCCGGTATCTTTACATACCTGCTTAATTTCTATATCCGCGACGACAGCCGGACGGCCCTCACCAACCTCTTTCACAAATGGTTCTGGCCGGTACTGCTGCCCATGACATTGCTGCTGTTCGCAGCAATCAGCAGAAGAATCAGTGATTATGGCGTAACTGAAGCCCGCTTTCTGGTTGCACACCTGGGAGTGTGGCTGTTTATCAGCAGCCTGTATTTCATCATATCCGGGAAAGACGATATCCGCTTCATTCCGGGCAGTCTGCTTGTATTCGGTCTGCTCTGGATTCCCGGCTCGGGAATTCTGTCGGATTATCATCAGAAAACCCGTCTGCTCGATGCCCTGCAATCGTCGGGCAGAATAAAAGATGGTATAGTCCGTCCCGACAGCACTGCCATAGACAGTACTACTCTCGGACAAATAAGAAGTGCCATCGGCTATTTCGATGACAGGGGAAATCTAGGTATCATGAACCCGGTTTTGCCAATTCCGGCCGACAGCATTACCCGCGGCGCCGGAGCCGGCCGATTCCTGGAATGGCTCGGCGCCCGCGAGCCCGAACCCTTCCTCAGCGATTATATCAATGTATATATCGGCGACGGAAGCCCCTCGCTCGACCTGAGCGGATACAACCGGCTGAGCATAGTCAGTATCGAGGAGCCCGGCACAATGTGTACCGATACGGCCAACCAGCACAAATGCTTCTCCATCAGCGCGGACAGAAATTACTTCATCTGGCATCAACTGGAAGATGGCGAACATGTTACCATTGATTCGTTTGAAATCGCCCCGCTGCTTGTGCACTGGAAAAACCTGAGCAGCCGCTCTGATGAAACGGATTTCAGAATTGGGAACAGTCGTGTGGAACTGACCGGAACCCGCAACCGGATTGCGGTGATTACCGGCAACGCAGCACTGTTCAGGAGCGATTCACTCTCCCTCGACAATGGTCAGTTCTATATTTTATATAACGACCGTTGACATTCGGAGAAAAACTCATAACTTCGGGGGCAAAATCTGAATGATGACCCCATTGCGACTGAAAGGTGATGCCGGTGAAGACGCCGCTGTTTCGCTGCTCGAACAGAAAGGCTGGAAAATAGCCGCCCGAAACTGGCGCTGGAAATACGGCGAACTCGATATTGTTGCGTGGGATACCGACGAAACACTCGTCTTTGTTGAGGTCAAGACCAGAAGCAATGAAAATTTCGGGGGGCCGGAAGCTGCCATGTCCGTCAGAAAAAGAAACCGGATTATCCGATCCGCTGCGGCCTATATGGAATCCGTGGGCTATGAATGGAAAATCCGTTTCGATCTGATAGCTGTGATACACAACAACGACAATCTGAAAGATATCCGCCACATCGAGGATGCCTTTTTTTACTGATCCGAAATTGATTGAACATGAAATACTGCGCGTTACTGCTTGCCCTTTGCCTGACCCTGACGGCATCAGCACAAGACCTTAATACAGTCTTCAGGTCAAAAATGACCTTCCCTGGTCAGACACTGGCCAATGTATGGGGCTATACTTCCCGTTCAGGCCATGAGTACGCACTGCTCGGAGGCGCCAAAGGCCTCATCATCGTTGACGTTACGGATGCCGACAATCCGGTTCAGATCGTGCAGATACCCGGCCCCAACAATCTGTGGAAGGAAATCAAGACTTACTCCCATTACGCCTATATCACCAGCGAAGGCGGCTCCGGAATTCAAATTGTCAACCTGAAGAATCTCCCCTCGGCAAATCTGCAGTACCATTATTACCGTGGCGACGGACAAATTCTGAACCAGCTGAACAGAATTCACGCCCTGCATATTGATACCAACAAGGGCTTTCTCTATGCATGGGGTGGCGATCTGTTCGGTGGGGGAGCCAAGATTTTTGACCTGAAACAGGATCCGTACAATCCCGTTTACGTCGGAAAATACGACCAGCTCGGATATATTCACGACGGATATGTGGACAATGACACCATGTACTCCGGCCATATTTATGCCGGACAGTTTGCTGTGGTAAATATGGCCAACAAGGCAGCGCCCGAATTAATCGCCACTCAGAGCACACCCAACGCATTCACCCACAATACCTGGCTCGCCGACGACCGGAAAACACTCCTCACAACCGATGAGGTATCCAGTTCGTTCCTCGCATCCTTTGATGTGAGTGACCCGACAGATATTGTTCTTCTGGACAAAATTCAAAGTAATCCGGGATCCGGCAGTATTGTTCATAACACATACACTTACAAAAACTGGGCGGTAACTTCCTGGTACAAGGACGGATTCACCATCGTGGATATTACACGGCCCGACAACCTGGTGCAGGTGGGCAGTTTTGATACCTACCCCACCACCGGCGGCGGATTCGAGGGCTGCTGGGGTGTTTATCCCTATTTCCCGTCCGGAACAATCGTCGCCTCCAATATCAATTCGCTCAATACAGGCGACGGAGAGGTGTTTTTCGTCACGCCCGCGTACAGGCGCGCATGCTATCTGGAAGGGAAAGTGAAAGATGGCCTCACCGGTTTGCCTCTCGGCAATGTAAAAATAGAAATATCCGGACCAGGTTCATCGGTTCAGGATTTCAGCAGTACAAATGGCATCTTCAAAATGGGACAGGCCGCTTCCGGCTATCACAAGGTAAAGGTCAGCAAACAGGGATACCAGCCCTTCGAATCGGAAGCTCTGATGACAGAGGGTGAAGTAATTGTACTGAATGTATCTCTTTTCCCGGTCGGGAACCTGAATGTAAGGGGGGTAGTGATCAGTGACAGTGACAATCTGCCAGTCGCCGGTGCCACTGTCAGACTATTTGGGCAACAGTCAGAATCAACAACCCTGACTGATACAGACGGACATTTTGTGTTTAATGGTGTTGATCCGGGCATGTATTCACTCTTCGCCAGTGCCGACGATCAGGGGGTAGCCTCTGCAGAGTCACAACTGTTTACCGAAGATCAGGATCTGATACTCAAGCTGTTTCAGCAGTATCACAAATCGCCGGAAAAAAGTCTCTGTGGTGTCGCCTGTGACATCAGCTTTGCCAAAAATCCGTTCACCGACTTCACTGAAATCAGCTACACAGGTGCAGCACCGGGAACCCGCCTGTCGGTGATTGATATGAGTGGCAATGAAGTGGCAGGATATGAACTTTCGGAGTCAGGTGGTTCGGCAAGAATTGGAGAGCAACTTCCGGCCGGATTGTATTTTGTGCGTATTCCCGCTCCTGATTCGGGGGCTCCGGTCATTGTAAAACTTGTCAAGACCCGTTAATGCTCAAAATCGGATTACTTGGTTACGGCAAGATGGGAAAAGCCATTGAGTCGCTGTCGTCCCGGCATGATGTGGAAATAATATGGCGTATTACGAGCGATAATATCGCCGAACGTGAACCCGGGCTGCTTCGCAGGGCAGACGTGGTTATTGAATTCAGCAGGCCCGGGGCTGCTTTCGACAATGTGATGGCATGCCTGAACGCGGGCGTTCCGGTTGTTTCCGGCACAACAGGCTGGGGTCAGCATCTCCCGGAGGCAGAGAAAACATGCCTGGCGCTGAATGGCGCCATGATTTGGGCGTCCAACTTCAGTATCGGAGTAAATCTGTTTTTTGCAGTAAACAAAAGGCTTTCGGAACTGATGTCGCAGCGTGCCGGGTATTCCCCTTCGATTACAGAAATTCATCATGTGCACAAGCTTGATGCACCCAGCGGGACAGCCATTTCACTCGCTCAGGATCTGGAGCGCTGCAGCGGCCGCTTTAATGGTCATTATCTGGATTCCGGCA
>CAILQK010000045.1 GCA_903836265.1 uncultured Bacteroidota bacterium | reverse complement strand
TGTTCGTGTGTGCGTGTGAGTGAGAGGGCGAGTGTGTGTTGGACTGAGAATGCAAGTGAGTGTTTGACTGAGCGGGTGGAGGTGAGTGTGAGTGTGAGTGTGAGAGTGAGTGTGAGTGTGTGAGAGTGTGAGAGTGAGTGTGGGTAATACGAAAAGTAATCACAACCAAAAATGACAATTACAGAACAACAGCGGCTGCTGCGAGACTATCATGAAAAAGGCTTTGCGGTGCTGGAAGACGCCTTCCCGCGTGCGCTTGCGCAGGCGTGCTGTGAGTTGATCTGGAAAGAAACCGGCTGCGAACCGGATGACCCGGCCACATGGAAGGAACCGGTGATCAGAATTGCCGAGATGACACAGGAGCCCTTTGTCAGAGCAGCCAATACGACCCGCCTGTTGCAGGCGTTTGATCTGCTCGCCGGACCGGGGAACTGGATTCCCAGACAATCGCTGGGCAGTTTTCCTGTGCGATTTCCGGTGAACAAGCCGGCCAGCGATACCGGCTGGCACGTGGATGCCAGTTTTCCGGGCAACGACCCGACCGATTACTTCGGCTGGCGTATCAACCATCGTTCTAAAGGCCGGGCCCTGCTGATGCTTTTCCTTTTTACAGATACAGGCATGAATGACGCGCCCACGCTCGTGCGCGAGGGTTCACACAAAGACGTTGCAGAATTGCTGAAGCCACATGGTGAGGCCGGGTTATCGTTTATGGAACTGGCTCAACTGCTCGGTACATTACCGGAGAGACCGGTATCAGCAGCAACAGGGGTGGCGGGAACTGTCTGTCTCTGTCATCCGTTTCTGGTACACCGGGCGCAGGACCACAGGGGAACAAGGCCGAAGATAATGGCACAGCCTCCGCTGATGCGTGCGGACTAATTCATCATGCGCCAGAAGAGCTCCTTCATCAGTTCAGCTTCATCAGCACTGTCATTCTCTACCCCTTTGGAACGCAGGTCGAAAGTTTTCAGCAGGGATATAATCTGAATCACCTGAGCCTGGGAGTAATTGGGCAGTGCAGCACGGTACTCTTTCAGAAACCATTCGGACCGCAGATCAAGTGCTTTCAATACCTCCGCATCCGGCTTGCCCTTCAGCGAGTGCAGCATATAAATTTTTGAAAAATAGGCGAACAGGCTGGAGATCGTGACTATCAGCGGGTTCTTTTTGGGATTGGAAGCGAAATGCTCCCTGATACGCGCCACTTTGGCTACATCGCGCAGGGCGAATGCCTTTTGCAGCTCAAAAACATTGTACTCCTTGCTGATACCGATGTTATCCTGTACGGCAGCCACTGTTATAACTGCGTCAGCCGCCAGGTTGATGGTCAGTTTTTCCAGTTCATTGGCAATTCGGGACAAATCTGCACCGAGGTATTCTGCCATGAGTGCGGCGGCAGCCGGTTCTATCCCGATCTTCTTCGATTTGCAATGAGAAGTGATCCACTCCGGAATCTGATTGTCGTACAGCTTTTTGCTTTCAAACAGAACGATCTGTTTTCCCGAGAGCGACTTGCCGAATTTGGTACGACTGTCCACCTTTTTGTGTTTGTGGCACACCACAAATACGGTGGAAGGCATCGGATTTTCCATGTAGGAAGTCAGCTCGGTGAGCGACTTCATTTCCTGTGCCTCCCGCAGGATGACTACCTGTCGCTCGCTCATCATGGGATAGCGGCGCAGATAATCGAGCAGGGTGAGATGATCTACATCCTTACCGTAGAGAACAGTCTGGTTGAAGCTCCGCTCGGCTTCGGGCAATGCATGCTGCTCAACCGCATCAGAGATCTGGTCAATAAAGAAAGGCTCTTCTCCGTGAAGGAAATAGACCGGAGAGAAGCGCCTGGCGCGTATATCGGAGAGAATGGGTTCGGCAGACATGACCTGGCAGATTGAAGCAACGCAAAGTTAAACGGATTCCGCAAAATCCGATACGTTTTTCAGGTTTCGGAGAGGCCGGCGGAATGGTTGCGCCGGCATCAGAACATTGGCCTGTTGCCCGGAAACCTCCGGTTTTCAGTCACCGGCGATTTGCCTGATGGTGTCAGAAAGTTCCAGCCACACAATTTTTCTGATTGGAAGTGCACCAACTCCGCTCCTGCCTTGCCTTATTCACACATCTTTCCCGGAGAGTTTCAATTCCCGCATGAACAGAAAAAACGGAAAGCCGAATGCAAAGGCAATGAAAACCGTCAGGATGAGATAGACACCCACTTTCTTCATTTTGAGGCGATATCCTTCTGCCAGTATAAAAAAAGTGCCAGCAACAGCAGCAGTCCAGAAATCGAGGGTCAGGCTGCGTGCGTACAAATCTGCAGTCCAGGTACTTGAAATGAATTCAGTCACATCGAATTTGCCATGATGGGCGATTACGCCCATCATGGCATGATACCATGTATATCCGCCGCCGGCAATGGCAAGAAACAGGTAAAAAAGAGCCCTGAAGTTCATTGTTATTTGGCCATTATTTTACCTGTTACACGACCCCGTGGGCCCTGTACGGTATAAAAGTAAGTCCCTGCAGGCAGATTGCCTCTTTCAAATGTAACAGAATTGTCGCGGATACCCTCGAAAGAGCGCAGTACCTTTCCGGTGACATCAGTCAGGCTCACCGTCATCAGTTCGGCGCCGTCATTTTCGAAGAATACCGTAGCCTGTTTGTCGAACGGATTGGGTTGAACATATACTCCAAATGCGGCCTGAATATCCCTCGTGCTGCTGGTAACAACGGTGATACATGCCGGCAGGCCGACAGAAGCATTACTGAGCTGATATTTGTTGTTGACCACCGCAGATATTTCGGAAACACAAACAGAGGTATCAGTCAGGCCGGAATAGTGAATTCTCAGAAATTCTGACGGAAGCGCATGTTTGCTGATGGAAGACTCGTCGAGGCCCATGCCGATAATTTCACCATTGGCCGGGTTGAAGCGCAGGTTGACATGGTGCTCAGAGGCCAGACTTGATACAGAATCTATCACAATTCCGCTCACGCTGAATTCATACCCCATAATCCGGTTGAACGGATTTACAATTTCGATATCGAGTGTTTTGGCGACCGTATCCAGTGCTGCCGGTTTGATCACTACAAAATCCTGTTCATTGAAGAAACCTATCGGAAACTGGCAGGGGAAACGCTGAATCCAGTGCTGCTGATTGTTGGCGTGGATGACACATTCCTGGAGCAGCGCTTCATCGTACAGATTGATTTTACCGTCGTCGTTGAGGTCGAAGCAGGACTCGGGAACACCGTTATTGTTGTTGGCTGCAACGAGATAGCCTTCCAGGTCAACGGTGTTTCTGACAGTATCCTGGTTGATATCTCCATGCAGGGCCGGGCCGTTACAGACACCGTTGCAGTCAGGCTGACTGTTGCCAAACACCTCGCCCGCACAATCGGTGAAGGGAGGGCAGTTTGACACGAACTCTACGTCCGGATTGGCGCCTGAATAGCTCAGATTGAAACAGGCCTGCGCCCAGTTGTTGTCGTAATTGCTCTCCAGACGACCTGCCTTGTCGGGGCTTTTATCCCAGTTAACGCGCATCACCAGTGTATAATCGCCGGAAGGCAGGCTGGTAATATCTATCCACTGACATGGCAGCGAAGAGTCGTAGGCATCGGCGCAACCGGCGCTGATGCCCATATCAATACAGTTGTATTTTTTGTTTTCGGGTGGGCAAATCAGATCGAGCACGCAAAAGCCCATCTTGTTCCCTACAGGAATACGAAGACCATCTTCATTGAAAAGCACATACTCGGCGTATCCGAGATAATGCCAGTGCTGGTGACATGGATCCCAGACGAACTGCGTGGAGGGGTCTCCGGGATTTTCGGGAGTTTTACCGATGTAATAATCGTCTCCACCAACGTTCTCGATATAGGTGGTGAAAATAATCAAATCGCGGGTGCCGAGTCCGCGGAGGCAGCCTTCCTGCACGGTACAGGCGTCGGGGTTATTCATTCGCTGATATTCAAGAGAGCTGAGCAGCACATCCTGACGCGTAAGCAGGTCGGGAGAGTACGGACAATCCGGATTTCCAGGATACAGACAGGTATCACTGATGGTTGCCAGCGGGTCGTAGTTGCAGGCTTCCGGGT
>CAILQK010000044.1 GCA_903836265.1 uncultured Bacteroidota bacterium | reverse complement strand
TAAAGTAGTATGCGAGGATATGGCGATGAATCACAGTCGGAAAATGAGTACCAAGTTAGTCCAGTCAATTAGCGAGGCGGTTGGCGAACGGGTGATGGACAAAGAGTTTGAAATGGATTACGAATTGCCTGAATTACAAGATGTTGTGACCCATATTGCAATTAGCCGTGATGGTACGACCACGCCAATCAGGCGGGAGGGATACCGAGAAACGATGTGTGGAACAATAAGCCTTTATAATTCCAAAGGCGACCGATTGCACACGATATACAGTGCCTGCGCACCGGAATATGGAAAGAAGACATTCGATTCAGTCCTGGAGATGGAAATAGAGCGGATTAAAAAGGTCTTTCCATCTGTTAAATATTTGGGTTTGGCGGACGGCGCCAAAGACAACTGGGCTTTTCTGAGTAAGTACACAACCGTGTCTATATTGGATTTTTTTCATGCTACGGAATACCTGGCGCTTGTCAGTGCAGTACTCCATGAAACGGAAGAAAAAAGGAAAGCATGGCTCGAAAATGCGTGCCATGACCTCAAACACAAACATAGAGGCGCAGAATTTATACTTAGAGAGTTGAAGCACTTGCGGAAAACACCTGGTAAATCGCCCGGCGAAGTCCTTCTAAAAACAATTACATACTTTGAAAACAACATACAGCGCATGAAATATGCTCAGTACCAAAAACAGGGGTACCCAATCGGTTCGGGCGTTACGGAAGCCGCCTGTAAGGTCGTGGTCAAACAAAGGCTCAATCAATCGGGAATGAAATGGAATATGCCAGCCGTAGAGAAAATACTTTTGCTCCGAGGCCTAATCTGTACTCACAGCAGATGGGAACAACTTTGGGAACAGTATGATAAAATTGCTGCCTAAATGTACATCAAATGGGAACTACACCCGTATCAACAGCATAATTCGTTATCATACTGTCTAATAGTGCATTTAGAAAGCCAACATCATCAGCAGAACTGCCTGTTGATAAGTTATATGCATTCCAACTGAAATTGGTGCTTCCTTGCTGATTTGAAGTGCCATTTGGGTAGACGGAAATAAAGTTTGCTGTATCACCAAGCAATTGCCATTTCGCAGCATTCATATGGTTATCAGCATTACTAAAGCTGGGGTGTAGTGAAATAACCATAGGAATATTTTGAGACCCAGTATATGAAGTTGGTAAAAAGAACTTGTAGGTTCTCTGCTTTCCATCCCAGAACATAGAATCCGAAATTTGGGCTCTCAAATTGCTACTTAGCAGTGCCGCAATACAAACTAATATTATTCTTATCATATTTCAATTTTCTCAATGTTTTCCGAGTGTCAGACTCATAAAATTGTCAAAAGTTTAATTTAACGGTCTTTATTTCTTGTCTTGTCGTCTTTTAGGGTGAGGCATAACTAGCTTATACCCGCTACTTTATAGCGCCTGTTCAGCCCATAATGCTGTATTGGCGCATATTCGTAGCGTGTTATTTCAAGCGCGGTCATTTGCAACAAAATTTCGAAGAGAACGGTGTGAACTCCCCCCCACAAGATCGCGTATCTTATAGTAATAGTACAAATGTATCGTTATTTTATTGACAATCAACCGTACCGATTAATTTTATTTCGCTGCCACTTCAGTCGAAAGCACGTTATACCGAGGCTGCCGGCTTTGAAGTACCTGATGCGCAGACTGTGTGAGCCGCCCGGCATGACTTGAGGTGGTCGGCTGAATTTTATCACTAATTGTCACTAATCACCAAAAGTGTACGTACTTCCGAATGAAGTGTGGAGCATTGATAATTCGTTCAGGCATGCTGATGCCGGCTGTCAGGCGGATTGAATGAGGAAATATGATTGAAAACCAGGGAAGCATGTTCTTCTTGAGACGTACAATTTCCTTGACTTTAACGCAAAACTGTCCAGGCAGACCCGACCACTTCAGATACCGCCTGCATCCGGGTAAGGTACGCCACGGGTGCAGGCAGGTTGATCTGAAGCCTGTGATTGAAAAATCAGAATTTCCCCATCTTCCCCGAGCGCACACGCCCGTCGGGCATGCGCGCTTGCAGGGTATAAACACCTGCGGGAAGACCGGTCAGTGAGAGCGCACTGCCGTTGGTGATGGTTTGTTGCAGGACGGAGATGCCGGAGGCGCCGGTGATAATAATCTGCAGCTCGCTGAAAGGCTCCGGCACACTGACAGTTACAGCATCTGCAGCTGGATTGGGGTACAACAGGATGGGCTCGGCTTCTGCTTCTTCTGCAGCACTGATGGTTTCGGGGGAAAGTTTGAGTATCCAGAAGTCGTAATATCCCCTGTTTGTAATACCTGAAAGATCTCCGTTGGTGGACTCGGCCAGACCGGACAGAATGATTCCATGATCAGGGGTTCGAGCGATTGCGTAACCACACTCAGTTTTGGTGCCACCGAAAGTTTTTTGCCAGAGAAGCTCCCCCTCTGAACTCAGTCTGACGAGCCCGATATCAACATTGCCGTCATTTCCTGTAAAATCATCGTCTGTTGAATTGGTGAACCCAACTATGGCGCAACCGCCGTCTTCCAGCGCAAGCATGTCGAAAGCACGTTCAGAGGATGAACCACCTATGGTCTTCTGCCAGATCAGGCTGCCATCATATCCCAGTTTAAGCAGCCAATAATCAACATAATGAGTAGCCAGGCCTGAGAAATCGCCGTCAATAGATCCACTACTGCCGCCCACAAAATAGCCGTCCGGCGCTTCAGCAGCCAGGGTGCCAAATTCTGCACCACTACCTCCAAAAGAGAGGCTCCAGATGATAAATCCCTCCGGAGACAGCTTCATAACCAGTAAGTCTGTCTGACCGTAATTGCCGGGTACTTGCCAGTTGTCTGAACTGGACTCACCCACTACAATAAAATTGCCTTCGGAATCTTCAAAACTCCGATTGGCCACATCATTCTGGGTGCCTCCGTAAGAACTTTCCCAGATAATCTGACCCAGGCTGTCGGTTTTTACTACCCATATATCGTTACCACCGTAGTTGGTCTGCACATCCCCGTCGGTGGAATTGGTCATGCCCGTCAGCAGGTAGCCTCCGTCGGACGTTGGAACAATATTGTACAGTTCATCCCTCCCACTGCCTCCGTAAGCGCGCTGCCAGAGGATATTACCAGTGGGTCCGAGCCGGATCAGCCAGCCATCGTTGTCTCCACCGTGATTATTCTGTACATCGTGATTGAGTGATCGGGAACACCCAACCACAATACAGCCGCCGTCCGCGAGAGCAACGACCGAGTATGGCTCATCTATGTGGGATCCACCGTACGTCTTTCTCCATACTGTGTTACCTGTAGAATTTAATTTGACGATGAAATAGTCATACGCTCCACGGTGATTGAAAATATCAAAATCTTCAGAGGCTGACCTCCCGACAACAAAAATACTTCCATCGGGTGCGGTAGTGATATCTCTGCTTTCTTCGAAGTGCGACCCTCCCAGTGTGCGCTGCCACTCGATGGAAACCTGTGCACTGATATGGCTGAAACAGATACCTGCCAGCATGAAAATAGTAAAAATAGTTCTCATTTTGAAAAAATTGGACAGGCTGATACCTCCTGCACCCGGACGGTTGATCACGGGTGCAGGCAGGTAAATCAGAAGCCTGTGATTGAAAAATCAGAATTTGCCCATCTTCCCTGTGCGCACACGCCCGTCGGGCATGCGCGCTTGCAGGGTATAAACACCTGCGGGAAGACCGGTCAGCGGAAGCGTGCTGCCATTGATGACGTCTTTCTGCAGGACGGCGATGCCGGAGGCATCGGTAATAATAATCTG
>CAILQK010000043.1 GCA_903836265.1 uncultured Bacteroidota bacterium | reverse complement strand
TCCTGAGTGTGCAGGGAAGTCACGAGGTCGTCCGGCAGATAGCGCCCGACCCGGAAATGATACCGGAAGACCCGATTTTGCTCCGTTCGGAAGAGGATTCGGAACACGCCCTCCAACTGTGGCGCAGTGATTCTGCGCTGCTGGAGCAGCAGTATTTGTCGCTCCAGAGGGGTTTGGAGGCCCGCTACCGACCCAAAATCGAAAAAAATCCGGAAATGACAGCATCACAAGCTGCTGAAATCAGTGTGCTGCAGCGCCGCAAAACAAACGCCCTGCTGGATGCCGGCAAGCGCCGGGATGATCGTCTGGCGCAGATTGCCACTGACCGCCGGGAAGCGCTGAATCGCATCGGTGAAGCCAACCGGACGGCTGCATCGGTGGTTTCTGCGCGTACCGACCGATTCGGGGGCGGACTGGCGTGGTTTACGCTGATCGCCCTGGGGGTATTTGTTTTCAGTGTCGGCATTGAGGAAGTACACCGCAAGGGCGCGGGCATCACGGAGGTGGTGGTTCCGGGGCAGTATGATTTCCTGCCCAATCTGTTCGGCGAGCTTCAGTTTGCCATCGAAAACAGACTGAATTACTGGCTTCGGGCTAAAATCCGGGAGTTTGAGGCACTCACTCCACTTCTGGAGGAGCTGGATACGAAGCCTGCCAGGGTGACCACCAGCAAGCCGCCTTTGATACCCAATCCGTACATGAAACCGTGCAAACAGTGCGGTAAACCCTACCCGGAGCGGACCAAGTGGCAACTGTTCTGCTGCGATGCCTGCCGTATGGCTTACCACCAGGCGAAGCACGGTCGGCCGTATCTGCCCAACAAGGTTCATCGGGCCAAATTGAAGGAGATGAATATGAATTTGTTTGAGGATTGAGTGAAGGAACTGAGCCTCGGGGTTAGAAGAATGTGGAGACGATCGAATCTTCAGGGAAACACCCTGGCACAGAAATCTGGGCACTCCCAAAGGGTTCATTGCAATTTAACAAATTATTAACAATTCCAACCACACAATCAAACGTGCCAACCACTCAATCAAACGTGCCAACCACTCAATGGGAATAAATCATCCAAATTGCCTGCTTGTTTCAGAAGGGTGCAGGTGGTACCTTTGAAACTGGGGCAGTGAATTCCTGGGTACGCCCCACCTGTATCGTCCTCGGAGTTATTTGTCGCGTGGGATTTACCTGAAACCACATTAAAAAGAAGTAGGGCGTGAGTCAGGATACGTGAAAGCCTGACTAAAACATCTCATCTTTTTATTATGTATCAAAAGTTTTTGGTCTTCATCGTGCTCATACTGGCACTCGGCTGCCAAAAGAACGAACTCAAAATCAGTAGCGATTTCGATTGTTCCAACGATACAGTCGAGGAAAGAGAAGGCGTAACCCCTGTTCAAGTTATTGACAGCACGCTCATTATTTCCAGTCAATGCCAATGAACAGTATTACCAATATTTTTCGAAGAACATTGTTCTTCACTTGTTCACTTGTTGTAGCAACAGACACTTTTGGACAAATCAAACTGGGTGCGATTACAGGTGTTGCTCATAACATCCCCAGATTTGAAAGCGATCAGGATACTCAATCGCCAGACTTATATGGAGCCGCTACTGGCGGATATGCTGGACTTCGGCTGCAATATGGCTTTACAACACGTTTTTCCATTGCAAGTGAAATGTGTTATCAAACTCTTCCATACACTAACAAGTTTGTAACCGGGCAGTTTTACCCGGGCTATCTAACGTTGAGTGTTTTGCCCACTTATGCTATTTTCTCCAAAGTAAGCATAGAAGCTGGAGCTGGAACTGGGTTGACAGCAGTTAGCAGGTTTGAAGATGAAAACGACAATGATCCTTTAATTTTGGGCACTTTGGGCGTGAGGGTCCCGCTGGGCAAATGGGGATTGTGCGCGCGCTATTTTCACTTTCTGCGGCCATTGCATCGGCAAACAACCGTTCGGGGTGAAACTACATTTAGCAGCCACGGTATCCAAGTCGGAGCCACGTACTATTTTTCAAACGGTAAATAAATTCAGCTAATGGCAATTTTTCGCAAGTAACGGATAAGTAAAACACGCTATGCGGGATAAGTACAGAATCGGGTAGTTATACTCGATGCGGGAAAGCAGTAGTTAGCATCAACGAGAAATAAAAATATCTCATCACTAGCGGTATATACATATGAAGTACCTTCAATTCTTGTGCGATCTGGCAAAACCGAGATTTCCGTCTTATTTTATACACCCGCGTTAAGGCACCAATTCACAAAAATTTCAAACCTGTAAAATGCTCTAATTATGAGAGTAAATCTAAAAAAATACGACGTCTCAAATGCATTAAGGTTGATGGTCGGCCTACTTTATGTTTGCGCGACATTAACGTTAAATGCTCAAAACCAATCCTTTTGCGGAACGGTTGGTGGAGGGCCTGGTTCAATCGGGCCGATACCACCCAATTTTCAAGGCAACAAT
>CAILQK010000042.1 GCA_903836265.1 uncultured Bacteroidota bacterium | reverse complement strand
TCTGGAATGGTATTGCCCCAGATGCAAATAATCTTTTTGTGCAGAGCAGCTGCAATATGCATGAGTCCGGTATCGTGCGTTACGACTATTGCCGACTGATTTGCCACGGAGGCCGACCGATTCAGGTTCAGCTGACCGCACAGATTTACCACGTGGCTCCCTGCATTTTCACCAAGCCACGCTCCGTCACCCGCCTCCTGTTTGCCGCCAAGAACAGCCACAGGAATTTCGGTTTTACGGCATATTTCCAGTAATTTTTCTCTGGCAAGTCGTTTGGTAGAGTGCGTCGCACCGATGACCAGCGCCACGAATGGCCGGGAAAGCACTGGTGATAGTTCAGCGGGTTTCACCACGTCCTTTTCGGGAATGAAAAAATCGAGTCCAGCACCGTCATTGACTGCTCCGAGTCGGGACACAGTATCCATGTAGCGATCCACTATGTGAACCGGAGGCAACCTGTCAATGCCAAAATTCACCTTCAGCCACTTCCCGGTATTGAGTTTGTTGAAAGAGGCTGACGGTTTTCCCAGTGCCAGTTTGAGCCGGAGTGACCGCAGGTTATGATGCAGGTCAACAATGAAATCGTACGATTCAGCCTTCAGTGCCGCTGTTACTTCCGAAATATCCCTGTCAAAAGCATAAACTTTGTCAATGAAGGGATTCGATCCGGGAATAGAAGCGAATGAACTTTTCGTCAGGAAATGCACTTCTGCGCCGAGCTGCTTTTTCAGGCACCTCACAACGGGAGTTGTCAGTACAATATCCCCTATGGAAGAGAACCTGACGACCAGAATCTTCATTTAATCCCGAAGTTTGTTGGTAAACACGAGATATTCCCAGGGTTTCAGATTGAGCTGCATGTCTGGTGTGACCTGTATTGTGCTGGCGCCGAACAGATTGAGGTAAGAACCGGTGGTGTGTTCATCGGGCCTGAGAGTTACTTCACAGGGTTCCTTGTGCAGATTTATCACCACCACTACCCTTTCGCCGTCTTTTTCACGGGTGAAGGCATATACTCTGTCGTCCTTGTCGGTTGGTATTTTGACCAGCGGGCCACCATCACTGCCCGATCTGAGGGCTTTGTTGTGGTGCCTGAGATCACACAGATTCTGGAAAAATGGCGTTTTATGAAAAGAACCCCACCTGACGGGATCCTTCGTGAAGAATGGCAGTCGCCTGTCGAGTCCGTCTTCCTGTCCGCTGTAAATCATCGGGAAACCCTGCCAGGTGAACATGAGTACATTGAATGCGTCGGCAGCAGGGCCATAAAGTTCACTTTCAGTACCGGCCCAGGAGTTTTCGTCGTGATTCTGGGTAAAAAACAGCTGGGCGTAACCTGATGGATAGCGGCTGTTCAGAAAAGTAAGCAGTGTATCCAGAGCAATGGCATTCTGTTTTCCGGCGGCTATATCCTTCGTCACATCCTTCCATTTCCAGCCGTAGTTTACGTGAAAAGCGGAGGTGAAGTGGCCCGGTTCATCCTGCCATTCCGACAGCATGAACACCTTTTTGATACTGTCGAGTGCCGGATGGGCTTCCTGCCAGAAGTCGTTGGGCACCAGACCGGCCATATCCACGCGATAGCCGTCAATATCGAATTCCTTTACCCAGTACTGCATGGCTTCGATCATGGCTTTTCTGAGTGCGGGGTTGTTATAGTCCAGGTCCACACAATCGTCCCAGCCTGTTGAGCCTCCGTTTTCATTGAGCGGGGCTGTAAACGCTCCGTTCACCCTGGTATAGTATTCAGGATGTTGATCCATCCAGACCGCATCCCAGGCAGTATGATTGGGCACCCAGTCCATAATTACCTTCAGGCCTGCTTCATGGGCCGTGTTGACAAGATTTCTGAAATCATCTTTGGTACCGAAATCCGGATTGATGGCGTAGTAGTCGCGCACCGAGTACGGACTGCCGAGATCCTGAGGGCCTGATTTTCTGTTTTTCAGTCCGATCGGATGAACCGGCATAAGCCAGAGAATATCAATACCGAGTTCTTTGAGTCGCGGAATCTGGGCGGTCACTCCGGCGAGATTTCCCTCCGGAGAGAACTGCCTGATGTTGCATTCGTAAAGAACAGCGTCAGATGCCCATTCCGGGAGGACGGGTTTACTCATGGTGCCGGTTTTTGCATTATTCTGGTGATTGTCTGCGCAGGAGCTGGCAGATAGCGCAACAAGGATACCAAAGAGCAGGTTTCTCATATATTTTTGTTGTTTACTGGGCAGATGGCGGTGTTTTTGTGCCATCCAGACGAACCTGAATACCGGTTACATTCAGATCGGTATTGCCTATGAATACCAGTCTGAAGCCGTTTTCCTGTACGCGCCAGGTATTGTTGAAATATGTATCATTGCAGGACAGGTACAGAATTTTCTTTTCCTCTTCCATGGCCCAGTGTCCGGTTTCAGCCACTTTTCCCCTGATGATGATATCAAAGGTCTGATCTTCCCTGAACTGGAGGGTTTTGTTGATATAGTTCAGGTGCACCGTAGTGTCGGATCCCTGATATGCAAAAACGGGCTTCCACCATCCTGTTGACAGGAACGCGCGGCGGCTGGTACTTGGTGGTGCTACCTGGCGCCATGGTACATCCACTCTCGCGGGTGCTTTCCTGACCTGAAAGATACCTGCCGTATCGGGGTTGCTGCCGTCAATTACATGCGAGGCCCGCAGGTTGTATCCCTTGCTGGTATATGTTTCCACATTCGTGGCGGCCGGTGGCGGAACATCCGTTACTTTGGATTCCTTGAAATTCTTGCAGGTCATGTAGGTCATGAAAACTGCCAGCGCCAGTAGAAAAATATTGAATTTTGAAATTTTCATTGCTTGAACGTGTTGACTTTTACAGGAACGGGTGGGATTGGCGCTGCAAAATTAGGACATATCCGATGAATAAAACCTGAAGGCACCCGACATTTGCATTTCCTTATACTGTCCCGAAACAAAAAATAATGCCTGAAAAGAAAAACGCAAGCAACTGACATTTGATAATCAATTGATTGCGTTTTGAAAGTAGCCCCGAGTGGAATCGAACCACTATCTCAGGTTCCGGAAACCTGCATTCTATCCGTTGAACTACGGAGCCGGAGGGGCCGCAAAGATAACCCTTTTTTTATCAGAATTTCTAAGAAAACCAGAAAAAAACACGGTGCTGTCGTGGGGGCTTTCTCATGGCAGGTGGCTGTTGATCCAGTTCCTGGCCTGATGCAACAAATCATCCGGATCTGTTGCAACGATGGCATCGCCGTAGTGCAGCGTGACCTGAATCTTTTTTTCGCGGAATCTGCGGCCTGCATGGCTCAGAAATCCTTCCCTGCCTGTCCAGTAGTCGAGCGGATCGTGGAAACAGATGGCTGCGGGTACTATGGGTATCCCGGCTTTTACAGCCAGTCTGAATACGCCCGGTCTGAAGGGAAGGGTTCCCGGAAGTCCTGATGTGGTACCTTCCGGAAAGATAATGACAGGATACCCCTGCTGAACTACCCTCTGAATGTCAGTCAGTGTTCCGGCTCTGCTTCTGGTATCGTCTCTCCGGAGGTAAAGAATTCCGGCCATCGCTGCTCCCTTGCCTATGACGGGCCAGCTGGCTATTTCTGCCTTGGCAACAGGATACGCGTCAACATCGCGCAGCATGAGGATGGGATCAATGTAGGAGCGGTGATTGGCAGTAATGATGCAAGGGAATGACGGTGGTGTTCCGGTAACACGGATGTCAACACCCACTTTCCGGAGCAGTCTGTCAGCCCAGACGCGTCTGATGCGCATGGAGCGGGCGATGTTGTTGCCAGACAGGAGGTTGGCCAGCCATATCTTTGCAACTGTCCAGCTGGTGTAGCAGACAAAGAAAAGAAAACGCCGGGTGACCCGCAGATGCTGCATCTAACAAAAAAACGAACTGAATACAATTATTACCGGCGGTTCGCAGAATCCGGGAGCCTGATCAGACAGTGGCGGGAACCGCCGGTAACGAACGGGAAATCAGAGTGCTTCCCTGATTTCGGAGACAGTGATGTCGAAGTGGGAGGCATCGAAAAAGCACTCTCCATTGCGAATCAGCAAAATTTGCGGGGATTCGTGGTGAACAGAGAATTTTTCGGAAATGTACGCCGAAACATCGCGATGGCTGAGCAGATCGAGATAGTATGCTTCGAGTTCATCCGTACCAAAGGACCAGTCATCTTCAAGGCGGTACTTTGCCATGGCGCTGATGCTGCAGGTGGTGCTGTGCTTCAGGATAAGGCAGGGCAGTGTTTCAGATCGCACTGCCATGTCATCTATCTGCTGCCTGGTACTGACGGGAATCCAGGTAATATTACCCATTACTGCCGGTGTGATACCTGATTTACAAATCGGCTCCGGGGCATCCGTAGCCGCGGTTGCAGGATTCCAGCACGAAGAGAGCCGCCATGAGGGCGAAAGCAATGAATTTTTGCCAGTTTTTCATATTTAAAGAGAGTTTTGAAATCAATTTCATTTGCAATAACGCACGGGCGCGTTTGTTATTGCGGTGATTATCAGGCTTTTTTCCAAACAAGGCATTCTCCAGCTCCGAGAACTGTGCCCGGGATTGATGCGTTTCGGCCGGACAGCGACTCATATACTGAAGAAAACAGGAGTTTCCAGTTTCCGGGCGGGAAGTCGAACTCTATGGGCCGGGTGCTTTCCTGATCCAGATTTGCCGCAAAGATATAGCGCGCATCGGAATCCTGTGTCCAGGCAATTACTTTTCCGGAGCCTGAATGATCGGGCGCCGCCAGCCAGCGGGTATCTGATTCCCGTATTTCACTGAAAATTTCTTCCGACAGGCTCTTTTGCCTGTTGATGTTGTGGTACAGTTGCCCGTTTTTGCCCCAGACGAATGGACCGGAAACGGCTTTCGGGCCACGAAACTCTCTGAAAACATACAGTTTGGTATAATGTTCATTGGGAGCAGGAGATAAATGTGTGTCCCTGCACTCGAAGCCCAGTGCCATGTAAGATGGCATATCGGCAAGAAAGAGTCCGATAAAGTACCTGGTTTCGTTGCCGTTTATATAAAACCTGTCGAATCTCGGATCGTCCTTGTCGGCGGTCATGATGGTAAAATTTGGTGCAAATTTTCTGGTTCGCAGCAATTCAACATATCTGGCAAGTTCCGAAACAAATCGTGAGGTGCCCACTGGTTCCGACTGCAGGTCGCCGAGGGCGGAATCGGCCAGTGACCCTTCGAGGTGGTCGCATTCGTCTCCGTAGGCCATTTCACCTGCAGGCGCCAGAAAGCTCTCTGCAAAATATCCGAAATACGGTTTTTCGGGCAGGATACTCAGCTTGACTGCCGCGAGCAGGTCGTAATACCTGTCGGGATCGGGCGGTGTCCCTTCCGGGCGCATTTGCACGTGCGACATATCGCCCCGCATAAAATCGAAGTCAAAGGCGGATTGTACCTGTTTGTAGTGATTGCAAACGTAGTCCCAGGCCCTGATATTGGGTGCGTTGAAATCGAGCTCCCAGTCTGCATTGTTGTTTTTGGGTTCATACAGCCTGTATCTGGCGAGTGGCCCGAACACCCTGGAGAATTTCCCGGGACTGGTGAACCGGTAATCTCTCCATATCCTGCCCTCCTCATCCGTATTAATGGCGTCCGGATCAGGATCCACCTCAATACCCCTGTATGGTGGACCCATGGTGGCCGGCAGTGTTTCCAGCCCTGCCCTGTACAGCAGTTCAACCATTCCCTTTCGCCTGTTCAGTCGGCCGGTGTGGTTGTCGGGGGCGCCGAACATGAGCAGCAGACGGTCTTCCTCTTTCCATTTTTCGAAAAAATCTGTCGGTGAGTCCGGCAGATCGAGACCGGGGGTAGCGCTGCCCTTTTGTTTCAGATAATCGTGCAAAAT
Source organism: uncultured Bacteroidota bacterium (assembly GCA_903836265.1). GTDB lineage: Bacteria > Bacteroidota > Bacteroidia > Chitinophagales > Saprospiraceae > M3007. Next base: position 7,060 of record CAILQK010000042.1, on the reverse strand, counting down.
ATTGTACACATCAACATACAAATCAGCATGGTGGCTGCCAATCTTTATATCTTCTCTTCTGATCCACTCGAAAAGACCGGGGTTGGCGAGAGATTGCTCGGCATAGCGGTCAACGTGCGGTATTACGTCCATCCCGACTACCCTGCCAGTGAGGTGCAGCAGCCCGATCACCAGCGACAGCTGTTTTTCGACAGTATCAAGATGCGGGAATACCTCAAAGAGTTCCTGACTGAAGAATTCCGGGTTGATATTCCAGCTGGTGGGGCCGTACAGACTGGACACCACACCGGGTTCGAACACCGGCAGCAGATGAACAGCCTGCTGCGCGGAAGGCAGCGTCATACTGTACGGAATCACCGACCAGAAGCTGCCGATAGTTCTGACGTTGATTCCGACCGTTCGGGCCCGCCGGATCCAGGCACAGTCCTGCTCCTTAGCGAGCGGCGAAGAATAGTTCAATTTTTCAAAAACTGAATACAGTTGTTCTTCATACTGTTGTTCAAGCAGTTTGAAAATTTTGTCAACAGGCTGTTTTGCAGCATCTGAGGGCAACAAATTGAGGAGTGCCGGAGTCCTTTTCCCGGTCATGTGTGTCAAGTTTTAATGAAATCAGATTACCCTAAAGAAAAAAAAGTTGTGCGTATGATAAAAAGTCGTTCATTTGCGCAACAATTCAACGGTTTGCACTCAAAAACGGCCTCGTAAAACCGCTTTTCAAATCATTCTTCTGTACCGCTAATGCAACCAGGCCGTGATTTACAAAGTTAAACTAAAGAATTCAGAAGAGTCAGTTCTTCTGGATGCCGCCTCCTATGAGTGGCTCACAACCGACCCGTACTTTGCCGGGATTGACATCGTCAATAATCTTAGAAGACATTCCAGCGGCTGTGCTGTTTTCCAGAAAACCTGGAAGAAGGCCGACGGGAGCTACAAGACGGAGACGTACTATCTTCACAAACTGATTGCCGAAAAATACATCGGCGGTCAGAAGGACAAAGTAAAGAAGCTGGTTGGCGCAAAAAATGGCGACAAACTTGATTGTCGTGTCGAGAACCTGATTTTCCGCTCCCGTTCTGTTGCCAGCAGGCAGCGAAAGACGAGCAGCAGTACTGGTTTTACCGGGGTTTATCGGGAACACAAGCGATTCAGGGCCGTCATTTCCGTGAACGGCAAGGCTCGTCACATCGGTATGTTTGATACTGCCGAGGAAGCCGCCGCAGCCTATAACAAGGTTTCACGGGAACTTTTTGGAGAAGAAGGCAAAATCAACAAGCTTAAAAGTTGATCGCCTTGTCCGGGCGACCGCACGTTACATTCAGTGCATGCGGTCGCCTCTTGTTTCGAGGTTTTTCATAATCCCGGCTTCTGCTGTCAGGTATTCCTGCCAGCGCTCCCTTGTTGTCTCTTTTCCGAAGTACCGGGTTGCCAGGTCAAGGAACATTCTGTAGTGTTCCGCTTCGGCTACCATGAACTTGTGATACCACACCCTGAGGTCTTCATCGGAGCAATTAAGCGACAAAAGTCTGAAACGTTCGCAACTTCTGGCTTCAATCAGTGCGCAGACGAGCAGTTTCTCCAGAAGCGTGTCTTCCCTTGAACCTCCCTTTTTCTGAAAGGCAAGCAGCCTGTTCACATACTCGTCTTTTCGCTGTCTGCCAAGTGTCAAATCACGCTTTTTGAGTTCAGAGAGCACCATTCTGAAATGCCCCCATTCTTCAGTCACCACCGGGGCCAGCTGCTCTACCAGTTCGGTTCGTTCGGGATATCCCTGTATAAGAGTGATACACGACGTTGCTGCCTTCTGTTCGCAGTAGGCATGATCCGTCAGGATTTCGGCGAGGTCCATTTCAGCGAGGTTCACCCACCGCGGATCAGTGGGCAGCTTGAGACCGAGTTTGGTGTTCTGCAGAGCTTCTTCCATGGCACAAAAGTATGTACATATCTGTTTATGCTTCTCCTCTATGCCACTGTTTTTTGTTTGCAGCCATCTGTTACGCGATATCCATCCTGATCCGGCGGTCTTGTGGCAAGTAGTTGTTCATCCTGCCCGGCATAACCTTTATCCAGCCCAGATTGAGACCGTGATGCCTTACGAGCGTCCAGCCGTTCCTGATATCCTCCGGCAGTTCAATAGTTTCTTTTTTCAGGAATCTGAGCGCCTGAGTGCGGTCTGTGTCCAGATGCTGTATTTCCGTACTGATCTGGTGGCAAAGGGCCAGCGCGTGTGAGGGGATCATGTCTTTTCCCTTGATTTCACCGACATTTACGCCAAACCACTTCAGCCTGACCAGTTTTTCCAGTACGGAAAATTCACCAATCCATTTTTCAGGCAGAGCCATGATTTCGCCCGATGCTGTCTGGAAATACCGGAGTTCTGCATTTTTTTTCATCCATCCGGAAACAAGAGGCACCGATACTTTGGGTATCGCCGACAGATTTTTGAAGTTGGCATCAGCTGTTTTGTGTACTTCGCCCCCTGTCTTTTGCAGCACAGCGATAAAGAACCCTTCTCCCCTGGTTTTGTGCGGATAAAACTGATATCCGCCTTCTGTTTCTGTGATACCCCATTGTTCAGGTACCCGAAGTTTGCGCAATTCAAGCGGAAAACCGGCTGACAACCACGACACATTGTCTGTATTTTCCTCTTTGTTATAGGTGCAGGTGCTGTAAACCAGTATTCCACCCGGTTTCAGGCATTCGACAGCAGAAGCCAGGATTCGTTTCTGGCGAGCCGAACAGACCGCAACATTTTCAGGCGACCACTCCCCTGTCGAGTCGGGATCTTTCCGGAACATGCCTTCCCCGCTGCAGGGCGCGTCTGTTACCACCACATCAAAAAAGCCGGGTGCCCGGGCAAAATCCTCCGCTTCTCCGCTGGTAACTGCCACATTTGCATATCCCCACTTTTCAATGTTTTCCCTGAGCACACCTGCGCGCGAGCGGATGGTCTCATTGGCCACCAGCAGTCCGTCCGGACCAATAAAATCGGCAATCAGCGTGCTCTTTCCGCCGGGGGCTGCGCACAGGTCGAGTACCCTGAGCGGCACGGACCGGTCAACGGTCTGTCGGAGTGCCTCACAAAGAAACATCGAAGAAGCCTCCTGGACGTAGTAAGCCCCTGCGTGAAATACCGGATCAAGGGTAAATACCGGACGCTGTGAAAGGTACACTCCCTCCTGACACCACTGAACACGTTCGCCAGCAGGCTCCTGGCCCTCAGGCAGCCTTTTCACAGGATTCAGACGGATACTCACCGGAGGAGTTTCTTCCAGTGCCCGAAAAAACAGCGGCAACTCATCTCCGGCGAGAAGATGAGTCATCCGTGATATAAATGAAGCGGGAAGTTTCAGCTTGTCGGTATTTGAAATGTGTGATTTGAAACAGCGGGGCAAAAATGCATCGAATTGGGATAAAAAAACGCCTGTTATTGTTAATTTTGCAGCGCCTGACCGTAAAACTGCCAGTACAGAGAAAGAAATGCAAGCAAAAGAAGCCATAACTGCCATAACTGGCCAGATAACCGACCTGCTCGGACAGTTCACACCTTACGATTACCGGAAGCCCCTGGACGAATATGACGGTAGTTCAATAGGACAGCATTTCAGGCATATTCTGGAATTTTTCCAGTGTCTGCAACAAGGTGTCAGCAACGGACAGGTGGACTATGCCGCACGCAAAAGAAACCTGCTCTACGAAGACAATCCCTCCATTGCAGCCGAGGCATTCGCTGCTTTCCCGGGACTAATAGAGGCATATTCTGAAGCGTATCCGATTTCTGTCTGCGCAGAATTTGGCAGTGAGGTCAGGCCAGTATATGAAAGTACCGTCGGTCGCGAGCTGCTTTTTTTGTACGACCACGCTATACATCACCTGGCTATTATCAGGATTGGCCTGAATTGTCAGTTTCCACATATCAGTACAGACAGGCATCTGGGCGTTTCCCCCGCAACCATCAAATCCCGTCAGTCCGCTTCGTAGCTGACTGCCCATATCAGGCTTTGCGGGGTATCAGTTTCAATTTTCCCAAAAATAACGCGGTACTCAGCCGAGAAGTCGTGTTTCCTGATGTGTCCGGCAGCTGATCCTTCGTAACCGTTCCAGCTTACATCACCGACGCTGATGTGACCGGTGAAATCGAGTGCCCGCAGGCCGTATTGCTTGTACAGGCTCTCTTTGGCAGTCCAGAACAGGTGATACAGTTCATTTCTCCTGTCGTTTTCCCACGCCTCTGCGAAGGCGAGTTCGGCAGCCGACATGAATCTGGGTGCTATCCGGGGCATTTTATCCACCAGCACCTGAATATCGCAGCCGCAGTTCCGCCGGGCGGTGAGTGTGCCCGTGAAGTGGCGCGAATGGCTGAGTGAACAGAACATCTCCGGCTCGTCGAGAAAGAACGGTTTGGAAAAAGCGTCTTTCACAAGTGGTATCCGGCGCGGTGCCCCGGTTGTGCGATGAAGCAGCCAGCGACTCGAGAGCCACTCCCCGCGCCTGTGCTCGCGCAATACAGCCAGTTCAGCGGCCTCCGCTTCCGAAAGGGGCAGGTCTTTCTCAAAAAACGACAACGGTTCCGTTACCCTCCACAGAGAGAAGGTGGCATCTTCAAACGGATGAATATTCAATATCAAAGGCATACTTCCGCAAAAGTAAGGTTTCTGCTGTACCTTTGTACCAGAAATACCTGCAACAGCCTGCTGACAGCCCAACCAGCTTCACTTATCATGAAATACGCTAAATTACTCGTTCTGGCTGCCGCGACAGCCATTTCCATCGCCTCCTGCCGCGATAAAAATACAGATCGTCCGCTGCCTGTACTCGGGGAAAGAGACATCGCGGCCAATGGCGACACCATTTATCCCGTTATTCCGGATTTTTCATTTGTCAATCAGGACAGTCAGACGGTGAACAATGCCACCTTTGCCGGCAAGGCATACGTGGTTGATTTCTTCTTTATCCACTGTCCGACTATTTGTCCGAAAGTGAAGGCCAGCGGACTCCGGATATACGAGAAATTCAGGAATGACGACCGTCTGCTCATGTTGTCTCACTCCATTGATGTTAAAAATGATACGGTGGCAGCGCTGAGGCATCACGCAGAAAAGTTGGGTATTGACTCGCGCAAGTGGCATCTGGTAACCGGCGATCACGACGCCATCTATGCCATTGCAGATGATTATTTCAGCGTTGCGAAGGAAGATCCGGGGTCGCCCGGTGGCTTCGATCACTCAGGGCGCATTATTCTGGTGGATAAAAACAGGCATGTTCGCTCGTTCTGCGACGGAACCAGCCCGGAGTCGGTGGACAAGTTCATGGCTGATATAGAGAAACTGCTCAAGGAAAACTGATTCGCGCACAGGACCGGCTCAACAAGCTCAGATACATTCCGACATGAAAAACAAACACCTCGTTCTTCTGTTCCTGCTGGCTCTGTTTACCGGACTTGTATCCCGATTCTCTCCATGGTTCAAAAGTGATCGAATCGAGTTGTTTCTTGTAAAAGCTCCGGGAAATGAAATCAGGAGAATAAGTATAGTGAACCGGCAGTTGCCTGAGCTTTTGCTGGAGGCCGACGAAAAAAACTGGTACGCCTCCCAGGATGACGTCGTCGTCGGATTCCCTGATTCGCTGTCGGCTCCCCTTCTCGATGCCATCACTGCCATGAAAGCCATTCGAATCCTGGACGACAGCAGCGCAGATACCACCGGACTGGTACCGGGAAAATGTATCGAAGTGACCGCGGAGACTGTCAACAGGCGCAAAGAACATTTTCGTATCGGAAACGAGACGCTGACGGGAGGTAATCCGGCAACCTGTGTCCAGATACTGCCTCACGGAGGTATCTATCTGGTGGAGGGGCACCTCAGAAAGTTGTTTGATATTGACTGCGAGGATTTCAGGAGCCGCGAAACAGGAATTCCTGACCATATTTCTGCCATCAGCATTACCAGAACCGGTATTGACAGTGTATCGGGCCCGCTGGCCGGATCGGGCCTTTCGGCAGACGGGGAAAGAGATACGATTCCGGGTATGAAAGAGTGGCTCGAAGCAGTCAGGCAACTGAACAACCTTCCCTACGCCAATCTGTCGGAAATCGGACCATACGATATTGAAGACGGTCCTGATTACCGGATAGAACTTGCGGGGGGCTCGCCCGACCAGACCGTCAGGCTTGATTTTTACGGGATAAAATTCACGAAAGGGAAAAACATGTCGGTGGATGTTACAATGGCAAAGCGCTGCCTTCTTCATTCGAGTGCCAACGAGTACAATTACTTTTTTCTCGGTGACCGGGAGATTGTCCGGCGTATTATCAGCGGCCCTGATGTCAGAGTCCGTTGAGTTTTTGCTGCAAATCCGCATTGTTGCCGTTTTCCAGCGCCTTTCTGTATGATTCCCTTGCCTTTTCGCGGTTACCCTTTCCGAGCCATGCATCGCCTGCGCACTCGAGTATGCGTGCGCGCAGGGGAGCATTATTTCCTGTCATCAGAACCGCCTGATTCAGCTGGGCGAGCGCATCGTCGTACTTTTTCAGTCCGCTGGCTGCAAGGCCGTAAAACAGATATGCTTCCGGCTGATTCGGGAATATATCCAGCGCTTTTTCGGCAATATCCATCATTTCCTGGTAGTTTTTCTGACTTTCAAGAATAGTCAGTGCATTTTTCCAGACGGAAAAAACGCCGGCATTGAGTTGAATACAACGCCTGTATTTCTGCAGGGCATCGGCGTCTTTGCCAGCCAGATACAGAATATCACCGGATACACTCCATGCTTTGGCCTCATCAGGGTGCGTATTTTCGAGAATGGCACCCAGTTCGGTCAGACCGGGGACAAGAGCTGCATCCCTGCCAGACTCCAGTCTGGCAAGGAAAGGCATCAGGTCCCTGATTTTGGCATCAATACCCACTTTGGGGTCAGCAAACAGCGGTTTTACAGAGGCCAGATACTGGGCATCAGTGCCACCGGTGGCCTGGGCCAGCGAGATGCGGGCGAGCGGGTCATCGGGGAATTTTTGGAGCGTTTCCTCCCACACCTTTCGTGCGGCGGCCCTGTCGCCTGACTGTTC
>CAILQK010000041.1 GCA_903836265.1 uncultured Bacteroidota bacterium | reverse complement strand
TTTTTAACGTACTGGTTTCCCCTTTTTTTGTCCGGAGGTATCGCGAGGAGGAGGCCAGTCATTACAAAAACCACCTGTAATTTAACCCAAAGGTACGTTAAAAAGACACTCCAGACAAGCCCCGGTATAAATTATGTGGCAGGGAATGGTGAAAACCTGCACAGTTGTCAGAAATTTGTTGCAGGTCTGTTCTCCTGGCACATCACCCTCGCCCGCACGAATCCCGACCTGGTACTGTCTGAAATCTGCACTCTTTCCTGATTCTTTATATATCTTTGTGTATCATATTTCAACACACCACCCATGTCCAGATTTATTCTTCCGTTTCTGTTTCTCTTCACTGTTTCTTCGCTCCACGCCCAGTCGCTCCCCGAACGCCTGCGCGCTCACCTCGACTTTCTCGCCGCCGATTCGCTCGATGGCCGCGGTCTGGGTACTCCGGGCAAGCAAAAAGCCGCAGCTTATATCGCCGATGCATTCAAAAATGCCGGACTGGCTCCCTTTGATGATGATTACTTTCACGAGTTCTTCATCCGGATCAGCATGGTTAATCTGACGGGTACCAACGTGGTCGGGGTGCTCGAAGGCTCCGATCCGGAACTGAAAAATGAGTTCATCGTCATTGGTGCACACTACGATCACGTGGGGTTTGAGATGAAAAAAGGGGAACGGGTGGTCTATAATGGCGCCGACGACAATGCATCTGGTACCGCCGGACTGCTTGAGCTGGTGCGTACACTCTCCGGACGCCGCTCAGAACTGAAAAGAAGCGTCATTTTCATCGCTTTCGACGGAGAGGAAAGCGGCCTGCTCGGATCAAAGGCTTTTGCCTCCTCCAATGGCCGTTTTACACCGGCTGTGATCAGATTCATGTTCAGCATGGACATGATCGGGATGTACAAATCGTACAACGGCCTCGATCTCAAAGGAATCGGAACACTGGACCAGGGCCCTGAAATGGCCCGGGAGGTGGCTGAAAAGCACAATATTCGCCTGAAAGATATTTCCGCCAGTGTGGAAGCACGCACCGACACCTGGTCGTTCGGCGAACGGGGGATACCGACCGCTCACGCTTTTACCGGACTGAAGTCGCCCTACCACAAGCCCGAAGACGATGCGCCCAAACTCGAATATGAAGAAATGGGAAGGGTAGTGGAGTTCATGGCAGATCTGGGCGCCCGCATGGCCGCTGCCCCGGCACTGAAACCTGCCAGTTCGTTTAAAGGAACTGATAAAGGTGGCGTACGCTTTCAGGCAGGTGTGGTTGCCGGTGGTGGCTCATCTTTCTTCTATTACCGGGACGCTTTCTATAACGCCAAAAAGAAAGCCGAATTCAGTGCCGGACTGTTTGCACAGTTGCATCTCGGCAAAAAAATTACCCTGCAGGCAGACGGACTGTACGATTTCAATGGCAGCGACAGTCAGATTGGCCCGGTTGTGCGCCATTCACTGACTGTCCCGGTTGTGCTGCAATACAATCTGCTCAACCAGAACGGCGGTCAGGTGCGCATGTATCCGTTCGCGGGCGCATATTACCGGCAGCATCTCGGTACCGTGACTGAAGACGAGATCCCCGACCTGCCTGCACTGGCTGACAGCGAAATGGGCTTCACGTACGGGTTCGGACTTGATGTCATGAAATTCCACTTTTCACTTGCTTTTCGCCGCGACCTGACAGGCGTGTTTGTAACCGGAGACGACGTGTCTGCCCGCGGAGCAATGGTCAATTTCGGGTACAAATTCGGAGGCGGTTTATGAATAGCCTGCTGAAGAACGTCCACCACATCGCCATCATCTGCTCCGATTATGAGCGCTCCCGACGTTTCTACACGGAAGTGCTGGGCCTCGATATCATCATGGAAGTATGGCGCGCCGAACGCAAGTCGTGGAAACTGGATCTGGCCCTGAACGATCATTACGTCATCGAACTGTTCTCGTTCCCGGATCCGCCGCCGCGCCCTTCCCGGCCCGAAGCCTGCGGCCTGAGGCACCTTGCTTTCGCCGTGGAGGATCTGGATGCCGTAATCGTGCACCTGCAGGGGCATGGAATAGTTGCAGAACCTGTGCGTATTGATGAATTTACCGGAAAACGATTTACCTTTATTGCAGATCCCGACGATCTGCCACTTGAATTTTACGAATTATGAGAAAGGAATTCATCTCCGGTCGGGTGATCGCACAACCGGACGACTGGCCGGAAACACCCGCTGAATTCGATGACTGCACTGTCAGGAACCTCGATTTGTCCGGAACCAGTCTGGCAGACTGCGTCTTTACAGACTGTACGTTTACGGATTGCAACCTGAGCAACGCCAACCTGCGCAACACCGCCTTCAGAAATGTGGAATTCAGTCGCTGCAAGTTGCTGGGCATGCTGTTCGAGGACTGCAACCCCTTCCTGCTGGGGGTAGAATTTGAGAGCTGCAACCTTTTGATGGCCAGTTTCCGGGCCATGAAACTGGCAGGAACCGTTTTTAATGACTGCTCATTGCGGGAGGCCGACTTTTCGGAGGCCAGCCTGTATGAGGCTGTATTCAATAACTGTGATCTGTTGAACGCTGTCTTCGACTACACCAGTCTGGAGGATGCTGACCTGTCCACATCCAGGAACTACCGGATCAATCCCGAAAGAAACATGCTCAGTGGCGCCCGGTTTTCATATCCGGAAGTAGCTGGCCTGCTGGCTGATTATGGTGTTGTGCTGGTGTAGCCATGCTGTTTTCAGCATGGAACAGCCTGACTGGCCCTCATACAGACTGGTTTCAATGATCGCCCGGAGCCTGACTTTTCGGGGTAGTTTTCATCTGGATGATATCCACCAGGAAAGCGAAAGCCATGGCAACCTCCAGGGCGATCAGGGAAACAAGGGGTATGATTGCTTCAGTCATGGTATATTGAGTTGAATTTTTCTGTTTTTTTTATGTTGCCGGGAGGTTACCGTACAAGGGTTATGTTTCCGGTTGCCTGCTGTACATCCTCACCGGGCAGGCGCCAGCGCATCCGGTAAACATATACATCGCTCATGCAGTTTTCTCCCCGAAATGTGCCGTCCCATTTTTCCGACTGCCCGGTGGTGCTGAAAATGAGTTGTCCCCAGCGGTCATAAACGGAGCACTCGTATTCCTCGAAAGTACAGGGGGTAACGGGGTAGAACTGGTCGTTTGACCCGTCGGCATTGGGCGTAAAGGCATTGGGCAACGATACGGTGCAGTCAACTGCAACGGTGGTATCGCAATCTGCAACGAGCAGATTTTTCGAAAGAGTGTCCGATCCACAGTCGGTTTCAAGTATGGCTGTTACCACATAATTGCCCGGCAGGGAATACGTATGGCTCACATTATTACCTGTGGCGGTGTTATCGGTACCCGAGTCGGGATCGCCGAAAAACCAGCTTGTTGCTTTAACAGAAGTGGTATCTGTCAGTTGAAGTGTGATCGGGCTTCCGGAGCAGGAATCAGTTGATGTGACAGATTTCGATACAGAAACAGTGTTTTCGTCGGCATAGTACACCCATTTGGGTAGTCCGTACCCTCCACCTCCGGTCTGGTTGGGTACGGCATCTTCCTGATAACCGCATGACGGCCCCTTTTTGTCAGGACAATTGATTACATTGAGACGACCCGAATTGATATAAATTTTTCCATCCGGTCCCAATTGCATGGATGCGGGCTGGGAAAAATCAGGCGGAGCAAGCTGGAAGGCACTGTTTTCGATGGCTTGTGGTGTGGTTTGTGTTATATCGTACTGTATGATGACATTCAGGTTGTTCACATAGAGCAGCCGGCCGTTCGGTGAGAACTCCACCCCGTAAATCAGCGGGGAGAAGCCGGGCATTACAGGAGCGAGTTTCCAGGAAACGAGATCCGAAACCTGTCCGGTGGCATTGTCAAAACTGAAAAGTTTCATTTCCCCTTCAAACAAACTGCCACAGGCGAGCCGGTTAAACTGCCGGTTTACCTTGAGATGTCCCGCTGTATTGGCCAGGCCGCCCCCTGCAGCCGACACAACCGGCGCACTCTGAAATCCTGCTCCGGTCAGCAGGAACGCGTAAAATTCATTGTTGTCGTGGGTGATAATCCAGTAGTCGGTACCATTGGCTGCAGGCACCGCTTCCAGTTTTTCAGTAGTTGTCTGCTGAAGCAGGATGTTTTTCTGTCCCGCAACGATATCGCCCCTGCCTCCGTCCAGTGTCATGTCAAGGAGGTTACAGTACACGCCCTCGGCAGATTGCCCTGACGAACCTTCATCAACAGTGACGACATAATATTGTTTGCTGTTCCCGGGCCGCGGCACAATTACGGCTGCTGTGGTGGACGACAGGAGCGCCTGTGAGCCTCCACGAAGTCCGGCGCCGTTGGGCATCAGCTGGTCCTGTGCGTTCCAGACCGACACGCCGTCCGTGTAAAACAACAATTCTCCGGTATTCCTGTCGGCTGCCGATGCACTTCCCTCCTGGGTGAATACTGCAGAGCCGGAAACAAAAACAGGGGGTATGGTATTGAAACTCACTCCTCCCGAATACCCGAAACGCCACTGATTGTTCTGCTTCTGTGCCGACAGACGGGCGACAGGCAGCAGCACAACGATCGAAAGCCACAGCAGGGCCGGGTACAGTTTCCGCCGGGAAGTTTGCATAAATCAGTTTCTGTCTTCAACACAAAACGGGAAGAATAGTTCAGCTGTTATTCTGCCCGTGAAATAATGGTCAGGTACGATGGAGTTACATGATCCCCGCCACAAATTAATTCATCAAAACAACCACAATACAAAAATAAATCCACATTTTTGCGCTCTCTCGAAACTATTGAATGTCAAAGCCCGCTATATTTATATCGTACCGAAGAGATGACTCGCAGTCACAGGCCCGCAGCCTGAGTACTGAGCTGTCCTGTTATTTTGGGAAAGAGGAGGTGTTTTTTGATAAAAAAATTCCACCGGGAGATGTGTGGGATACCAGGTTAAAAGAAAAAGTCCAGAATTCAAAAATCTTCATTGTGGTTATTGTGAATACCGATAAATGGCTCGGTGTTGGTAAACGTGGCGTTCTTCGAATCAAAGACGAGAATGACTGGGTAAGAAATGAAATTTCATTAGCTCTGGAGAGTGAATCAATAACAGTAATTCCGGTATTGTTCGATAATGCTGAAATGCCCGAAGTAGAGTTTCTTGGCGATATTTCTGAGTTGAGCAAACGCCAGTTTATTCGTGTAAGAGAAGATGAATTAAGTACTGATATTGGTGAATTGGTCAGACAAATATCGGATATCACCGGACTTGCCGATATTTCTCACCTGCGAGAAAAGATGAATGATGACTCCAAAGATCTCAAACTTGATCATCCTGTAATCAGGTGCGACAGAGAAAGTCAGTTGTATGACTTTCGGGATGCCAGAATCAGTGACGAGATTAAAAAACCAAAGTTGTTTTACCTTTTTGGCCATGAAGATAATGTTCCGGAATCGTTCGTCAAGCGTATAAAAAGTGAGTTCCTAGAGTTCAAAGATACCAAACCGGCTTCAATCAAGTATATTGAACTTACCATACCTGTTCATCACCGAAGTCCACGCATTCAAATGATTGCAGATTTATGTATAAGCCTGGGGCTGGATCCACGTAAATTAGCTCCACTTGACAAAAAGAAAATATTTGACATCCTTGGGCAGGCATTACCCAAATCGAGTGATACACCTGTTGAGTATCTGATTATTTTTACAAAAATTAACGGTTACGACTGGAGCCCGAAAAACATTCCTGAACTGGCCCGCTGGTTCATAACGGATTTTTGTAATCAATCAGACATGCCGGATTTACCCGAAATTATATTCTTTGTTTCAATGGAATATCATGAGGATTTTACCGGAATGGAGGATGAAATTAATCACGTTATTCGTGGCGCTGATGATTATGCTTTTGTACTTCCGGAGTTTGAAAAAGTCCATTACATTGATATAGAGAAATGGATTATGACACAATACAACAGCTCGAGTCGCTCTCAAACAAGAAATATTATCACCAAACATTTTGGAGAATCTGCTGCTTCAGGAGGCAGATTTTACATGAGAGAGGTACAAGAGAAACTCAGGAAGGTAATTCAGGAAAATTTGAAAAAAGTAACAGAATGAAACTTTATAACAACATCCAGCCCGACTTCAACCCTGATACCTATATCGTGGATCCCGGCCTGCAACAGGCCGCCGAGGTCGCCTTCGCGCTCCGGCAGCCGCTCCTGCTGATGGGCGAACCCGGTACCGGCAAAACGATGTTCGCCCGCAAGCTCGCACACGACCTCGGCAAAAATTCCGGCGAGTACCGGTTCATCGGGAAACCGCTGGTGTTCAATACCAAAACCGGCTCCTCCGCCCGCGACCTGTTCTATACCTACGACTCGCTCGCGCATTTCCAGATCGCCAATATCCGGCAGGAAGCCTCCGCCAGGCTGCCCAAAACGGAAGATTTCATCACGCTGCAGGCGCTCGGACTGGCCATCGCCCAAACCGACCCCCGACAGCTCGACCAGTACCCGTCGCTCTCCGGAAAGCTCGAAACTCAGGCGCGAAGCTCCGTGGTGCTCATTGACGAGATTGACAAAGCTCCCCGCGATTTCCCCAACGATATCCTCAACGAAATCGAACAGCAGGTTTTCAATATCAGGGAACTCGACCTGGATGTAAAAAGGGCCGCCGATATGCCCGTCATGGTGATCATGACCAGCAACTCGGAAAAGAATCTGCCCGACGCTTTCCTGCGCCGCTGTGTGTTCTATCATATCCCTTTCCCCGATAAAGACGGTCTGCTGAATATCGCCAGATCGGCCGTGGGTGTGGCGCCCGACAGCCTCGACTTTGAGCGCCTGATTGATTATTTTATGGAGGTACGCCGGAAAGCCGCCCGCAAAGCGCCCGGCACAGCCGAACTGCTCGCCTGGCTCCGCATGATCGGCGTGGAAAAGATCGAGTCGCTCGACGACGACAGGAACCGCCTGAAATTGCGCAAGTACCTGTCGGTGCTCGTCAAAACGAAAGAAGACTACGACGCTGTGAAGGATGTCTTCTCCCGATAAACACATAGGCCTCCCGCTCGACCCGCTTTTCTCCCTGCTGGAGGTGGCGGGCTTTGATGTGACGCCCGCCTCGCGGGTGCGCGCATGGCGTGTGCTGTCGTCGGCCGGGCTCAGGGCCTCGCTCGACAACCCCGCCCTGCTCAGGGGACTGCTCGCTCCGGTTTTCGCCCGCAGCGCCGAACAGCAACTCCGCTTCTATGAGGTGTTCGACCGGTTTGTCGAAAGTATATCCCGCGAACCGGAACCGCCGCCGCCACCCCCGAAAACGCCTTTCCTGAAAAAGTACCGCCACCTGCTGGCGCTGACCGCGCTCGCACTCGCCGCATTGCTGGCATATTTCCTGTGGCCGAAACCCGCACCGTCGGTCATTCCCGAACCGTCTTTCTCTTTCAATAACGATATCCATATCCCCGGCGATATGGTGCAGTGCAATACGTCTGCACTCGAGGGCCTGCCCGATTCTGCCCTGCTGGCGCTCCGCTGGGAACTGCTCCGCTCCACGGATTCCACGCCGGAGCCGGTGGTGATGGATTCTTCCGAAAATACTGTCAGCTGGCTGTTTGTGGCTCCCGCGCCCGCTGCCGGCACGCAATTCTCGGTGCGCCTGTCTGTCCGCTACACCGACAACCGCCCCGATTCCTCCGGCGCGCGCGTACGCACGGGCGAGTCGGTTCTGCCGCTCCGCTGTGCCCATCCGCCGGCCATGCCCCGGCTGCAGCTCCCCGCCGGCACGCTGAGTCCCGGCCAGCAGGCGGTATTCGCGGTCGGCCAGCGCCTCGCGCCCGGACTGGCCTGCCGGTGGGAGATCACCGGAGAGGGCGCCTCTTCCCGCACACCGCGATTAGTACACCGTTTTGCTGAAAAAGGGCTGTACGAGGTGTCTTTTTCACTGACCGACACCACGCAGCAGGGCGAGCAATGTTCCGCCGATACCACTTTTTTCATCCGGGTGGGGGAGGAGGAGGCGCGGCTTGCGTACCTGCCCCTGTTGCACATTACCCGGCATCCGGGTTTTACCCCCGGCTGGCTCTCGTGGCTCATACTGGCCCTGCTGCTGATCCCGGCGATGTATTTCTGGTGGCGCTGGTCGCAGCGCAAACCGCCCCCGCCCGCCGTACTGCCGCCTGTTGTGCCCCCCGTGACGCCGGGCAGCGACCGGCCGCCCTACTATATTCCGTACCGGCAGCAGCCGGGCACTCCGCGTACCGCCCGCGAGCAATACCGCCTCGCCGATGCGCTCAGGCGACGGCAGCTCACCGACGACCTGACGCTCGATGTGCCCGCCACGCTCCGCGCCACGATTGACCGCGGCGGTTACCCCGCTTTCCGTTACCGCTACAAAACCAGGCCCTCCGAATACCTGGTTGTCGTGGATGAGCAGATACCGGGCCGCCACCTCGTGCGCCTGTTCCGCCACCTTGCCGAAACCCTGCGCGGTCAGGATGTCGTGCTCGATATTGTGTGGTGCGACCCCGATATGCAGCACTTCCGCGGGGCCGGCGTACCACCGGGCGCCTCGGCCGACACACTCCGCCGATACTTCCCCGCACACCGGCTGGTTGTGCTCGGCACCGCGCACGCGCTCATCGAAACCGGCGCCCCGCGCCTGCGCCCCGATGCAAAGTCGGCCCTGGCAGGCTGGCCGCAGCGACTGCTCCTCACCCCGCAACCGCCCGCCGACTGGAACTGGCGGGAAGCGCTGCTGTACAGGCAGTTCGGTCTCTTCCCCTCCGACCTGCGCGGTATGCTCGATGCCGCCACGTTCGTGGAAAACGGCCTTGATACCGACGATATGCCCGCCGAATTCAGCGTGTGGCGCGACAGGCAGATCGAGCTGCGCAGCGATGAAAATACCTCCGCCGAGAGGCAGTGGAGGTCGCTGGCCGATCACCTCGATTACCTCAAACCTTTCGACAGCCGAATTACCGACTGGTTCCTCGCGCTCGCCGTACACCCCGCGCCCGCCTGGGAGATCACACTCGCAATCGCCCTGAAGCTGGGTATCACGCCCACCCACGACTCCCTGCTCGCGCTCGCGCGCATACCCGCCCTGCGCGACGGTTCCCTGAACCCGGGCCTGCGCCGCGATATGCTCGGACAACTCGGCGATGACCTCGAAAAGCCGGCCCGGCAGGCAGTACTCGCCGAACTGGAGGCCATACGCCACCTCACCGACGGCAGTCACGTGTCGGAAGAAACCGATACTTACATTATAGTACAGAAGTTCCTGCTCGAACCCGACGTGGCAGAAAACCGGCAGGCGCTGGGTCTGCTGCTCGACTCCGGCGCTGTTTCGAGGGGTATTGAAATGGAACTCAACCGCTTTGTGCAGCGACGCCTGCAGGAAGAGGCAACCATGAGCAAGGCCGGCGGTTTCAACCCCGGTATCCGGGAGTGGCTGAAGGCGCATACACCCGAACCGGAAGCCGAAAAGCCGCTGCCCCGGCCCTTCGATACGCCCGATCTGCGTCGCGCCCTGCTCTGTACGGTCGCCGCCCTGTGCTGGGTACTCTGGCTGTGGCAGGTGTGTACGGCAGGCAGCGCTATCCACCAGTTCTTCGCCGGAGAATACCGCCCCTTCACCAATGAATCGCACAACAGCGCCCTCCTGCGCGTGCGTCAGCCCGATCACCTCGCGGGTGTTTTCAATAACCTCGGCGTGCTGGCCAGCGAACTGGCGCCCCGCCCGGACTATGAAACCCGCCCTGATACCCTGCTCGCCACCGCCGACCGCCTGCTTGGTCACCTCGGCAACCTGGACATGGCCGACAGCAGCCGACAGCGGCTGCCCTGGCAGTCGTGGCGCAACAGCAGCCGCGCCGCAGCCGGCTATGGGCCCACTGCTGATGCAGCGTACGCGGGTACACAGGAGCTGCTCGACCAGGGACTGCACATAGTGAACGGGTCTGCAAACACAGGCTACGGGCGTGCCGGCGACCGGCTGAGGCAGAACAGCGTGCGGAACCGGTACAACTGCGGCGTGGCCCTGATGATGCAGGGCGCCTCGCGCGACACCATACTGTATGCAGCAAGTTTGTTGAGGGAGGCTGAGAATATGGCCGGCGATCAGTTGCCGGTGGAGGCGCTTGCCGCCCGTCACGGTCGGGGTGTAGCCTTTTACCGGGCTGGCCTGCCCGATTCGGCGCGCGCGATTTACAACGGCCTGCTCGAACAGGGCTACTTCGATACCCTCACGCTGCGGCCCGGACTGGAGGAGCTGCTCGGACTGGGTGGCGCCTGCTATCGCACAGATACCCTCGGCGCAGTGCCCCTGCTGAGCCGCCGCCTCACCGCCGCCGAGCTCAATACCCTAGCTGCCAGCCCCGACGATGCCTCCCTGCGCGATGTGCTGCTGTTTATGTTGCCCCCCGCCACCAATACCACCCTGCTCGGTACCACCGGCGACTGGCAGAAAGTGCGCGCAATGGGCCGCTCCGGCTATGTACCCGCCACCTGGGCCGGCCGGCCTGCCCTGTCGCCCTGCCCGCCACCGGCGAAAAAAGTGGATGTGGCAGCGGTCATTGCCCGTATTCAGCGCAATATGGTAACCGTCAGGGGCGGTACCTTTACTATGGGCTGTACCGGGGAGCAGGGGGATGATTGCGACTACGATGAAAAACCTGCCCATCAGGTTACCCTGTCGGATTACGCTATTTCCGGAACGGAGGTGACGGTGGAGCAGTATATGATTTTTGTCAATGAAACGGGAACCCACCATCCGGAGTGGCTGGAGCCGGGTAATGAGTACAATATAAGAACTGGTACAAACCGGTATTACATTGAGCAATTGGGAAAATCGCTCCAGAATCCGGACTGTCCGATAGTGGGTATCAGCTGGAACGACGCTATGGCATACTGCGAGTGGCTGAGCCGCAAAACAGGACGGCTGTATCGCCTGCCCACAGAGGCAGAGTGGGAGTACGCCGCTCGCGGGGGTGAAAAGAAAGAAGGGAAGAAGTATGCCGGCAGCGACAATGTCGGAGAGGTGGCCTGGTATGGCGAAAATTCCGGCGGCAAAACGCATCCGGTGGCCCGAAAAAAACCGAACGGACTGGGGCTGTATGACATGAGCGGCAACGTGTGGGAGTGGTGTTTCGACAGATGGGGTGACTATGAAGAGAGCGACCAGCCCGTGGTGAATCCGCAGGGGCCGGAAGAGGGCGGCAACCGCGTGAGCCGTGGCGGCAGCTGGTTCAACCTCGCCGGGCGCTGCCGCGTGTCGCTTCGCGACAACGGCGAGCCGGTCGGCCGCCACTTCAATCTCGGCTTCCGCCTCGCCTCTCCCGCCCCCAGGTAGATGGCTTGCCCATCAGGCAGGCTGTTGAGCAGGGTAGTTGGGTACGAGCCATTGAAGCGATCGCCGGAGCCGG
>CAILQK010000040.1 GCA_903836265.1 uncultured Bacteroidota bacterium | reverse complement strand
CGCCGGAATGACAGCCGGAAGCGCCGCAGGTTGTTTCGCCCGGTGCTCCGGTGCGTGCAACAGGCGGGTTGTTGGGGTCACGGTGATTGGTGAGCAAAAACCAGCAACCCAGCAAAAGGGTGGAAATGTGCAGTGGTGTTAATTTCATGACGATACAGTTTCGAAACAGAATTTGACTGATAAAACAGTAATACGTCTGACTGCCTCTCCGGGTTGCTGACCAGATGCTAATGAAAAGTTAAGCCGCATTTCATCAGGCTCCGAACATTCTTTTCGCGCTGGCTGTGGTTATTCTGGCAATATGACCAAGTGGCAGCACCTTGACCTCTGACAGCATGGAAGCGATCACGGGAATCCAGGCGCTCTCGTTTCTCTTTCCTCTGTGCGGCACAGGAGGAAGGTAGGGCGCATCGGTTTCCAGTACAATATGCTCCAGCGGAATCTCGCGCAATACCGATGGCAGTTCCGATCTGGGGTACGTCAGCGTGCCACCGATGCCGAGCATGAAGCCGAGGTCAATCATTTCCCTTGCTTCTTCGAGTGTGCCTGAAAAGCAGTGGAAGATGCCGCGGAGCCTTCCATCCTGGCCATTCCTCACAAGGTCCAGACATTCGCGGTTGCTTTCGCGGGAATGGATAATGATGGGGCGTCCGAGATCTTTCGCCCATTCTATCTGACGGCTGAATGCCCGCTTCTGTATATCGAGGGTGGATTTGTCCCAGTACAGGTCAATACCCGTTTCGCCGATTCCGGCCCATGCACGCTCTCCGAGATATTTCTCCACGAGCGCCAATTCCTTTTCATAAGTATCAGGCTGTACCGAGCACGGGTGCAGTCCCATCATCGCGAAACAGTTTTCGGGAAAAGCAGCTTCCAGATCGAGCATGGGCTGAATGGACTCAGCATCAATATTGGGCAGGTACATACTGACCACACCGGCGCTGACAGCCCTGGCAACCATTTCGTGTCTGTCGGTACTGAATCTGGAGGAATACAGGTGCGCGTGTGTATCTATATAGGTGTGCATGTGGATAGCAGTGATTTCCGGGGTTTTGTGACTGATTGTGCCCGGGTGCTGCAAAAGTACGCAACAGGAGCACATTCAATTCGGTCAATCGCTTTACATTTGGCCTGTATGATTGCAAACAGTATTCTGACAGGTTATTTCAGGCTCGATGGCGGCGCCATGTTCGGCGTGGTGCCGCGCCGCATGTGGTCGAAACTTTGTCCGCCCGACGCCAACAACATGATATCGCTGGCCATGCGCGCGCTGCTTGTGCGCGATGGCCGGAGGACGGTACTGATAGACACCGGCATCGGGAACAAACAGGACGAAAGGTTCCGCGCCCATTTCGAGCCCCATGGCGAAGAAACTCTTTTCGGATCGCTGCAGGCGCTGGGCGTCAGCCGGGAGGAGGTTACGGATGTACTGCTCACGCACCTGCATTTCGACCACTGCGGCGGTGCTATATGGAAAAATGAACTGACAGGCATTACTGAGCCTTCATTCCCGAATGCGATTTACTGGACGAACGAGCGGCATTTCCAGTGGGCGATGTATCCGAATGAGCGGGAGCGTGCCTCGTTTCTCAGGGAAAATTTCGAGCCGTTATATACCGGAGGGAGAATGGCATTCATTCCGGTAAAACAGGGCGTGGAGTTTATTCCCGGAATTACTGTCAGGTTTACATACGGTCATACCGAAGCCATGATGATTCCGTATATCAAAAACGGAGATCACACCATAATATATAGTGCAGATACCATACCCACCCGCTGGCATATCAATCTGCCCTATGTGATGGCCTATGACGTCCGGCCACTGATGTCGCTCCGCGAGAAAAAAAGGCTGCTGCAGGATGCTGTTAAACCCGGACATCTGCTCTTTTTTGAACACGACCCTGAAGCAGCATGTGCCCGTGTGGGCACCGATGAAAAAGGCAGGGTGACCGCTTTGGCCACTGGCAGTCTGACCGATATGCTGAACGATTGAAAACCGTATATTTACATTAATTTTGCAGAAAAAAACATGAAAAAGATAACTGTTTTTATATTGACGACCGCTCTTGTATCAGGCGGCTGTGTTCGACAGAAATTATACAGAACAGAAATGGCTGCGCGTTCGGGCGCCGAATCAAGGGAAAAGGTTCTGAATGAGGAACTGATATTCCGAAAAAAAGAGGCCGGTGACCTGATCAGAAAAATCGGAGATCTGAACAAAACGGTTGGAAGTCAGGAAGAGCAGATCAGGCAACTGCAGACAGAACTGATTGCCCGTACGCAGTCAATGGGTGCGTCTTCCACCAAACTGTCGGCAGAAAATACGCTCCTTTCGAGGCAGCTGGCGGAGGTGACCGAAATACTCGAACAGAAAGACAGCGAACTGGAGAAGATCAGACAGGTACAAATCAGGCAGGAAGCTATAATAAGGGATCATGCCACCACGCTTGAAAGGGCCTTCCATCCGTACAGGGATGCCCTGAAAATTGCCCGCAGCGGCAACTCTGTCACACTTGTGCTGCCCGACAAACTCCTTTTTGACCAGGGCGGTGTGATGGTGAGCGAGGGTGGACGCGCATTACTGACTATTGTTTCAGAGTATCTGGCTGCTTTTCCGGGTATTGACGCCAGTATCATCTCACATACGGACAATATACTTCCTCCGAAAGAAAAAACATTCAGAGACACGTGGGACTGGAGTATCGCGAGAGCATCGGGTATTGTGCGGGTTCTAACCAGGGAGCTGAATGTGACTGCCAACCAGCTCACTGCCGTGGGACGGGGCGAGTTTTATCCGGCGGCATCCAACGAGACACCCGAGGGACGCGCTGCCAATCGCCGTACCGAGATTGTTTTCTATCCTGTACTGCCCGTAATTCCGGCTGCAGGTGAATGATTTATCCGCCCAGCGCCTCTCCGAGTGCATTCAGGGCAGAAACAGTGAGAAATATCATCAGTCCCGGAAAGAGCGTAACCCACCAGGTATCCAGCGGGTTGGCGGCGCTGTTTTCGTTGATGAACAGACTGCCCCACGAAACGCCTCTGAAGGCGGCGCCACCAAATCCGAGAAATGACAGATAAGCCTCCAGCATTACGGCGCCGGCAGCGCCAAAAGCGAAGGCAACATATACCGGTCGCATGGCATTGGGAAGGGCATGCCTGATCAAAATACGCAGGGGCGACATGCCAAGACCGCGCGCTGCGGTCACATAGTCGAGCGCGCGTATGCGCAGGAGTTCTGCACGTACAAATTTTGCGACTCCGGTCCAGCTGAACAGGCCGATCAGTGCAGTCATGAGCCAGACCGAGCCATCAGACAATCCGCGAAGTGCCACGGCCAGCACCACCAGGACAATCAGCCGCGGGATAGAAGAAAACACCTCCGCGATACGCATCACCAGCAGATCAACAGGTATGGCTGATTCTTTGGAGAACCACTTCAGGCGCGACAAAAGGCTGCCAGCTGCAGCAAACAAGGCCATTATTCCGGTGAAAATGGCCGCACTCAGTAAAAATTCGGTCATGGAGGCTGATATCTTCCACTGTCGTACCGTTATGGCATAAAACCACGCGAATGGCAGACCGGACAAAAAGATCATCCAGACACCGCGTTTCACATGGAGCGTATCATCACCGAAAAAGCCGGCGAGCGTACCGAGAAGCAGTCCTGCCAGAAGTGCTGCAGCCATCGCCAGAGAGCCGGTGAGCAGTGCAATTCTTGCTCCGCTGACGACAGTAGCGGCGATATCGCGTCCTTCTGCATCGGTTCCGAGCCAGTGTCTGAATTTCTCTGATGGCAGTCCCGGATGAGCGACTCCGGGGTGTCCGAAACGCAGCTGAGTTCCTGATGAAAATTCGCCCGGAGAGAACGGCACGGGGGCATAAATTGGTGGCTCATCAAAATTGTCGGGGTTTTTCCAGGCCTCAAACTGATCCGGCATGAGCTGGATATCCCTGAGCGGTTTGTCGTCAAAGGGTTTGTCCGGGTTTACCCAGATGGCTCTGATACCGGGAAAGTAGGTGACTCCGTCAATACGGCAGCAGAGCGGCTGTCCGTTGGCCAGCAGATCGCGGAAAAGAGCCAGGAAAAGCAAAAAACCGAGAATCGGGAAAACCGGACGGGGAATTTTCACGGACATAAACAGTTCAGAGATTGGCAATCAGAGGAAAGCGATCATTCAGGCCGGCGATATCATCCGGATTTTTGCAGAAGCCGAGCATAAAGCCACCTCCGCCGGCGCCGCATATTTTGAGGGAATATTTTCCGGTGTCGAGGCCGGCTTCCCAGAGTTCCCTCATACTGGCCGGAACCATCGGAGTGAAATACTCCAGCTGAAGTCTGGAAACAGCATTCAAGCTGTCAAAAAAAGGCTCATATTTTGCGGAGAGCCATGCCTCGACAGTCTGTTCGTGCGCCTGCAAGTAATTGTCGAGCACAGAACCCAGCAAACCGCCGGGACGGCTTTGCTCCAGAAACCAGTTGACTAACGGGCCCGTTTGCCGGGGCAGACCGGTATCGAGGAGGAACATATACGGCTGGAGGTTCCAGGCAGACTGGCGGGCGACAGACACACCGGATTTGTTGCGAATCAGCAGAGGCTGGTCGAGATAGCTGGTCAGCGGGTCAATACCCGAACTGGAGCCGTGAAAAAAGCTCTCCATGGCGGAGAAAACCGATTTTAGTGCGGAGAGATCATCCGTTTTTTCACTGCAGTACCGGTCGTAAACAGCGGCACAGAGCGTACCGGAGGAGCCGAGGCCATACCCAACCGGGATATTGGACTGCAGCGACAGGCCGTTTTCCAGTTCAGCGGCAAACAGGCCGGCATCGAGGTGACTGATATTGCCCAGACAGGTGCTGTTGGCAAAAAGGCGCAGTTTCGCCATAATGTCGGCAGGAAGGGGCCTGCCCCCATGTTGCCAGGAAGCGGAGAATCTGTGGAGCGGGATTGCCAGTGCGGAAGCCCCCAGCAACAGGACGTGTTCACCGAACAGCAGTAATTTTGATGAATAAGTGCGCATAGTGCAAAAGTGCGAAAAAATTAACCTCTTGTCGGTATTATGAAAATGGAAGCATCAACTTTCGTTACCTTCGCAGCAAAATTCGCGCTGATATTCAGCATCCACCACAACTTTCATTCAGTTAAACACACAAATATATGCACCCTGATCGCTTTGAACGCAGGCATATCGGACCCAGTCCGGGTGAAACCAAGGAAATGCTCAATTATCTGGGCGCGGGCAGCCTTGATGAATTGATTGAACAGACGGTACCGGAGTCCATACGGCTGAAGAAGCCGATGAGCTTCACCGGTTTCGACGGGGCACTTGGTGAATTTGAATACCTGGGTCATCTGAGAGAAATTGCCTCCAAAAATCGTGTGATGCGCAATTTCATTGGTATGGGCTACTATGGCACCATAACGCCATCGGTTATCGCAAGAAATGTTTTCCACAATCCGGGCTGGTACACACAGTACACCCCGTATCAGGCAGAAATAGCCCAGGGACGTCTGGAGAGCCTGCTCAATTACCAGACCATGATAACCGACCTGACCGGTCTGCCTATCTCCAATGCCAGTCTGCTGGATGAAGGCACTGCGGTGTCGGAAGCCATGAATATGTTTTATCAGGAGAAGAACAAGCGGGCCAAAGCCGGTGAGGAGGCGAACGAATTCTTTGTATCAGACAAGGTTTATCCGCAGACGATAGATATTCTGAGAACGCGGGCCGTTCCGCACGGGATCAAACTGGTGGTTGGCGACTGGAAAACAGCCCGGTTTACAGACAGGACCTTCGGTGTTTTGCTTCAGTATCCTGATTCGGAGGGTTGCGTCAGCGACTATCGTCCGTTTGTTGAAGAAGCGAAAGCCAATGGTATTTTTGTCTGTGTGGCGGCCGATATCATGTCGCTGGCACTGCTTGCTCCTCCCGGGGAGTGGGGTGCCGATGTGGCTGTAGGCAATACACAGCGTTTTGGTGTGCCAATGGGTTATGGCGGTCCGCATGCAGCCTATTTTGCGTGTTCAGAAGACTTTAAAAGGCAAATACCCGGTCGTATTATAGGTGTTTCCGTGGACAAGCACGGGAACAGGGCGCTGCGCATGGCTCTCCAGACCCGCGAGCAGCATATCCGCAGGGAGAAAGCCACCTCCAACATCTGTACTGCCCAGGCATTGCTGGCAAATATGGCTGCCATGTATGCTGTTTATCACGGCCCCGGGGGAATCCGCGGAATTGCCTCGCACATACACGGGCACGCGTCTGAAATGGCCGGCATACTGGCCGCCGGAGGGTACAAAGTGGCACATTCGCAGTTTTTCGATACTGTACGCATAGAGGCCGACAGCCATAAATCGGGTGAAATCCGCTCCAGGGCAGAGGCTGCGGGGTACAATTTCTTCTACGACAGCACGGGAGTACAGATCTCTTTCGACGAGACTGCCACGGAGCGTGATATTGCCGCCATCGCAGGTATTTTCGGTGTTGAGGTTGTTTCCGGCAAACCGGAGAACAGAATACCGGCTGCCCTCACCAGGGAGAGCGCGTACCTGACACATCAGGTATTCAATATCTATCATACAGAGAGCGACATGATGCGCTATATCAAGCGTCTGGAGAACAAGGATTTGTCGCTGATGCACTCCATGATTACACTGGGGTCGTGCACCATGAAGCTGAATGCCGCCACCGAAATGATGCCTGTGAGCTGGGACGAGTGGGCGAACATGCACCCGTTCATGCCTGCAGAATACGCGCAGGGGTACGCACAGATCATATCGGAGCTGGAAAAATATCTCTGTGATGTGACCGGTTTCGATGCCTGCTCACTTCAGCCCAACTCGGGTGCCCAGGGTGAATATGCAGGTCTGATGGTTATTCGTGCCTATCACCAGGCAACTGGTGGTTCGCACAGGAACATATCCCTTATTCCATCGTCTGCACACGGCACCAATCCGGCATCAGCGGTGATGGCCGGTATGGAAGTGGTGGTGGTATCTTGCGACGAGCGCGGCAATATTGATATAGCCGACCTCAGGGCGAAAGCGGAGCAGTATTCCGACCGTCTGTCGTGCCTGATGGTCACCTATCCGAGCACGCACGGTGTATTTGAGACCGCCATCAGGGAAATCTGCGATATTATCCACCAGCACGGTGGCAAAGTTTACATGGATGGCGCCAACATGAATGCCCAGGTTGGCCTGACCAGTCCGGCAGCCATTGGTGCTGACGTTTGCCACCTGAATCTGCACAAAACATTTGCAATTCCGCACGGCGGCGGCGGGCCGGGCATGGGCCCTATTTGCTGCAACAACAGTCTGTCGCCCTACCTCCCCGGTCACGTATTTGCCAGAATGGGCGGAGAACAGGGTACTACAGCGGTCAGTGCAGCGCCCTGGGGCAGTGCCAGCATCCTGCTGATTTCCTACGCCTACATCAAAATGCTGGGCGCGGAAGGTGTCACAAATGCCACAAAATACGCCATTCTGAATGCCAACTATATGAAGGCGCGTCTGGAGGGGGCATATCAGATACTTTACACCGGAGAGAACGGCCGTTGTGCCCACGAAATGATTGTTGACATGCGTCCGTTCAAATCGCTTGCAGGTGCGGAAGACATTGCAAAGAGGCTGATGGACTACGGTTTCCACGCCCCTACCCTCTCCTTCCCTGTGGCAGGCACCATCATGATAGAGCCAACGGAGAGCGAGAGCAAGGCCGAACTTGACCGTTTCTGCGATGCCCTGCTTTCGATCAGGGAGGAACTGGATGAAATTGCCCGTGGTGACTACTCGCACGATGACAACGTGCTGCACAACGCGCCTCACACAGTGGCAGAAACCACAGCAGACGGCTGGTCGCATCCGTACACGCGCGAGAAGGCGGCCTTCCCGCTGCCATACCTGCGCCAGGGCTGGAAATTCTGGGCAACGGTGGGCCGGATAGACCAGGCTTTTGGCGACCGGAATCTGGTTTGCACTTGTCCGCCAATGGAGGAGTGGGTGTGAGGGTGTGGGTGTGAGAGTGTGGGTGTGAGAGTGTGGGTGTGAGAGTGTGGGTGTGAGAGTGTGGGCGTGAGAGTGTGGGCGTGAGAGT
>CAILQK010000039.1 GCA_903836265.1 uncultured Bacteroidota bacterium | reverse complement strand
TTGGGTATTGGGTATGGCTTATTGGGGTATTGGGAGAAACACGCGATACCATCTGTCATCCTGTAACCCCCTGATTCATCAGGGGGCCGGAGCCAACCACCAGTTACATCTATCATGCTGACAGACATCACATCAAAAACCAGACAAAATAACCGGTGTAAAATCATGAAGTGAAGATATCTGACGAAAACAGGCATATCACCAACCGTACTCAGGCGGAGAACAGGATGTGATGTTTGTCAGCATGACAGATGTGATGGTGGTGTCTGTCATTCCACCCGATGAATCGGGTGGTTACAGGATGACAGATGAGACTGTTCAGAACAGATGCTGCCAAAACGGTCACCAGCCCTCGAGGCAAGTTTGGTAATATGCACCTGTAACCCCCTGATTCATCAGGGGGCCTGATATACCCTCCCATTACATATACATGCTGACAGACGTGAGGTGCGTTCCTCTGATGAATCATTAATTTATATCTGCATTCTTTCCTGAATTATCGAAATACCTGAATACCGATCCTGACTGAAAATGTGTACCCTTTCCAGCAAATAACATTACATTCCTGCTCCAATCTGTATTTATGAACCCGGCTGGCCGCTCGGGTGCAGTGGATGGGCCTGCCGGGTGCAGCAGTTCAGATAAAGCAAAAAGGGCGCCCCGACATTTCGGAGCACCCCTTATCCTCGTCATTTTTATTTGATTTGCGATTGATACTCAAACCTGCAATTGAGGCACCCGCAATATCGCGCGTTCAGGGCAAATTATGCTGACCTGATATTGATATGACTCCTGTACCAGGCCGGCTTGACTCCCTTGACTGATTCAAACGTAGAGTAGAATCGGGCCCTGGAACCAAAGCCGGCATCTTTGGCAATTGCCTCAATAGTGTAGTGGTCGTAAGACGGATCTTCAAATTTGAGAACTGCTTCGTGCACGCGATAGTGATTGAGCATTGTTTTGAAATTGGGGTATTCCAGTTCATACAGTACCTTCTGAAAATCGGCATAGCTGATATTGACGGCTTCCATGATATTACCTGCTCTGATATCAGGATTCAGATAGGGTTTGACTTCATTGAAATATTCCAGTACTTTATGTGTCGTATCAGTATAACGATTGGCCACAGTCAGCTCCACTTCCATAGTTTCTCTCAGTCTTTTTTCCTCGCGGTACTGGTCCATCAGTATATGGTAGGAAGACTCCAGTTCTTTTTTCAGTTTCTTGTTCAACCAGTACAGGGCTGCTGTAATAGTGAACGCCATGGCAAACAAAATAAACAATGACAACCACAGGCGAATGTTCAGGTTCTGTTCGTAAAGCGACTTGCTGAGAAAGCGGTTTTCCATTTCCCTCTTTTCAATTTCGTAGGATTTGGCAATATCCTGCAACTGCATCCTTTTTTCGGCGCTGAGCAGCGAGTCTTCGAGCACCCTGATTTCACCGGATCGCGCTGCCCATTTCTTCCAGTCTCCCGTTTTTTCATAAAGCGGCAGTGATACCTTCAGCAGGGATAACAAGGTGGCTATATCGCCCTGGCTCTTCAGTACCTCTATGGCATCACTGTAATACTGGTCAGATTTTGCATAGTTTTGCTTCAGGCTTTCCAGCATGGCATAACCAGTATATACTTTGGGTATTCCGGATGCTATTCCATTTTCCCTGCAGATTTTCAGCGTTTCATCAAAGTATTTGCCAGCTTCCTCATATTGACCAATATCAGCGTAAATATTGCCTATATTATAAAGAATAATCACCTCGCTCCGGATATTTCCGGAGCCCGAACTGGCATTCAGCGCCAGTTGATAGTAATGAAGAGCGCTGTCGGGATTGACATACCGGTATGAAAGGCCTATATTGGTAAGGGCAGAAACAGTATTGTCATTATCCCCCGCCTTCACAAATGTATCATAAGCCCTCTTGTAATAATCAAGGGAGTTGTTCCGGTTTTCACTGCCACCGTAAACGTGACCAATACCCATGTATGCCCGCCCGAGTGCAAGCGTGTCGCGGGTTTCCTCTGCAATTTTTAATGTCCTGAACAGACATTCCTGCGCCTCGGTGTATTTTCCCCTGCTGAACAGGATATCCGCATAAAGGCTCATGAAATTGGCCCTGTTCTTCAGGATATTTTCCTTTTCCATCAGATCAACGGAATTTTTGATATACTTCTCCGCTGCAGGAATATGGCCACTGATGTAGCTGTACCACCCCAATTTGTAGAGCATATAGGCGTGAGCATAATGGCCGGGCCATTTATTCCGGGAGTTATACTCTTTACTTAATATACTGTAAGCCGAGTCGGGCATACCCATAGCCGATAGGGCGTTAGCCCGTATATGAACCACATCCAGGCGCATGGAATCAGGCAGTTCATTCCGCGAACCCGACGATTCAATAGAGTTGCAGATGACTGAAACGCTGTCGGGATGCGTATCAACAAGCGCCCTGGCATATTCGATGAGTGCCCCTGCCTGTTCAAGTCCGGATTCGACAGAATCAGTTTTCTCTCCCGAGCAGGAGAGAAAACTGAATACCGCCGCAAGCAAAAGAAGTGTGAAATATGACCGGCTATTCATGTGAAGTCCTGATTAAAATGCAAACAGACGATTTTTTACGTGACTGTATAACGGATATGCTGCCACCATGAATGCAACATCCATTCACGGTGTGAAAGTTACTGCACTTTTTTTAAAGTTGAAAATTATTCTGCAATACAGCGAACGGAAAAGCCATTCGTACGATTTGAATAGGCTGAAGTGGGTGGTCCGGACAAGAAGTAAACACTGCGTGAGTAGCCGGCACCATCTGTTGTAGAAGCCCAGTAATAGCCAGAGCTACCCCGCCCCCCAAGGCTTCCATCGCTGATATTCCTGAGACCGGCAGCAGGCAGCATCAGCTGTGTGCCAATCATTTTACCGGAACTGTAATTGGTTGAACTGCCCGTCCATGTGCCCAGATTGGAGTAGGTGTTGTTGGCAATTACACCCTCCCACTGCGTGCGGGTGGGAACCTTGAACCCTGTCGGGCAAGGGTCCCATGGTGATTTGGTTGCGTCCTGCCACACATTGTCACCTTGATAAAAGGTGGGCCAGCCAGCCTGTGCTCCCTCATTCGTCTGACTCGAACCGGGCCCCGAAGGACCAGCTGCGGACACTGCCGTCCAGCCCCACTGCCAGTAGCCGCCGTTGATCTCCCAGCTCGGGGTAAAAGGATCAACTGTGGTACTGGCTGATCCCAGATTGTAGCAATAGAAATTTTTGAAGGTGGTGGCATCCACCTTGGCCCTGCAAAAAACTGTGGTGATGGTCAGGTTGAGGGCACAACTCTGTCCGCCGAAACTCAGTGCAAAACTCGCCGTTCCGGTGGTCGCAGCTGTTCCGCTCAGGGTCAGGGTGATGCTGCCCGATCCCGTGGCAACTGTCCCTGCCGACAAAGTGGCTGTCAGGCCGGTAACACCGGTGGAAGAAAGTGTCTGGGCACTGTACGTGCCGCTATTGCCACCGGTGTAGGGTATGCTCACCGTGGCAGTGGTTGCCATACCGCTGAAAAGCAGGCCGTTAACCGTGGCAGCAGCACAATCCAGCTGGGTTATGGCAGCAGCAGGATCATTCACGGTGGCTGATACGCTGCACGTTTGTCCGCCCAGCGACAGTGCGAAAGTCGCAGTGCCCGCCGAGGCGGGTGTACCTGAAATGTTGAGTACCAGGTTGCCGGCGCCGGAGGCCAGATTGCCGGCCGCGGCAGTGGCAGTGAGGCCTGATACGCCTGTTGATGCGAGCGATAAGGCACTGTAAACACCTCCGTTGCCACCCGTATAGGGAACTGTGATGGTGACGCCGCTGGCCGCCTGCGAGCGCGTGAGCGTACCATTGACAGTTGTACTGCCACAGGTGAACTGCGTGATGCTGCCAGTCCGGCACTGTACCTGCGACCATGCCGGTGAAGAACTGGTACCGTGATTGATTTCCACACAAAGCGTGGTGGTATTGTATATCGTCAGACCATTTGCCGGAGCCGACATATTGTTGCGCTCCGTGGTAGTGAGCCTGGGCAGCAGCAATCCGCCCGTAGTACTCTGTATCTCCAGGGCAGCAGAACCCGAACCTACCACTACCTGCCCGTGCAAGGAAACAGGCCGCATGGCAGCGAAACCGCCAACAAGCAGTACAAGGGCGCATTTTATTGCAAATTGATTCATTTTATCGTACATTTCAAATGTTTCAAAATCTGAAGTTGACCGGATGATGGAAATGGCATCGTGATTCCGTGATTCTTCATTTTTCATCATGTAAAAAACTGGTTGTCAATACTGCTATTCGGCAATACAGCGAATGGAAGCACCATAAGCACGATTCTGGGTTAAATAGCTGAAAGATCCGGAAGAGAAGTAAACCTGATTAGTTCCTGCCCCGCTTGTCGGACTCCAGTAATATCCGGCACTCCCTCTGTCGCCCAGGCTGCCATCTCCGGTGCTTCGCACACCGGCCGCCGGGAGGAACAGGGCATGTCCGATCTTTTTACCCGTACTGTAGTTGGTAGAGCCCTGTACCCAGGACGAACCTGTATTTGTGACGGTATTGTTCGAAAACAAACCACCGAGAGTGAGCAATGTGGGTACCCGGTAACCGGACGGACAAGGATCGTTGGCCGTTTTGGAACTCTCGAGCCACGAACCATTATCAGAAGCACCGGTTGGATCCCAGCCGCTGACAACACCCGCATTGGCAGTCGCAGCATCCGAACCCGTGGGCCCGGCAGCAGCCTGTGCCAAACGGCCCCACTGCCAGTAGCCGCCGTTGATCTCCCAGCTCGGCGTCATCGGATCGGCACTTGTATTGGCCGCACCCAGGTTGTAGCAGGCGAATTCCTGCCAGGTGCCGGGGGCGGTAAATGCACCACAACCGGTATAAGTAACGAAACTGCAGCTCTGTCCGCCGATGGTTAGCGCGAAAGTAGCAGCGCCAATACCGGAAGGTGTGCCGGTAATGGCAAATGAGAGCGAACCCGATCCGGATACAAAATTACCCCCGGATAAAGTAGCCGTCAGGCCGGTGATACCTGTAGATGTAATTGTCTGGCCGTCGAAGTAGCCGCCGTTGCCGCCAGTGTACGGAACACTCACCGTAATGCCGCTGTTGTTCTGACCTGTCCGGATTACACCTGACGTGCTGGCAGAGGCACAGGTAAGCGAGCTGACAGTACCGGGAACATCGGCAATACAGCGAACGGAGAACCCGTACCGGCGATCGTTGTTGAACGTGTTGGAACTGGAATAAGCGAAGTAAAGATAACCGGCGTAACCCGAGGTACTCCCCGTACTGCTCCAGTATGTACCGCTCATGCCACGGTTGCCCAACAAACCATCAGCGACGGCCCTTTCACCGGCAGCCGGAAGCATCAGGTTGTTGCCGAATTTTTTTCCGTTTTCATAGCGCGTTGGAAGGCTGTTCCATGTCCCACCCACGGTGGTGATAGTATTATACTGAAGTACACCATCCCACTGTGCCTTTGTCGGCAACCGGAAGCCGGACGGGCACGGGTCATTGACCGTTTTATAACCATCTGCAAGAGAGCCATCCGTGGCAGGGGTGGTATTCCAGCCAGCCACGACTCCCTCGTTCGTCTGTCCTGAACCGGAGCCGGTTGGGCCCGCGGCAGCCTGTGCCACACGGCCCCACTGCCAGTACCCGCC
>CAILQK010000038.1 GCA_903836265.1 uncultured Bacteroidota bacterium | reverse complement strand
GTCTGGCTGGTTTGCAGCTCCGGAGAGAAGCCCCAGCGCAGGAATGCGCACTCATCATAGGATGTGTTGGTTACATATACCCAGTGCTGGCCACCCAGCAGCCAGTCGTAGTACTGTGGCGGGCTGGTTGGGCCCGGGGTGAAGCCTTCGCGGAAGAAAGAACCTGTCGGGTTCCACATCATGTCACGACCGGTGTATGTCTGGTCAACACTGGCGGAATAGCAGGAGTTTTCAGCAAAGAAGATATTGAGGCGGCGACCGGTTTCCACGTCAATAGCATAGCCGGGGAACCATCCCATACCGTAGAGTGGCTGACCTGCCTTCGGGTTATTCTGGCCGTTGGGCAGTTTGTCAGGCTCAACCGCACCATCCGGATCAGGAAGTCCGTCGCCATTGCTGTCGTCCTTGCCTACTGAAGGTGCGTAGCGCACATCGAACATCACGCGGGTTTTGCCGGGAGGGGCAGGGCTTTCAGTTGCCAGTCCGGGCAGTTTCGGATATTCGGAGGGCGAAGTGCTGGTAAATGGATATCCTGCTGCCTCCACGATGACACAGCGGCTCCACTTGCTTTTGTCGCTTGTGAGAACGATATCCACGTTTGGAAGTGCATTAAGCGCTTTTGTACGTGCGGCTGCGTTACCGATGGCACTGCCATTGAACGAGTTCTTGTCAGTCCAGGCCGGAGTAAAGTAATAATCCGGGTACTGACTGCGCCAGTCGCAGAGTACGTAGGGGACGAAGAAACCGTCGCCCATGGTGCTGAGGCCCTGTTTGGGATCGAGGAGTTCGTCGGGCTGAAGCGGAGCTGTTTTCACATAGTCAAAAATCTGAAAGGTACCGCCTTCTGTCTGGTCGGGGATACCCTGCATCCAGGGCTGGTCCGGATTTTTGTACTCGATTTCGGCGCCGAGTGCTCCGTTGGTTTCATCAGCATTGGAGCCCGGCTCGTTGCTTTGAGCGAGTGCGATGGAGAAACCGTATTCAAGTATCACCTGTTCGTTCAGTTTGGCGATGGTCTTTTCGGAAGCGATGACCTGTCCGTCGGGCAGCTTGCGCAATTCCCAGCGGGCATTGGCGCTCACGATATTGTCGGTCATGTTTTCGTCAACGATTGCCAGTTCATATTCACCGTCCTTCACTTCGAAAGGATTGAAGATGGTTACGTTCAGCGGACCGCGACCGGGCTTGTAGGTCAGCGTGCTGTCGTAGCCGCTCTGGAACATGCGTTCACGGGTTTCATCGTCAATATCAATGAAATTACCGCCAACGCCGGCGCCTTCCACGCGGGTGATCACCACACCGTCGCCGTAAGCGGAATTGAGTGCTACATCCACCACAGGGCGCGGGATAACCGTTTTTATCTGTACATTCAGACGTCCTTCGAGATATGGTCTTTGCTGACCGGATACGGGACGGGTGAGCGGATCGAATGTACCGAAATTGTTATAGGCATAAGCTACCACAGCGTAGTAATACTTCTTGTGGTTGATCATTCCCTTGTTATTTCCGGTTGCAAAACGGTCTTCCTTGATGGAGAACGTGTGACGGATACCAAGATCCTGACCATCGGCCTTGATTTCAGGTGTGTACAACCTGTCATCAGGGTCATTCGGGTTTGGAATTTCATCCCAGTTGTAAATTTTCTTGACGCCGTTTTTGACATCTAACTGATATACGATACGAGCGCGCTCAGGGTTGTCGAAATCAGCGGCAGAAACGTTTGGATCTTTCAGCTGGATGATTTTGTAGCCTTCAAAGCGATACTTTATTG
>CAILQK010000037.1 GCA_903836265.1 uncultured Bacteroidota bacterium | reverse complement strand
TGACCAGGACAGGTCGGCCGGGGCCGGGGAAAGTATAGCCCAAAAAAGCCCCAATACCTCTGATTACGGAGTTTTCCGGAAAATCCATTCAAAAGAGTACGGACGCGGACGCCGAAAAGCGCACAGAGTAGGCCAAAACACGCTTCAATTTTATTAATCATGAAAACCTTGAACACGCTTCTTTTAATCGTCATACTTGCCGGAATGGTGCACGCCCAGGACTCCCCTGCAGCGCCCATTCCGGGCCAGTATGTAGTTGTGCTGAAAGAAACATCTGCCAAACCCGTTGTACTTCAGGAAGCAACTGCCGCCGGCCGGCAGGAAACGTATAACCTGAACCAGCCTGCCCGACAGGCCAATCTGGCCAAACTCACGCAGGTACGCACGGTCGCAGGTATATCTGAAACCGACGTGCTGGCCAGTTACACCGATGTAATAGTCGGTTTCACTGCCAATCTGAAGGCGGAGCAGGTGGCAAAACTGCTGCTGAGCCCGGATGTGGAAAGCGTAACCCCCGACTATCTGATTCAGATGGATATTCCTTCAGAAGAGGGACTTCCGGAAGAGTATGAGTCCATGGGTCAAACCCTCACCTGTGCAGTTCAGAATGCAGGCGGATTTTCCACCTACAACGGCGCCGACGAACGCTGGATCTGGATTCTGGATACAGGAATTGACCTTGATCACCCCGACCTGGCAGTCATTGACCTGTTTCCGTATGCCAAGTCGTTTGTGACAGGCGAAACGTATGATGATGCCAATGGCCACGGAACACATGTTGCAGGTATCGCAGCGGCCAAAAACAACAGTATAGGTGTAGTAGGCGTATCCGCCGGAGCACCTGTGGTACCTGTGAAAGTACTGTCCAATGCAGGAATGGCCTCCATGAGTTCGGTACTGCAGGGCCTCAACCATGTAGCTCAGTACGACGGCAAGGGGGATGTTGTAAACCTCAGTCTGGGCACCTACCCGGTCAACAACTGCGCCAACAACAATCTGGCACTGAGGAATGCCATCATAAATCTGGGTACCTCGGGAACATGGGTATGTATTGCCTCCGGCAACAATACCGGTAAAGCCAGTCAGTGCAGTCCGGGCTGCATTAACGGAACCCGGGTGGTTACCGTGGGCGCATCCACCTGCGTGGGCGCATGCGCAACTTTCCCCAACTGGGGTACAACTGTTGTTGACTGGGTAGCCACCGGCGTCAATGTCTATTCCACGCATAAAAACGGGAAGTACGCCACCCTGAGCGGCACCTCTCAGGCTACACCGGTAGTTGCCGGAATTATTCACCTGACAGGCAAGGCACCCGTCTCCGGAGGTACCATCAACTGTGGAAATCTTGAAGTGCCACCGGCATCCTACAAAAAAGCCCGCTGGCAGTAACCCCTGAAAAATGAACCATCACTCAATTTCAATGCCATGAAAAAAGAAATAATACTGCTCCTGCTCGTATTGAGCGCATCCCTGTGTAACTCCCTCAATGCCCAGGACACCGAAGGCGACGAACCGGCACCCGGCGTGTACCTTGCTCCCGATCCAGAACTGCTCGATGAATACCAGCTCACCAGCGGAATTCCTGCACTTGCCTCCAGTTCGGTCATGTTCTACTCCGACGGAATTCAGGCCGCACTCGAGTTTGCTCCCGGCGCTGTTTCAGGTGTGAAACTGGTAAACAAAAGCAACCAGTCTGATGTACGCCCGCTTTCTCTGCAAAACAACAGAGTACTCGTAACAGGTCTTCCCCAGGGACAGCAATACGATGTCAGGGCCGCCGGACCCAACGGCGTCACATACACCCTCGGTGTAGTACAGACCATTCCCTGGCGCGCGGGCGATCCGGTAGCAGTTTCAGACAAACTGTATCGCGCCCTTTCGGAGTACGTGGCAGTGGAAGGCCAACAGGTACCCTTCTCCCGCTATGTAAAAAACCTGGAGGGTGTGTCGGTCTATGAAAAAATTGCCTTTGTTCAGCGATATGCCATGAACGGAGCCATACTTCCGGCTTCCACAAAAGGGCAGTATCCCGAAAATCTGGTGAAGAGTGCCTTTGTCAACAGGTCATCCGAGGGCCCCTGCCTGTGCAATTTCGTGATGAACCAGATATCGGTTGCCACACCCGACACCGACGGGCCGATGAATTACTCAATCGGCCCAAGAATCGAAAACACCAGCTTTACCCATTACAACAGTGCCAGCTTCTGGTACAGGGGCGGTATATTCAAAGGAGCGGCCAAGCAGCAGATTCTCGAAAACACAGGCCATCTGGCAGGTAACAAGCGTCGCATGGAGTCCTGGACAATCGGCGAGGGTACTCTCTCCGAAAACAGCGCCCGTATTGGTTATCACCTCCTGTGCCTTTCCACCGAGGAACTGCCCGAAGCCTGTGACTGCGCCAAAACCCTGAAACTGAGCTACGGGTATTACAGTACTGCGGAGGCGCGCACCAACACCGGTGGGCAGGGCTGCATATTTTCACAGGACGCCTCGGCTGAAACCCAGGACTGGGCGGTGGCATTCGTTACCCGTGAAAATGTGAGTGACCTTTCCGACGTACGCATTCTAGGAGCCGGTTCCGCTGTCGCAAGTTCGACGTGCAAGGGTGGTGTGCCACTCAATATCATCACCGATATCCTGAAAATAGGCGCCGGAGTAACCGAAACAATTATCTCGGTCAAAACCGGACAGATAGACGGACTGGCCGACCAGATTCGCCGCATTGCCGACGATCTGGACAGTATGCTGTTGCGCTATAACGATGTCAAGGAATGTTCGAGCGCACTTGTCAGCAAACCACTCTGTCAGGGTACTGCCAATATCACCCTGCGCCCGAATGACCCTGTTTCGTGCTTCATAATGAGCGGATCATCACTGGGCGTCAGTGGACGTCGCTGCTGGCACAGTACTGCCCGAATCAACAGCAGCTTCCACCTGACGGGAGTACTCACGGGCGGTTCGCCTTCTCCATCCGCACCGCACTGCTGCACCGATTACATGGCAAACTGGATATGGAGCAGCCTCGACGGCAGCCAGCAGAACAGAATGTCGGCTGTTTCTTCACACCTCGCGCTCAACAACCCGGGTGGCTGGGGTACCATAAACGGTGCACCGAATACCGGAGGCGTTGCACAGGTTTATACAGAAATTGGCTATGCCATCGGCGTACCCCTGCCGCCAGCCCAGCGTTGTCAGAAGGAAATACCGCTCCTGCTCAATCCGCAGTAATTCATTCACACTTTCAATATGTTCATCATGAAAAACTTCCATTTTGTTCTGCTGATCTCCCTGTTTGCCCTGGATGCAAATGCCCAGTATAACCTGTCTTTCAAGACCGGACTTGCCTGGGGTTACATTGATGTGGTGGCCGATGCAAAGGCTGTTGACCTCAACAGTTACCGCGACGAACCGAACTACCAGTTTGCACTGGCCGGCACAAAACATCTGACCAAAGAGTTCTGTATCGGAGCAGAAACAGGCCTGAGCTCATTTGCCCACTTCTTCATCTATCAGGTTCCCGACATAAACGGAAATCCGGAAAATTACAACGGGCGCTATGAAATCAGCCAGGCTTATCTGGCTTTTGTTCCTGAATACAGACCGTTCCCATGGTTGTATCTGAATGGCGGACTGGGCATCTTCGCCGATGTCAGAAGCAGGTTCACACAAGGATATGCCACCCTCGGACAGCAGCAGCGACCACTGCGCGGCACAGAATTCCGCAGAGGCAATCCACTGGGCGGCTTCCTCGGTTTCGGGTTAAATCCGCGCATATACCGCAATATGTCTCTCGTGCTGGAGGGGCGTCTGGTGGCCTGTCCGGCAACTCGAAAACTGGAGTACATCACAGCCATCGGATACGGCGCAGGACAGATCAATCTGGGATTGCATTTCGTGATTGACGAGAAAAGGAAGTAACAATTCTTCACACTATCATACAAAACCGACAGCCATGAGAACATTGCCGCACAACAGACCCGTATGGATAACGGTTGTTCTGGTTCTGGTTTCAGGCATCTGCCTGCAGGCTTCACCGGACAGAGCGGTTTGCGACACAACGCAAAACTGGATCGGGTATTTCCTTCAGCGTTCGGAATCCGATCTTGCTCCCCTGAGTTTGCAGTATGAGGTGGCGCGCAGTCAGCTGCGCGCCCGCCTCAGGCAGATTGATACAGAACTGAACACCCCGGGATTAAGCCCCGGGGAAGGATTCCGGCTCTTGCGCGAGCGCATACGCGAGGAAGAGCAACTCCGGGAAACCGAAGCCGAGTACCAGTTGAAATTTACCAAAATGCGCTATAGAAAAGCCATTGAAATCATCAAGATGCTGTATGAGAAAATCCTGAGCATGGATCACCATTTCAGCAGTCTGAAAGCTCAGCAAGACCTGCTCAAGATATCAAATCCGCACCACTACCCTGCCTTCCAGGAAGTTCGTACTCTGCTCGAGGACAAAATGAAGAAAAAGTTCAACTTCACCATGCCCGAACTGATGCGCAGCAACCCGTACCTGTCGGCAGCATTCTCCATTGCAGGGATGATGATAAGTGGTACCGAAGACAAGGACGCGAGAGAATCCAGGGAAAAAACAGCCTGTATTCTCGATTTCACCGTTCGCATGCACAATGACCTGAATGTTATTTACTACGAAACAGGCTATCTGCGCGATGCGAATCTGACACTGCGGCGCGACTGCGAAGCGCTGTTTTCTGATTGTTCCAGACAGGTGGGTTATACCATTACCCTGGAGGGGTGCCGGCAAAGCGACGACTGGGAGCGACTTTACAGCCTCCTCGACAATATGGTGGCCAAAGCACTCGGAGAACAGGGCAGTGCAAACGGAAGTACACAACAGAGCGACCCACGTCTGCTGGCAAAAGCAGAAACAAACCTGCAGTTTGCCATAGACAGAGTTGTCATGTTCATCACCCGATACAGCGATTTCGTGAATCAGGGCGCTGAGTATTACAAGAAATTCGCCAAGATAGCCGACAGCTATGAACACGAAAAAACCTGTGAGTCGGTACTGCCCGATGAATTCAGACAGTTGAAATCAGACATTGAGCAAACCCTGGAAAAATTCAACAGTGCCTACAGGATGCCTGAGGTTCAGGGTTCCCGGCTGAAAGACATGCTGTACGGTGCAACAGAATAAACTCACCAATAACCCCGCAAACCATGAAGTA
The DNA here is from genome assembly GCA_903836265.1 of uncultured Bacteroidota bacterium. GTDB lineage: Bacteria > Bacteroidota > Bacteroidia > Chitinophagales > Saprospiraceae > M3007. Next base: position 1,509 of record CAILQK010000037.1, on the reverse strand, counting down.
CACCCTTGTTTCCCTTTTATTTGTTTTCCTCGGACAGATTGCCGGTGCCCAGAGAGCCACCACATTCGACCCGGCAACCGATGTTGTCGCCATCAGAAAGAACACAGACGCAATCGAAATGCTGGTTGACCCTGAAGCACTGTCGCTGTCTGTCCGGGAAAGCATGCCCGGCATATCATCCGTTGACTCGGTCAGGCTTATGCGTTTTGGCCGGTCGGGCTATCTGCTGGCACACTGCCGCAGCAACACCGAAACTACCGTAACACTGGCCATACTGCTGGCAGAAACTTCGGCCGGAACCTTTTATACCGATCAGCTGGTTATATCATGCAGCAGTACCGGCAACTGCAGGGAATGTTCCCTCACACCCGCGTGTGCCTGCGTAAAAGGCAGCGGATCGTGCGAACAGAGTGTCCGGCTGATCAACCTGAAAAAAGTAACCTTTTACCCGCGCAACTGAATGAAACAACTCTTCATCATCGTCATGATGGCTTTGCTGAACCCGGCCGACGCCATCGAGCAACAACATTTCGATCCCGCTACTGATCCGGTTGCAGGACTGGATCTGCTGAATCGCTGGCACCTCCTCGTCCCCGAACAGACTCTTGTTCGATCAGCACAGTCAATAACTCCCGGGCTGTCAGGCGTCACATCTGTATATATAGGTGAAGTACATGGCAGGCCTCATCTTTTTCTGAAAGGCGCTCTCACGGAATATCCCGAAACCGGATGTACTGTCATGATACGGCTGGAGGAAAACAGCAACGGACTGTGGGTGGCCGGTCAATCTTACCAGATATGCAGCGGAAACAGCTGTAATACCTGCGGATTTGATGAATACTGGGGCTGTTCCTGCGAGCGATATACAGGTGCAGACATGGAAACCGAATCGAAATGCGACCACACCGTTTCAACAGGACCCGGCCTCGGAATAATTGACTGATTACAACTCGACAAACCAGGTATCATCATTCTTTTGCCATATCTGAATGGTTGGATACCGGCACAAAATATTGGCAATTAAGGTGTGGAAGTCGCCGGCGCAAATATCGCCGGCATTTTCCGGCTCCAGGTGCAAAGAAGCAAGAGACTTCAGCACCCGGGCCGGAATTTTTATTTCAAAGGAAATACGGCTGACAGAAATATTCATGGGCGAATCAGCCATGACAGATAAAATTTCATTCAGCAGAGCAGACAGAATATATATGTCAGATACTTGACGGAGCAAAATACGCTTCATTTGTCAGCAATAGCGATGGTAGCCATACAGGTACGCACCCCTTCCACCTGTGAAAGTGCTGCTGCGCACAATTCCAGTGTCGCTCCGGTAGTAAGTACATCATCTACCAGCAGGATTCGATTACCCTTCAGCACATCCGGTTTCAGAACAGCGAACACCTCGGATACATTACTGAAACGCTCCATTCTTTTTTTTCGGGTCTGGGAAGAAGTAGCCATAATCCGCTTTAAACAGTCGGTTCGAACCGGCACATCCATGATTTCCGAAAT
>CAILQK010000036.1 GCA_903836265.1 uncultured Bacteroidota bacterium | reverse complement strand
TGTATTGGCGCATATTCGCAGCGTGTTATTTCGAGTGCAGTCATTTTCAATAAAGTTTCGAAGAGCGGTGCGAACTTCTCCTGCAAGATCGTGTGTCTCGTAGTCAGATTACAAATGTATGATTATCTGTGCTGACAATCAACTGTACCGATTAAATTTATTTCGATACCACTTCAGACGGCAGCACCGGGTGCCGAAGTTGCTCGTGATACGCAGGCTGTGTTTGCCGCCCGGAGTCGGTTTCAGGCTCGTGAATGTCACTGATCAGCCAAAGTGACCACCTGTTTGCCCTGCATCGGTTGCGCTCTATCTCCCCAGATGCACCAGCAACACGCTTACATCAGCCGGGTTCACACCGGAGATGCGGCTGGCCTGGCCAATGGTGCGCGGACGGATGGCCGAGAGTTTGTGCCGTGCCTCTATACTGAGCCCGGTAATGCTGCCGTAGTCGAGGCTTTCACCGAGGTGCACGTCTTCAAGACGACTCATTTTGGCCACCATTTCCTCTTCTTTTTTGATGTAACCCTCGTATTTGATCGCTATTTCCGCCAGCTCGAGGAATTCATCTTCGTATTTTTCGAACACACCGGCCAGTTCAGGCCAGGCGTCTGCCATGCCTTTTATGTCGGTCTGTGGCCGAAGCAGGATGCTGTGCAGTTTCTGCTTCTGGTTTATGGGCGCAGAATCCACTGCCGCGAGATATCCGTTGATATCATCGGGTGTTACCGAGGTGTTTCTGAAGTAATGTTCAATTTCTGCCACCGCCTGCTCTTTCGCGCGCACGCGCTCCATACGCATGTCCGAGCCCCTGACGCCGAGGCGGTGTGCAATGGGGGTGAGGCGCATGTCCGCATTGTCCTGGCGAAGCAGGATGCGGTATTCTGCGCGACTGGTAAACATGCGATAGGGCTCTTCCGTGCCTTTGTTCACAAGGTCATCAATGAGTACTCCGATATAGGCTTCCGAGCGTTTCAGGACCAGCGGCTCCTGTTCCTTCACCGAGAGGGCTGCGTTGATACCAGCCATGAGGCCCTGACAGGCAGCCTCTTCATACCCCGTGGTTCCGTTAATCTGTCCGGCGAAGAACAGGTTTTTCACTAATTTGGTCTCCAGGGTGACTTCGAGCTGGGTGGGCGGGAAGTAGTCGTATTCAATGGCGTAGCCCGGCCTGAACATTTTTACGTCCTCAAAGCCCGGAATGAGCCGCAGCGCCTTGTATTGTACATCTTCGGGCAGTGAAGAAGAGAAGCCGTTTACGTATATTTCCACGGTATCCCATCCTTCCGGCTCCACGAAAAGCTGATGCCCGTCTTTTTCGCTGAAACGGTCAATTTTATCTTCAATACTGGGGCAATAACGGGGGCCAAGTCCGCGGATACGGCCGTTGAACATGGGCGACTTGTCGAAGCCCGTGCGGAGTGTATCGTGTACCTGTTTGTTGGTGTAAGTGCTCCAGCAGCAGAGTTGACGCTGCAGTGGTGGAGTATCGGTATAGGAAAATTTGCCCGGATTTTCGTCGCCGGGCTGTACTTCCATCCGGTCGTAGTTGAGCGACCGGCCGTCCACGCGGGGTGGGGTTCCGGTTTTCATGCGTCCGGCTTCGAATCCCAGTTCCACGAGTTGTTCGGTGATGCCGAGTGCTGCACTTTCACCGGCACGGCCTCCGCCGAACTGTTTTTCTCCTATGTGTATAATACCATTCAGAAAGGTGCCATTGGTGAGTACCACCGCCTCCGATTCGATTTCGAGACCCATGCCCGTGACAATACCCTTTACGCGCCCGTCCTTTACAATCAGGCCGCGCACCATTTCCTGCCAGAAGTCAATCAGCGGGTGTTGTTCGAGCATGGAACGCCATTTGGCAGCGAACATCATCCGGTCGCTCTGCGCGCGCGGGCTCCACATGGCGGGACCCTTGGAACGGTTCAGAATGCGGAACTGCACGGCGGAGTGGTCGGTTACAATGCCCGAGTAGCCCCCGAGCGCGTCCACCTCGCGCACTATCTGCCCTTTGGCCACACCACCCATTGCGGGGTTGCAGCTCATTTGAGCGATAGTCTGCATGTTCATGGTTGCCAGCAGTACTTTTGCGCCGAGGTTGGCGGCACCAACGGCTGCTTCACAGCCAGCGTGTCCGGCGCCAACGACTATGACATCGTATTTTGGAAACATTTTCCGGTTTTCGGTTTTTGCATTTATGCTCCGTACAGCGGGAAGCGTGCCATCATGTTATTCACTTCTGCGCGCACTTTTGCCTGTACAGAGGCATCATCGTGGTGTGTGATTACCTCATCCATCCAGGCTACTACCTGACGGCAGTCGTCTTCCTTCAGTCCGCGGGTAGTGACGGCTGCTGTGCCCACGCGTATGCCCGAGGTTGTCATCGGCGGTTGTGGATCGAAAGGAATCATGTTTTTGTTGACCGTGATATCGGCCAGTCCCAGTGCAAGATCTGCTGCCTTTCCGGTCACATTTTTTCTGCGCAAGTCAATGAGCATCAGGTGATTGTCGGTTCCGCCCGAGATAATGTCATATCCTCTGGAAACGAATTCCGAGGCCATTGCCTGTGCGTTGTTGATCACCTGTTTGCCGTATTCCCTGAATGATGGGTCGAGTATTTCACCGAATGCAACAGCCTTGGCGGCGATGACGTGTTCCAGCGGACCGCCCTGCATGCCCGGGAATACACCGCTGTCGAGGATGGCCGACATTTTAATCGGATCACCTTTTTTGGTGGTGCGGCCCCATGGATTGTCGAAGTCTTTGCCCATCATGATGATACCGCCACGTGGACCGCGCAGTGTCTTGTGGGTGGTGCTGGTCACAATATGGCAGTGCGGAACGGGATCATTGAGCAGACGGGCGGCAATGAGTCCGGCCGGGTGTGCAATATCGGCGAGCAGCAGTGCGCCCACCGAATCGGCAATCTGGCGGAAGCGGGCATAGTCCCAGTCGCGTGAGTAGGCAGAGGCCCCGCAGATAATCAGTTTGGGTTGGTGTTCGAGCGCCTTTTGTGCCACCTTGTCCATGTCTATACGACCGGTATCAGGCTCAACTCCGTAGAAAAAAGGCTGATACACTTTGCCGGAGTAGTTCACCGGAGAGCCATGAGAGAGGTGGCCGCCATGAGCCAGATCGAATCCGAGAATCTTGTCGCCGGGTTGCAGACAGGCCAGGAACACTGCCGCGTTGGCCTGGGCGCCCGAGTGAGGCTGAACATTGGCCCATGCGGCTCCGAATATCTCCTTCAGCCGGTCAATAGCCAGCTGCTCTATTTCATCCACCACCGAACAGCCTCCGTAATAGCGTTTGCCCGGGTAACCTTCGGCGTATTTGTTGGTCAGACAGGAACCCATGGCATCGAGCACGGCCTGACTGGTGAAATTTTCAGAGGCAATCAACTCCAGCCCGTGACGCTGACGGGCGAGTTCCCTGTTGATGAGTGAAAAGACAATATCTGACATGACACTTGATTTAGAATTCACAGCGGTGCAAAGGTACATAATGATGATGCAATAATTTCCGCAACCGGATTAACCGCGTTGTAAAAGCATATTTAAAAAAAATTGTTTTAAAATAGATGAAAAAACTACATTTGCGGCAGAAATACCTCCTGTAACACCATGGCAAAATCAGTTAAAGACACTTCTGTTCCACCAACTACATCCCTGAACGGGGAGGATACGGTCATCACCCTCTCCGGGATGTACCAGAATTATTTCCTCGATTACGCTTCATATGTTATCCTGGAACGCGCCGTACCTGCCATTGACGATGGCCTTAAACCCGTGCAGCGGCGTATCCTGCACGCCATGTTTGAACAGCACGACGGCCGCTATCACAAGGTGGCCAACCTGATCGGCCAAACCATGCAGTACCACCCGCACGGCGATGCCGCCATTGGCGATGCACTGGTGAATATGGGCCAGAAAGATTTGCTGATTGACTGTCAGGGTAACTGGGGCGACTACCGCACGGGCGATTCCGCCGCCGCACCCCGTTATATCGAAGCACGCCTGACGAAATTTGCGCTTGATATCGCCTTCAACCCCGATACCACTACCTGGCAGATGAGTTACGACGGCCGCAAGCGCGAGCCCGTACACCTGCCCATGAAGTTTCCGCTCGTACTCGCTCACGGCGCCGAAGGTATCGCTGTCGGACTGAGTACCAAAGTGCTGCCCCACAACTTCGTGGAGCTGATCAAGGCCAGTATAGCAGCACTGAAAGGAAAACGTTCCGACCTGGTGCCCGATTTCCCGACAGGCGGACTCATTGATGCTGCCAATTATAATGGTGGCGCCCGCGGGGGCAAGGTGCGCGTGCGCGCGAAAATCAGGGAACTGGATAAAAAAACACTGCAAATCAGCGAAATACCATTTGGTGTGACTACCGGCGATTTGATTGAGTCTATCCTGAAAGCCAACGACAAGGGACAAATCAAAATCAAAAAGGTGATAGACAAGGTGGCTGCCGAGGTCAATATTGAAATTGAACTGCAGCCTGGTGTCAGCCCCGATGTCACTATTGACGCGCTGTATGCATTCACCGACTGCGAGGTCAGCATCAGTCCGAACTGCTGCGTTATTGTGAACGACAAGCCTGTTTTTACGGATGTCAACGAACTGCTTCGTATCAGCACGGAACACACAAAGGAGCTGCTCCGCCAGGAACTGGAAATTCTGAAACACGAACTGGAGGAAAAACTCCACTTTGCATCCCTGGAGAAAATATTCATCCAAAACAGAATCTACCGGGATATTGAAGAGTGCGAAACCTGGGAGGCTGTGCTGGAAACAATCGAAAACGGTCTGAACAAGTATGTGATTACACCCTCCCAGCCCGGCTACGATAAAGAGACCCGGAAAATTCGCCTGCTGCGCGACATCACGGAAGACGACATTGTGCGCCTCACAGAAATTCGTATCAAGCGTATTTCAAAATTCAACTCTTTCAAGGCAGATGAGGAAATTGCCAAACTGAACGAGGAATTGTCACAGACCAGGCACCACCTTGAACATCTGACAGAGTACGCAATCTCATACTTCGAGACACTGCTCTCAAAATACGGGAAGGGCCGCGAACGCCGAACGGAAATTGCCGCATTCGATACGATTCAGGCAACCGCCGTGGTGGCCAATAACGCAAAGCTGTATGTGAACCGCACGGATGGCTTCATCGGTATGGGCCTGAAGAAGGATGAATTCGTACAGGACTGCTCTGATATTGATGACGTGATCGTTTTCCGTCGCGATGGTGTGATGAAGGTGGTTCGTATCGGTGAAAAGGTATTCGTGGGGAAAGACATCCTCCACGTGGCCGTATGGAAGAAAAATGATGAACGGACTACCTACAATATGGCTTACTCCGACGCCAAAAGCGGCAAATCGTTCGTCAAACGCTTCAATGTAACTGCCATTACCCGCGACAAGGAGTACCAGCTTGGTTCCGATACGAAAGGTTCCAGAATGCTCTACCTCACCGTCAATCCCAATGGCGAAAGTGAGGTGGTGCAGGTAACACTCACAGCAGCCAGTACCGCCCGCGTGAAGATTTTTGACTACGATTTCGCAGAGCTGGCCATCAAGGGCAGGGATTCGCTCGGAAATGTACTGACCAAATATCCGGTAAAGCAAATCAAACAGAAAGAGGTGGGCAAGAGCACTATCGGTGCCCAGAAACTCTGGTACGACGAGATAACCGGTCGCCTGAATACGCAGGAAAGAGGGGCACTGCTCGGTGAATTCGATACCGGCGACAATATTTTCATTCTGTATAACGACGGTTCCTATGAGGTAACCGATACCGATGTACAGCAGCGATTCGAACCCAAAGAGATTGTTCAGGTGTGCAAGCTGACACCCGAACTCGTGGTAAATGCTGTTCATTTCGATGGACACAAGGGCTGGACGATGGTGAAGCGCTTCCGCATAGAAACCGGCAAACTCCGCGAGCGGTACTCCTTCCTCACCGATCACCCGAAATCAAAAATCCTGTTCAGTTCGCTGAAGGAAAATCCCCGTATCAAATACACCGTTAAAATCAAGGGGAAACCTATGACGGGCGAGGTGTCGCTCGGCGATTTCATGGATCTGAAAGGATGGAAGGCCGTCGGCAACCGCCTGAGTGATCAGCTGCTCGGCGGTATCAAAGAGGTGGAATCGGTGGCCAAACCGGAAGAGCAAAAACAGGAGTCGCAGCAGGCAAATCTGTTTGATGCCGGTCCCGCTCCTTCCGGTGAAGACAAACAGACATTCAAGGCTGGGGACAC
>CAILQK010000035.1 GCA_903836265.1 uncultured Bacteroidota bacterium | reverse complement strand
GGACATATTGGCTATAAAATACCGCAGATGTATGATGCGGCACTCGACGGAAAGCTCAAGGCGCTGTGGGTCATGGGTGAAGATGTGGTACAAACTGATCCGAATACCAACAAGGTACTGGCAGCACTGGGCAATCTGGAACTGCTGGTCGTACAGGAATTGTTCATGTCAGAAACCTGCAAACACGCGCATGTGGTACTGCCGGGAGCTTCTTTCCTCGAAAAAAGCGGTACATTCACCAACGGAGAACGCCGGATTCAACGGGTAAACAAGGTTGTGGAACCCCTGCCGGGCACCAAAGCCGACGGACAAATCATCGTGGATATCATGAACAGAATGGGATATCCGCAGGCCGACTACAATCCCGACACCCTGCTTCGGGAAATTTCAAGCATTGTTCCGTTCTTTGCAGGAGTAAAATGGGAAGAACTGGGTGAAAACGGGAAACAATGGCCCGTAGCTCCCGGAGGAGCCGATACCGAAGTGCTGCACACCGAAACGTTCAAGCGCGGACTGGGCAAGTTCCAGTTTGATGAATTCAGGGAAACCAGGGAGCGGGTAGCGTATGAAAAAGACTACCCCTACATACTTACAACGAACCGGGAACTGGAACACTACAACGCCGGCACCATGACCCGCAGAACCCGAAATGCCAAAATTCTGACAGAGGATGTTCTGCTTATACACCCCGATGATGCCGCAAAACACTTCATCTCGGAAGGTGATATGGTGTGCCTGGAATCGCCCAGGGGTAAAGTGGATGTAAAGGCCCGCCTGACCGACCAGGTTAAACCGGGCGTTCTCAGTACCACGTTTCACTTCCCGGAAGTCATGCTGAATATTGTCACCTCGGACGAGCGGGACGCCGATGCCCTCTGTCCGGAGTACAAAGTAGTGTCGGTCAGAATAAGAAAAAGCCGCGGCAAAGCACATCATGTGTAATTTGGTCTGAAATTTGAGGAAGAAAAATCACCGTCAATAATCCGTTTTGCCTGACAAAACAGGCTTTTAATCCTGTTGATGAACAACATCCGGAAGTATTCGGAGGGTGCAGCTCACGTGAGTAACCACCCTCAGGCACGCTGAAATCAGGCGGCACAACCTCTGAATGGCATCCGGGTACAACCTTTTATTGACTTTTCCATGATCCGGTTTCTCACCTGCATCCTGCTGGCATGCACATCTGTGTCATCTTTTGCCCAGACTCTGTTCTGGACAACCGACTGTACCGACAAAAGTTTCTGCTACAATAACGGCTCCTGCGGACAGGGCGCTGTATTTATGGTGGAAAAAGCTTTTACCTACTGCGGTAACGGAAATATCAACTATTCCTACCGAATAGATCTGGACAACAACGGCTCCATTGATGTCAACTCCTCGCTTGACACAGTAACGGGCAACTTCCCGACAGGCACCCACAAGGTGCTGTGGAGGGCCACCGATTACTGCGGAAATGCCGTAAACTGCTCCTACCTGTTTACCATCAAGGACTGCAGCCCGCCCAATTTGTTGTGTATCAATGGCTTGACCCAAACCATCGAGCGCCCCCTGTGCGATGCACATTTCCTGGCCAACCAGTTTATACTTTCCATGAGTGACAACTGCACGCCCAACAGCCAGCTGGAAATCGGCCTGAAAAAATCAGGCGATGGCACCGGGTTTCCCGTTTCCGACTCGCTGGTGTTCTACAACTGTGATGCAGGGTTCAATCAGGTGGAAGTGTGGGTGCGCGACAAAAACGGACTGATCAACAAATGCTCAAATTACGTGCTGGTACAACTGGCTGATCCCGAGTGCGAATGTAATCCGGATGGTGACATCAGGATCAATGGCTGCATGACAACAGTTGACAATCAGATTGTTACCAATCACAAACGGCGGCTCAGATTTTACTCCACGGCCGGTGTGCAGCCTCAGGTTGACATTCCGGATATTGATGTATCATCCGATTCCTGCTACAGCTATTCGTTCGGAGCTATACCATTCGGAGGCAGCTACCAGATTGAACTGGCTGCCGAAAAAACCGGCCCGCCCCTCAATGGCGTGACAACATACGATCTGGTACTTATGTCGAGGCATATTCTGGGTATTGAGGCCCTCGACGATGCCTATCAGATGGAAGCGGCCGATGTGAACAACTCCAATTCACTGACTACCCTGGACATTGTGGAAACACGGAAGCTGATTCTGGGGCTTCATGATACGTTCCCCGGTGTACCTTCATGGCGGGTGGTTCGTCCGCTCCCCAATCCGGCCAATCTGGGCAGCTACACCGCACTCAGGGATACATATCTGTTTGTTTTCAATAACATACAGAAGGACTACAAGAACCTGCAGGGCAGTTTCTTGGCCATCAAATACGGCGACCTCAATCATTCGGTTTCGGGCTTTGCTGCACCACCCGACAACCGTTCAGCCCTTTTGCTGACGGCTGATGACATAATGCTTGCAGCCGGAGAGGAAGCGGAAATTCCTGTACGCCTGAGTGAAGATGCAGCGTTGTATGGCTGGCAACTTGAGCTTTCCTGCAATCCGGCCCTTGCTGAAATCGTTGGAGCCGGCGGAATTTCCGCTGAGGACTATAACATTCGCGCAAATGTGCTGAGAGCGCTCTGGTTCGATGCCGGCGCCAGAGGTTTCCGCAAGGGGGACGTATTGTTTACCGTCAGAATCAGGGCACGAAGAGCCGTGCCGGCATCAGCTGTATTCAGTATCGAACAGACAGATATCCCGTCTGAAGCATATCGCCCCGGGGTTGCTGACAGAAGCGAGATAGTTCTTCATTTTGACAACAGCAATACGGACAGCGCTGTTTTTCTGGGGGTTTCACCCAACCCTTTCACATCGTCTGCAGTTTTTGAACTGATAACGAAAGCGGGCGGAGAAGCCAGTCTTGATCTGTTCACATCTGACGGGAAGCTGGTTCATTCAACCACACACACACTGACAGCGGGCAAACAAAAGATTGTCATGGAGGATGATTTGTTGCCTTCCGGACGTTTTTTCTTTTTTCGGCTGAAAGTTGCGGAACAAGTATTTTCCGGCAAACTTGCCCGCGGATAATTTGTGGTAACTTGCCGGCAGTTTTGAAACATCGCACCATGCGCTACCGTTCCGCCCTGCCAATTTTGTTTGCCCTCGCGGCATGCGTCACCAGTGCGTATGCCCAGCTCGACTCCATCCACTGGCTGCCACCCATGCACGGGCGTTCAGAACTGGGGCCCCAGTATCTGTACATTTCCACGCCGGAGACAACGCCGTTCCCGGTGGAACTGCGCGATCCGTCCGGAACGGTGATTACAACGCTGACTGTGTCGAATGCAGTCCCGCAGCGATACAGCATGGGAAGTACCAACGCCACACAAGTACTGACGGCTGAAGCAGAGTTGCACAAGGCCATCAAAAACAAGGGGCTGATTCTGGTCGGAGAGAAAAAGTTTTACGTCAATTTCAGGTTTCACAGCAGTTCCCAGTTTCAGGCGGCCGATCTGACCTGCAAGGGCCGGTCGGCACTCGGCAAAGAGTTCAGGATCGGACATATATATCAGTCAAATGACGGCGGACAACGATCCAATTTTGTTGGAGTACTGGCTGCCGAAGACAGCACAACCGTCACCTTTTCTGAATACGATCCTTCTGTCAGGTTTCAGATAAATGGGGTACCAACGACTGTGACGGGAAACCCGTCCTTCACGCTGATGGCAGGCGAATCAGTGGTTATCAGTCAGTATCTGACCGGAACAGGCAATGCCAACGGCCTGATCGGTTCCAGTGTAAGTGCTACAAAGCCTGTTGCCGTCAATTGTGGCTCCTGGACAGGTTCGCCGGTTGACAACTCCAACGATGTGGGTCTGGATCAGATTGCGCCCTACGACAAAGTGGGACAGGAATACATTCTGTGCAAGGGTAATGGTTCTGCCGATCTGGAAACACCGCTGGTTGTTGCTCATGTAAACAATACAGCCGTTTACCTGAATGGAGAGGCATCGCCGACAGTGGTGCTGAACGCCGGACAGCACCTGCGAGTCCCGACGAGCCGGTACTCCGGAGCAGGAAATATGTATATTTTTTGTTCCGAACCGGCATTTGTTTATCAGATTATCGGCGGGGTACCGGATGGTGATGATGCCAAAAGAACAGCCGGTCTCATATTTGTGCCTCCGGTATCCTGTGCCATACCGAACGCCGTCAATAATATTTATTTGCCCAACCAGATAGGTGGAGTGGCCTACGATGGCGGCCTGATGATTGTAGCAATGAAAGATTCCACAGTGGACGTACGTGTGGACGGCACATTGGTAGCACTTGGGAGTGGCAGTCCGGTGCCGGGAAATCCTGATTTCGTTACTTACAGGCGGCTCGACCTGTTTGATGCCTCCAATCCACCCAATACAGCCAGTGTGATTGCTGATGGCGCCGTACAGGTTGCCCTTTTCGGGCGGAATGGCGCGGCTGGTTTCGGAGCTTTCTACTCAGGTTTCAGTAAAACCAGTGAAGCCGAAGTGGCGCTCAGTCTCATTGGCGATGGCGTTTGTCCGGACACACTGGTAGCTTCCGGGAAGTTTGACGGGGTACAGTGGTATTACGCCGATTCCCTGCTTTTTTACGGGCCCGATACGTTCTTTGTTGCTTATGCCCCGGGAAAATATACCGCCAGGGGGTATCTGGGGGTTTGCCGCCGGACCGATTTTGCGGAAGACACACTTTCTGCCTTTTTCAATTCTCCCGTATTCCCTTATGATATAGCCGATCCTTCCTGCTTTGGCGCCGCCAATGGCAATATACTTTTTGGACAGCCATCGGGCGGACTGGCGCCGTATCAGTATTCGGTTAACAAGGGTGGCAGTTTTTCAACAAATCCGCTGTTTACAGGACTCAAATCAGGGGCATACAACCTGGTAGCCAGAGACTCTACCGGTTGCTACAACCGTCCGCTCGATGTGTATATTGGGCAGCCCGACAGTATGTCTGTACAACTGGACATTGTACGGATTGACGAGCCGGTGAAAGCTGGCGACCGGGTGCTGCTGCAGGGTACGCCCAGCCGTGATGTGGTATTTGCATACTGGTCGCCCGAAGACGCCGGGGCAGCCAGTTTCCTGAACTTTACTGCCCTGCCGGTTGAAACAACGATTTACACGCTCACGGTTGAGGATACGGCAGGCTGCAGGGCATCCGACCAGGTACGCATTATACTGGAACCCAATGTTTATGTACCCAATGTTTTCAAGCCCGATGCGAATAACCTGAATGACCGGTTTATGCTGTTCAGCAAAGAGAATGTGCCGGTGAACTGGCTGCGCATCTACGACCGCTGGGGAAGTCTGGTATTTGAGAACACAGGATTCACCACCAACGACAGATCAGCCGGCTGGGATGGAACATACCGGGGCGATCCAATGGGCCCAGCGGTATTTGTATTCATGGCAGAACTTGAATACGAGCCCGGCAGAAAAATTACACTCAGCGGAGATATTACGCTCATTCGTTGACGAACAGGCCTCTTTCGTCTGTTTTTGTACTGGATCGGTCAACCCTGGCGGCTTTCATCCGTTTAGGTTTCTGAAGAAAGCCTCTTCAGAAGCAATATCATCATGCGATTCATACTCAAAATGGCCTGGCGCGACAGTCGCCGGAACCGCCCCCGGTTACTGTTGTTCATTTCCGCCATTACGGTCGGCATAGCGGCACTCACTGCGGTGCGCTCCTTTTCGTTCAATCTGATGAAAGACATTGACCGGGAGGCCAAAACCCTGCTCGGAGCTGATTTGCTGCTAGATGCCAGTCAGCCGGTACCTGATTCACTGTTGTCGCCTTTCGACTCGGCGGCCGTATCGAGGTCGGAGGTACTGAATTTCATGAGTATGGTGCGTTTCCCGCGCAATGGCGGAACCAGACTGTCGCAGATCCGCGCACTGGAAGGCGACTACCCGTATTACGGTATATGGAAAACAGTGCCAGAAGACTCCTGGAAAACCTTTCGCACCCGCAGGGCCGCCCTGGTAGATCATGCCCTGATGCTTCAGTATGACATTCGTCCGGGCGACAGTATCCAGGTGGGAAATGTTACATTTGTCGTGGAGGGTGATTTGCTGTCGTCGCCGGGCAGGGCCGGCATTGCGGCCAGCATTGCACCGGTAGTATTTATTCCGGGAGCCTGGCTCGATTCGACGGGACTGGTACAGCGCGGCAGCAGGGTGGACTACCAGTATTACTACAAACTTCCGGAGGGGCTGTCGCCCGGACAGCTCACAGATCCGGTGGAAAAGCGACTTGAAAAGGCCAACGTTGATTTTGATACGGTTGAAAGCAGAAAACGGGGTATCGGAAATGCCTTTGGCACTTTCGGTACTTTCCTGAATCTGACGGGGTTTATTGCCCTGCTGCTCGGCTGTATAGGAGTTGCCGGTGCGGTACACATATATATAAAGGACAAATTGCCGACTGTCGCCATACTGCGCTGCCTGGGGGCCAGCGGCAGGAAAGCATTTTACGTTTATCTGGTTCAGGTTGGCGGTATCGGTCTGGCGGGCGCACTTGCAGGTGCTGTTGCAGGTGCACTTGTACAAAAAATGCTGCCCTGGTTACTGCGCGACATGCTGCCACTCGAAAATATCAGTACAGATATTTCACTGCTTGCGGTCGGACAGGGTGTAGCACTCGGAGTGGCCGTAGCCGTTCTTTTCGCCCTGTTACCGCTGGCAGGCATCCTGAAAACATCGCCGCTACGCACCCTTCGATCCTCATTCGAACAGGAAGAGTCGGACCGCCCGCTCAGGTGGGCAGTATATTTGCTTATACTGCTCTCCGTTTATGCGTTTGCCTGGCAACTGATTGGCGACTGGCTGGAGACACTTTACTTCACAGGCGGTATCGGGGTCGCATTTGTTGTTCTGTGGGGAACAGCTGCTCTGTTAACCACACTGCTCAGGCGGTTTTTTCCCAAAAAATGGAACTACCCGGTCAGACAGGGCATTGCCAATCTTTTCAGACCGGGAAACCAGACAGTACTGCTGGTAGTCACCATCGGTCTGGGCACCATGCTCCTGTCCACCCTGTTCCTGATACAAAGCCTGATTTTGAAACAGGTGGAATTTTCAGGCAGCGGCAACCAGCCCAATATGGTATTGTTTGACATACAATCGCCCGAGAAAGAGGAAGTGGCAGCACTGGTTCGGCAGTCGGGTATGCCGCTGATGCAGCAGGTACCCATCGTTACTACCCGGATTGAAGCGATTGAGGGCCTGACAAAGGCCAGATACGAAGCCGAACACCCGGAAGATACCACGCGGCAGGAAAAGGGACGCCGCCGGTTCGGGCCTCCGAAGGACGGGGTGGATCGTATTCCCGGCTGGGTATGGGATCGTGAATACCGGGTTACCTTCAGAGACACACTGATTGATACCGAATCTGTTACAGAAGGTGCCTGGGTGGGTACTCATACACCGGGAGAGCCTGTCAAAGTCTCCATTTCAGAAAGCCTGAAAAACTTCATGAAGGCCCGAATCGGCACCAGGGTATCGTTCAATGTACAGGGTACAGTGATGGAATGTGAGGTGGCCAGTGTAAGGAAGGTGGACTTCAACCGGGTACAGACCAATTTCATGGTGGTATTTCCGAAGGGAGTACTGGAGCGTGCACCCCAGTTTCATGTCATTGTGACGAAAGTGCAGGATGCCGCCCAGTCGGCCCGTTTTCAGAGCGAACTGGTACGCCGCCACCCCGGCGTTTCGGCCATAGATTTGACGCAGATACTGCGGTCGGTGGATGAAATTCTGAGGAAAGTATCGTTCGTGATACGCTTTATGGCCCTTTTCAGCATCCTGACGGGCCTGCTGGTACTCATCTCCTCCATTTATCAGAGCAAGTACGCGCGCATACGCGAGAGCGTGCTCCTGCGCACGCTGGGTGCAAGCAGGAAGCAGATACTCCTTGTCAATGCCACCGAATATTTTTTGCTGGGGGCACTTTCCTGTCTGGCAGGCACAGGACTTTCAGTTGCAGGAGCCTGGGCACTGGCCCGCTTCTCCTTTCAGATACCCTTTGAGGTGAACTGGCTGCCCCTGACACTGACCTTCGTCTCCATCACCTTGCTGACCGTTCTGATCGGACTGCTCAACAGCCGGGAGGTAGTGAGCAAGCCGCCGCTGGAGGTTCTGAGGGAGTAGTTATACCTCGATCAACACCTCCCCGGTCATTTCAGCAGGTTTTGACAACCCGAGCAGGTAAAGAATAGTGGGAGCCACATCTGCCAGGCGACCGTTTCGGACAGATGCAGGCGGATTGTTGCTCACCAGAATACAGGGTACCGGATTCTTGGTATGGGCCGTATTGGGAGTTCCGTCTTCATTGATCATGAAATCGGAGTTGCCGTGGTCAGCGATAATCAGACAGGCATAGCCCTTCTCCAGCGCGAGCGGTACGATACGGCTCAGGCAGTTGTCCACTGTTTCGGCTGCCTTCATCGCAGCCCCGAAATCACCCGTGTGCCCTACCATGTCGGCGTTGGCAAAATTGAGACAGATGAAGTCGGGAGTATTGTCCCGGATATCAGTCATGATTGACCCGGTGATACCCGCGGCGCTCATTTCAGGCTGCAGGTCGTAGGTGGCTACTTTGGGCGATGGCACCATGAGTCGGCGCTCACCTTCGAAGGGGGCCTCCCGGCCACCGGAGAAGAAGAACGTCACGTGCGGGTATTTTTCTGTTTCAGCGATACGCACCTGCGTTTTTCCGGCTTTCTCGATTACTTCACCGAGCGTCATACTCACGTCGTCCTTTTCGAACATGACATGTACATCGCGGTAAGTATCATCGTAGCGTGTCATGGTTACATAGTACAGCGGCAGCATTGACATACCGTATTCAGGCATATCCTGCTGGGTGAGCACCTGTGTGATTTCTCTGCAGCGGTCGGTGCGGAAATTGAAAGATACCACCACATCGCCGGGCTGTATGGCCCCTTCATTGCCGGAGAGCGCTGTACTGGTCATGGGTTTCAGAAACTCGTCGGTGACACCGTTGTCATAATTTTCCCGGATAGCGGCAGGGAAACTGGCAACCGGCTCCCCGATCCTGTTTACAAGCAGATCATAGGCAAGTTTGACCCGTTCCCAGCGTTTGTCCCTGTCCATCGCATAATACCGGCCGATCACAGAGGCAATTTTTACATTTTTCCCGTTGATGTGTTCCTGTAGTTCCTCCATGAAAGCGGCGCCACTTTTGGGGTCACAGTCGCGCCCGTCGGTAAACGCATGTACATACACCCGTGCGCAATCCTGCTCTTCGGCAATATCGCAGAGTGCCCTGAGATGGTCAATATGGGAGTGAACGCCCCCATTGCTGACCAACCCCATGAAGTGCAGATTTCTGTTGTTTTCCTTTGCAAACCTGATGGCTGCGAGGAGCGTTTCATTTTCGTGCAACTCGCGGGTACGAACAGCCTTGTTGATGCGGGCCAGTTCCTGCCAGACCACCCTGCCGGCTCCGATATTGAGATGACCCACTTCGGAATTGCCCATTTGTCCTTCCGGCAGACCGACATCCTCACTGTGCGTTATCAGTGTGCTGTGCGGATAGCGGGCCATCAGGCTGTCGAAATAAGGTGTATTGGCCTGGGAAATGGCATCGGAAGCCGGTTTCGGGCCGAGTCCCCAACCATCGAGAATAATCAGAAATGCTTTGGTGTCTGCAGACATTGTTTTTGTGCTGTTATGAGTGGCAAAGGTACGAGGCCTGAAGGCCCCGTTACCTTTCCATGATCATTTTCTTTGTTGCGGCAGCTTTGTCGGTTTTGAGTTGATAGTACAATACACCGGGTTTGTCGGGGAGGCTGCTTTCCAGTACCACCGTATGATACCCCTTTTCGTAATTGCCCGTCTGGCTGAACACCAGTCGGCCGGTCTGATCGAAAATCTGCAGTGTTGCCGTGCCGGCTTCAGGCAGATTGAACCCGACGGACGTTGCCCCAGAGAACGGGTTGGGTACATTCTGGTACAGTTCGAAGCCAACTTCCGATATCGTTTTGTCATCGAAGCGGAGGGCCATATCGAGCGGATTCCCTCCTGAATCGTAACCGATTGAACGGGTAAGGCGACTTGAGATACTGAGCATTTCGCTGAGTTTACCGGCATTTTTTGCCGAGAAAGTCAGTGTAAACGATTCATCTCCGTCAACAGAGGCCGTGATGGCATCAGGGAATACACCAAAGTTTCCTTCAGTGACCTTGCCAGACGGCGTGACAGACACGAGCTCGAGACCTTCGGTATTCATGGTGAACTGATAACCGTCGGAGGGCACCGAGGTGCTGAATGTTACGCTGAACACATCGCCCTGCTGTACATCCCTGTCCTGAACATCGAGATACAGTGTTCCGATGGTACGGTCATCGGGAGAAACAGCGTTGCCCGGTTCTGTGCTGGCATTCACATCGCCGACTTTTATCCCTACAAAATTGATATTCCGGTTGAAAAGCACACTGTCCACCAGAACATACCCCCTGATAGAATCTGCGAACGGGTTCAGCGGATTGGTGAAGACCTGTTCTGCGTCAACGAAACGCCAGGAGGTATTGTTGGGTATCGTCTGGTAAATACCGAGAATCAGCTTCCTGAATTCGACGATATCAAATGTGGTGACAGAATTGGAACGGTTGGCATCGGCGGCGATCAGTTTGTATGGCGAACCGAGCGGGGCAACGCCAAGGATATTCCTCGAAATAAGTACAAGGTCGTAGGTCGTAATGCCGTTCAGGTGATTGATATTCTTGAAGGGGGTTACCACGAAATCGGAGCCTCTCGGAATCTGATTGATAATTTCGTAGTTGCCGAGCGTATCGGTCATATCCGAATGGCTGAACACGCCTGTTACGCCGTTGGAGCCCTCGGCCTTCACATTTACAATACCCACACCACTGCCGGTTTCCGTCCTGATCATCCCGGTGAGGTTGACATTGGGACCTCCGGGACAAACATTGTTGAAATCGCGAATAATCAGCTGTGTTTCACAATTGTTGCTGTTTCCTGACGGGTCTTCAGCCCACGCTTCTGCACAGAATATGCCTCTGTTTATACACCCGAACGTATCGGCACTGGCCGGTTGTCCCCACTGATTGATCGGGAAACCACTACCGAACCCGCAAAGACGGAAGGCCAGCGTCAGATCATCCAGACGCGAACAGTTGTCGGATGCGCTGAGAATCAGGCTGACAGCAGGTACGGATACCTCGCCCGACGAGTTCAGAACAGCCACTACCGAATCGCGACAAACGAGCGTTGGTCCGGCACCGTCGCGTATAATCACGGGGTAATCACATATCGTGTCATTTCCGCAGCCATCACGAATAATCCACCGGATCCGGTGTGAGCCGTGAGGCAGCATGGGATCGGTGAACGCAGTCTGGTCAGCCTGCGTGTTGAATCTGACGCGTGCTGTCAGTTGCAGCCCCGACACTTCTTCCTGATAGGCAAAACCCCACTTCTGATTGGCCGGAACAGGTCGTTTGTCAAAGGCTCTGGGGTCGCCGGGACCCGTTCCGTTGCCGTAGAGTACGGTATTCCATCCAAGCCCGCCGGCACCGAGATCGTCACTGTCAACGAACGATTCCGTAGTCCCGTCGCCATCAAGGTCAAGATAAAGGATGTATTTGATCTCCAGATCGGTACCACTGCAGCTGTCGGTCACGGAGATGGAAATATCCGATGGCGCTTCGCAGAGGTTGGCCATTTGTGAACTGCTGTTCCACCAGTAGGGTTCGTTCCACAGCAGGGAGTCATTCTCCGTCATGTCCCTGATGGTATCGGAGGCGGGGTACACCGGTACCGGAGGCTGATCGTCAGACACTTTGATGGTCTGAGTGTAGGTGTAACAGTTGGCGCTGTTACTGTAAAATACAGAGAAGTTGGTAGCCTGCGAGGAGTTTGTCGTGATTTTCAGAATCGTTGACTTCCACGGATCACCCTGTGTCTGCACAGGAGAAACAATCGGTCCAAGCAGATTCAACGGGTGGTTGATGACTGCCTCCGGCGTCGGATTCGGGACACTGATACAGGTGATCGTAGAGTCGTACGTACATCCGTTCAGGATCTTCCACCGGCGGTTGATACGATAGCAAGCATCGGGTACCTGACTGGAAATTTCGTCTTCATAAGTCACCTCCATATTCTCGCAGTCGAGACCGAAGAAAGCGGGCTCTCCGAAATTTCCTGTTCCGTTACAGTTGTTTACTATTACATCGTCAGGGAACCGGACATAGTAATCCTGCAGATAATTGACCTGTATCTGCTGTGTACACTGCGCCTGATTGCCTGCACAATCGAGTACCCTGAAAGTACGCGTGATGGTACCGCGGGTACAGCTGGTATCAAACTGGCTGTAATTGGCCAGTACAATTACCGTATCCACACAACATTCATCTGCGACCATGGCTTGCCCATATACCGACAAATTCTCGTTGAAATCGCTGCACGCAACGGTCGCATCTGCCGGCGGAGTGCAAACAGGCTTGTTCTGTTCTGTTACAAAAATACGCGTCTGGCAGTCTGTGTAGTGCCCCTCAAATGCTGTGACTGATACGGTATCGGAAGGAATCTGCATGTCATACACGCGCACAACAGCCTGAACCGTGTCTCCGATATCGGCACAGCAGAGCTTGATATCATCGTCAAAATACACAGCGGGTTCACAGGCGTTGCCCTGAGTGCGCCGAATCTTGAAGCCCAGGCTGGTACCAGTACAGTTGTCGGCAGATCCGTTATTGAAGGAAACTGCCGTCAGTGTCTGTGTTCCACTCACGGGCAGGTTGACCTGGGTGAAAGCACTGCATTTGGCAACAGGCTCTATCAGATCGCCGATCCGGAGCTCATACTGGCAACTTGAAGTGTTTCCGCAACTGTCGGAAGCTGTACAGGTAACAATGTAGGTACTTCCGTTGGGCAGGCAGTTCAGATAGGGGAAAACGGCCATTGTATCGGCCAGCTGGTGATTGTTTCCGGGGAAGTCCACCAGAAAGCCGGTCACCGTAAACGCGGGAGGATCACCCGGCTGCGGATTCTGCGCCACAACATCGGCCACAAGATTTATGATACCCGAACAGCCTTCGCTGACAATCAGCGGGGCCAGTCCGTTGGTAGAACAGCACCCTGCAGAGTCAACGGATACGGTCGCAACGGCCGGGCACTCAAATCGGGGGCCACCCTCGTCCTTCACTTCTATTCGCTGGGTATCATTCCTCGGATTGGAAGCGCTGATAGGCAGACAGCGATTGAGTACCTGCCAGTTGCGGAGTATCCCGTAAGAACCGCCACAGCTCTCGTATCGGGTCTCATCGTAGGTTACCAGTACATCGCACAGCGTACTCTCCGACACCGGGAACCCGTTGATGGAGGGGGCACCCGTTGAAGACGGACTGGTAGCATCCGGATCGCCATAGGTATCATCGCAAGACAGGGTGATGTTGTCCGGGAATACAATATCTGCCAGGTTTATTACTCTGACCGATATCTTTTGCTCGCAGGATGTCTGGCGACCCAGGTTGTCAACAACCTTGAAACGGCGCTGGATCAGCCGGCGCGGATTCTCGCAAAAATCGTTCTCCGTAACAATGTCCTCAACCGTTTTGGTAACAGCAAGACAGTACTCGATGGTCACATCTCCTGTACTGGCTATGTCGGTTGGCTCACTGCATCCTACCGTAATATCATCCGGACAAATCAGCACCGGTGGCTGATCATTCCTGACTTTTACAATACCGGTACATCTGGACGCACCCGTAATGGCATCCACCAGCCTGTATCCATAAGTTTTCCCAATATCGGAAGTATCTATGTCAGGACTGCTCCACGGGCCGTCACCGGGTGGATTGACGCGATCGAGACTTGCCAGAAAATCTTCCGGACACCTGTATATTCCGGACAGTACATCTTCGCCCGTGAGCGTAAACTCACATATTGTATCCAGGCGTACTGTGATTGTGTCCTTGCAGGAAACCATCGTAACGGCAGGAAGAACAACCACTGATTTGTTTATGGTGTAAAGACAACCCGGATCCGATTTGGCCTCCGCTTCCGTTCCATCAAGTGCAACTCCATCCACAACGCGGTATGGCTGTGCGCTGCCTGCGTCAAATGTTGCACGAACCTGATGGGTGCCGGCACCGAGTTGTGCGGCATTGAACTGTACTGCCGGTGAGCCATTTACCCTGGTATTGGCAAATGTGCCATCGGCTCCGTTCACCTCCTCCACTTCAATATCGAATACCGGAGTGCCCAGACATAACGTGTCAGACAAGCCTGCAAACACAGGTTCGGGATAGAAGCACTTGTTGCTCAGAGTTACCTCATCGCCGTTGGACGCCCTGATAACTGCCGTGAACCCGATACCCTCCACGTGACGCGCACGCAGCGTGTACCATGTATTTTCGTCCGGCTCATCTGTAATATTGTCATGATCATTGTCTATTCCGTCAGAAATTCCTGTGGCCAGCAGCGAACCGTTGGGTACGGGTACAGGAGCCGCAGGAGGCGCAGGACTGTTTGGCATGAACAAGCCTGAAGAACTCTTCACTGACAATACAAGTCCCGATTTCGCTTCCATCTGGATAATCTCGCCGAATTGCCCGTTGGTCGGAGAGGTTGCATTGTTCAGACAGATACATGTCTCCGATCCGGAAGCATCATAAACAGGACTGCACTTGCCGGAACCCTCACGGATATACAAACGGGCATGGCAGGTATCTGTATTGCCACAGGGATCTTTTACAGTTAAAACAACCAGGTTGTCTCCTGTGAAATCGCAGTTGAATATCACCTGCGAGGTCTGGAATGTCAAATGATTGTGCGCGGCACAGTTGTCGAATGAGCCCGCATCGAGGTAGGCTGATCCGAGTACAAATTCTCCCGATTCGTCCAGTGATACTGTATCCGTCTTGCACAGTGCAACAGGAGAAAGATTGTCACGCACATTTATCCGCTGTGTAAATACAGCCGAATTGCCCGCACAATCAGAGGCTGTCCATGTTCTGACCAGCGTATAGTCGTAGTAACCGCAAAGCGACGGATCGGCACCTTTGCTGCTGGTTTCCTCATAATCAACTTCAATATCAGCAGAGCCTGTACAGTTATCAGTCACTTCGGAACCTGTCAGCGGAATACACTGTCCGTTACTGCGAATTATACAGCCCGGCACCAGCTGGCTGCACTCAACGGTGGCCTCAGGCAGGGCGGTTACCGACGCACCTGTTACAGGAGGTTCGGTATCCACTGCTGCAACACTGAAGGAACAGGTGGTACTGTTACCCGCTGCATCAGTGGCCCTGTAAACAACTGTTTGCGGAGTTGGCGGACAGTTCACCGATACTACAGCACCGGGCGCAGGACCCGATATACGTACTACCGTTGCCTGTGTACAATCGTCACCGGCAACGGGGGCTGTCCAGTCCAGTACTGTTCCGCACAAACCCGGAAGATTGCTCACAAATACGGTGGAAGTCGGACAATCAGTGAATACCGGTGGTGTCACATCGCTGATTTGCAGCACGGTCTGGCAGGAACTCGTGTTTCCGCTGTAGTCAGATACAACAAACGTGACAGTAGTAGCATTTCCAAGGAACTGAGATAAATCATCACCGACAGGCGGATCCTGCAAAATTTCCGCCACTCCGCAAACATCCATGGCTGAAACAAGCTGGGTCAGATCAGGCATTCCTCCTGTGCATCCATTCACTGTATGCATTGTCGGACAATCTGTAATCGCGGGGCCATTGATATCCAGTACTGTAATCAGCGTGGTGCATGAATCAATATTGCCAGCTTCGTCACGCACCCTCAGTGTTACAGGGCGCTCACCGGCATCAGAACAGTCGAACTGATAGGATGATGGTATAAAAACGAGATCTGTCGGGAAGGTACAGTTGTCATAGGCACCACCATCAATCTGCAGGGCAAGAATTTCCGCAGTGCCCGCTGACGACAGATAGACAGTCTGATCGGTACAAAATACCGACGGAGACTGAATGTCCTCGACTGTTATGGTGAACACGCAGACAGTTGTATTTCCTGCCGAGTCGGTTGCCTCAAACAACTGGGTGGTTACCCCGATCGGGAAGAATGTATTCCACGCAAGTCCCTGTGTCTGTATAACGGTCACTTCAGTACAGTTGTCGGTAGCCTCCGGGTCGTCCATGAAAAATACCGCACCACATTCCTCGTAGTCGTTTCCTATGGTCAGGTTGTCCGGACAACTGACAAATACCGGCGGTATGGCATCTTCGACAAGCAACCTGGCACTGCAGGTGGCTGTGTAACCAGCCAGGTCGGTAACAAGAAATGAAACGGAACCACCCGGACCCAGATCAGCCTGGTCGCTTCCTGCAGCCGGGAATTGCTCCACTGTGGCAATCTCGCAGTTGTCTGTACTCGTCAGCTGGTCAGTAAGATCGGGTACCAGCGCGCTACAACTGTTCACGGTTACGTTAACCGGACACTCTGTAATAACGGGAGGCGTATTGTCACTGACAATTACTACCGCCGCACATGTCCAGGAATTACCCGCCTCGTCGGTAGCCTGAACTACCACCACGTGCTGTCCGAGCACATCGGAACAATCATACGTCACGGAGGCCGGCTCCAGTATCAGATCCTGGAATGCTGTACAGTTGTCGGTGGAAGTCGGAGCAAGCTCTGCTCCGGTTATTGTAACGGTTCCATCACTGCCCAGATCAAGGAAGGCACTCTGACAATGCGGATGCGGCGCATCGGTATCTTCCACTGTCACAGTATAGATACAGGTGGCAGTATTGGAAGAAGCATCTGCAGCCTCAAATATCTGCACGGTGCTGCCGACCGGGAAGGATGCCATTCCACTCAGCCCGTCTGTCTGTATCACCGTAACGGAAGAGCAGTTGTCCACCGCCAGCGGAATTGTCACATTAAACGTCCGGGCACAGGTACCCGGATTATTCTCCAGTGTCACATCACCCGGGCAATTGGTGAAGGCCGGCGGAACCACATCGTTCACCAGTACAATTGCTGTGCACGTGGAGGTATTGCCACTTTCATCCGTTACCGTAAAGGTCACGGTATTACCAGCACCCAGTTCACTCTGGCTGCTGCCTGCAGGCGGCGTTTGACTCACACTCATGACTCCACAGTTGTCCTCAGCTTCAAGTCCGGAAAGCATATCAGGCACAACAACAATACAATCGCTCACTCCTGCATTGTCCGGACAACTGGTAATGGCCGGAGCCATTGAATCGGTCACCTGGATGGAAGCCGTACATTCGGCTGAATTGCCCTCCCCATCGGTTACTGTCAGTGTAACTGTACTGGCGCCAATGTCGGCACAGGTATATGCCACGCTCGACGGTGAAAAAACGAGATCCGAAGGCTGGGTACAGTTGTCTGATGAATTGTCATCCAACATTGTAAACGGTACAACGACATTGCCCAAAGCATCCAGTTGTACCGTCAGACTGGCGCAGGAAGCATTCGGCGCTACCATATCCTCTACTTTCACGGTGGCTGTACAAACCGAGGAGTTGCCAGAGGCGTCATATACAGTCAGGGTAACTGTATTGTCGCCGAGATCGTCGCAGGTGAAACTTGTTGCCGAAGCTGAAAACTCGAGCAAACCCGCACCGGTGCAGTTGTCGGAAGAATTATTGTTCAATTCATACGCAGAAAATGAACCCTGACCGATAAAATCAAGCGATACCGTCAGGTTTCTGCATGCTGCCACCGGCAGTATGTCGTCCGAAACTGTGACAACAGAGGTACAGGTGGACGAATTCATGGAGGCATCTGTTACGGTGAGTGTAACGGTTTGCTGGCCAAGATCAGCACAGGTATAGCTGATACTGGCAGGTGTGAGCCCCAGACTGACGGCCGCCGTACAGTTGTCGGATGAGCTATCATTCAGCAGGGCTGTAGAGAAGGTAACCATACCCGTATTATCGGTGTATACCGTCAGGTTCCTGCATCTGGCTGCCGGGGGTGCCATGTCCTGAACAGTTACCTCTGCTGTACAGGCAGCAGTATTTCCGGACAAATCTGTCACTGTCAGGGTAATATTATTTATTCCGAGCTGCTGACACGTATATATCGTGGTGGCAGGTGTAAATATCAGCGACCCGGCCGCCGTACAGTTGTCGGATGAGCCATTGTCAATCGAGGCGCCCGTTACAGATATCATTCCGGTGGCATCCAGCGAAACAGTCCGGTTTTTGCAACTGGCGGTCGGAGCAGTTGTATCTTCCACTTTTATTACGGACGTGCAGGTGCCCGTGTTCCCGTGTGTATCGGTAACCTGAAGGGTAACGGTGTTGTCGCCAATGTTGGAACAGCTGAACGTCAGGCCCGTTCCGCTGAACATCAGAAGACCCGCTGCAGTACAGTTGTCGGAAGAGCTGTTGTCGAGGTCGGCTGCCGGTACCGTGACACTGCCGCCAATGAGCGACCGCGTCAGGTTTTTGCACCGGGCCACCGGCGCCAGCTTGTCCTCAACAGTCACTGTCGAAGTGCAGGTGGTTGAATTCCCCGCTGCATCGGTAACCGTCAGAATTACTGTGCCGAAGCCAATGTTCGCACAGGAAAACGACAGATTGCTGGTCGAAGTAAATGTCAGTTGACCCGATGAAATACAGTTGTCGGTCGAGCCGCCGTTCAGGTCAGCAGGCAGCAGACTGCCGGAGCCCTGGGCATCCAGCTGTACTGTAACATTTTCGCAGACAGCAATGGGAGCCTGTACGTCTGTTACAGTAACACTGAATGAACATACGGAGGTGTTCATGCCGAGGTCTGTAGCGAGGTAGGTCTGCACGGTGATTCCAACCGGGAAAAAGGCGTTTTCAGCAAGTCCTCCCGTGCGTGTCACGGTGACGGAGCCGCAGTTGTCGGTGGCAACCGGCACTGTTATGTTAACCAGTGCCTCACAAACATTGGTCTGGTTAGTCACTGTAATATTTGCCGGACAACTGGTGAACTGGGGCGGCACGGTGTCGTCAACTGTAACCACGCTGGTGCAGGTGGCCGTATTGCCATGCTGGTCTGTAACACTGAAGGTTACTGTATTGCCGGCACCCAGCAGGCTCAGTCCGCTGCCCGCCGGCGGCGTCTGAATAACCGAAGAAATGGTATTACAATTATCCGTGGCCGTCAAAGCCCCGGTCATATCGGTAATGAGCGCATTACAGTCGTTCACTGTGATATTCGCCGGACAAACACTGATAACCGGAGCAAGCATATCCGACACAGTAATGACAGCAGTACAGGTGGCACTGTTGCCGCGCAGGTCGGTTACCGTGAGGGTTACTGTGCGCATACCCACGTGGGCGCAGGTGTAGGAGAGCGCCTCTGATGCAGCAAAGGCCAGCGACCCGGCAACTGTGCAGTTGTCGGATGAACCGTCGTTCAAATCTGCCGGTACACCCGCTGCCTGGCCCTGCGCGTTTAATGGCAGTGTGATGTTTTTGCAAACCGCTGTGGGAGCTGTAATATCCTGTACAGTAACGGTAGAGGTACAGCTTGCGGTATTCCCGTCGTCATCGGTTACTGTCAGTGT
>CAILQK010000034.1 GCA_903836265.1 uncultured Bacteroidota bacterium | reverse complement strand
GTTCGCCGAGGTGCTGGCGGGCCTGCAGCGCATCGGCACCCGGCAGGCGGGGATTGGCCAGCGCCAGGCCCAGCCGCAACCGGTCTTCGGGCGAGCGGCCGGTAAATTCACCGGTATGAATGACGAGCGCTCCGGAGTCGGCGAGCTGGCCCATACCTTTCTGAATGGCATGCTCCGTCAGCTCTTCGGGCGACAGGTTCCAGTAGGCTGTCCTGTAATTTTTGAGGCCGAGTTCGGCGAGATTAGCTGTGGTGGGTACTAATCCGAGTTCCTGCATGGTTAATTCAGTTTTAGTTGTCAGGACTGAGGTGAGGGCAAAATGGTTTTTATGGCGCTTGCAAAAAATTATGTTTCTGGTGGTGACAAAAACACGGGCCAAAGGTACAATATTTGGCAAATGCGATTTTACATCGCTGTAATTTGTATGTGTTTTAAAGAGCCGTTGTCAACCCGGAGGGAGACTTCCGGAAACGATTTAAAAGTCGCCTACGTTTACTCCTTCGAAGTATCCCGATTTCCACAGCAGCAGAATGATAATACCCGCTGCAATACGATAGTACCCGAAAATACGGAATCCGTATTTTGTCAGGTATCCAATGAATGCACGGATAGCGATCATAGCCACAATAAAGGCAATTACATTTCCAAAAGCGAGTAATCCCAGTTCCTGCGAAGTAAATGTTCCGCCTTCGTCGGAGATATAATCCCAGAGCGATTTGCAGGTAGCTGCAAACATGGTAGGCACTGCCAGAAAAAAGGAAAATTCGGCTGCCGTTGTCGGGGAAAGGCCCTGAGTGAGCCCGCCGATAATAGTGGCTGCAGAGCGACTGACCCCGGGAACCATGGAGAGCACCTGGAACAAGCCTATACGCAGTGCGCGGGGATAAGTCACGTCGTCCACGGAGGTTTCGCGGAGACTGCGGCTGGCAAAGAATCTGTCGAGCCAGAGGAAAATAATTCCACCGACAATCAGTGCCAGAGCAACCACTACAATATTCTCGAGCAGGGCGTCAATCTGCTTTTTGAGCAGCAAACCGAAGACTGCGGCCGGAATGAAAGCTGCCAGCAGTTTGAGGTAGAACGAGAAACTCTGAAGGAATCGGCGCCAGTACAAGACCAGTACCGAGAGAATGGCCCCGAACTGAACAGCAACAGTGAACACCTTGACAAACGGCGAGGATGATATACCCATGGCCGAAGATCCGATAATCATGTGACCAGTGGAAGAAACCGGGAGAAACTCGGTAATTCCTTCAATAACAGCGAGAACAAGCGCCTGCAGATAACTCATGATTATTCTGCCACAGGGGACTCATTCTTCCTGAAAATACCTATAACAACGACTACAAAGCCTGCCACCATACAGATGGGAGCCAGTGTAATGCGGCGGAAACTGTAGATGAGCTCCGGCTGCCACTTGTCAGGGTCGGGCATGGAACCTCCGGCCATCAGGAAGAGTCCGGCCACAATGAGCGCGAGTCCGATACCCATGAAAATAAAGTTGTTGCGGCCGAAAATCAGCGCCCGGTTGGCGGGTGTATCGAACACACTTTCCCTGGATTGTGTTGCACGTGCGGGTGCAGGAGCCTGTTTTCTGGACTGGGAAGCAGATGTTTGTTGTTTTGCCATTATTTTTGAATTTGTTCACCCCGTCAGGGTTATTTAGTAAAGATCATCAATACGCATTTTCAGGAACCGGTTTACCACGAACCAGGTGCTGAATCCGGAAATGAGTATCCCGAGCAGCACCAGGGCCGTCATCACCAGCAGGACAGCGTTCGGATCGCCGAGCGCTTCAAGTTCCGGGACTATCGAGTGGAGCCATATAATCGTCAGGGAAAGCGATAGAACAGCCAGAAGACCACTCAGCAACCCGTTCAGTAATCCGCGACGAATGTAAGGTTTTCCGATGAAAGACCAGGATGCTCCCACCAGTTCCTGATTTCTGATCAGAAATCTGTTGGAATACAGATCGAGACGGATAGTATTGTGAATAAGTGCCACTGCGGCCAGTACCAGCAATACACACAGTACCAGCGTAACCAGCCCGAGTGACTGCAAATTACCGCTCACGTTTCCGGTATTGGCCGCTTCGAAGTACAGGTCGGCCACCAGTGTGTCTCTGCGAAGGGTTTCACGCCATTCCGACAATCTGGCCGTATCGAGGTATTCCGCTTTCACATTGAACCTGATCACATCGCGCAGCAGATCGGGCATATCCTCGAGCATGCTTGAGTCGCCGAGATCCTTTTTCATGGAAGCCGCAGCCTGCTCCCTGGTGATCAGCGTAACCGATTCGGGCTTGACAAAGGGTTGCTGCTGGATACGCCGGATGAGGGTACTTACATCTGCCTGCGACTGAACCGGTTTTAATTCCAGCCAGATATCTACCTTTTCCTTGAACAGGTTGACTAACTTGCGGCCGTGAAGCGTCATCAGTCCGAAAAAACCCAGCACGAAGAGTACCAGCGCAACGCTGACAACGGCGTAGAAGTAGGCAGGTTTTTTACGCGACATGCATTTCAGAAATTTATTGCAAAGGTAAACGAGTAATCGGGTGATTTACCGTTTAATATTTGTGAATTCCCCTGTTTTTTCCATTTCGCAATGAAAAAGTATAATTTAACGCTCATTTCAGGCCTTGTAGGGATCACGCTGATGACATCATCGTTCCAGAATCAGGGCAAAATTTATTTCACAAACCCCTCATTTGAGGATACGCCCGGGGCATCCGCCTCTCCACGGGGATGGTATTCCGGTATTCCAGGAAGCACCCCCGATATTCTGCCGGGAGCCTGGGGGCTCAATCTGCCTGCAAAGGATGGGAAAACCTGCCTGGGACTGGTTACCCGCAGCGACAACTCATCTGAAGCTATTTCTCAGGAACTCACGACAGTACTGAAAAGCGGAGAATGTTACAAATTTGAAATATGGCTTGCCCACGCCGAACAATATGTAGGCTTCAACAAACCCTGCAGAATACGTGTGTGGGGCAGCAACAGTAAAACGGACAAGGGACAATTACTGACGAGTTCTCCGCTTGTGAGTCACTCCGACTGGCGGCTCTACAAACTGCGATTCTCGACCACTTCCGAAGTACGGTTCATTACAATTGAAGCATGGTATGGTCCCGGTGTCACATTTCAGTATAATGGTAACATACTGCTCGACAATTGCTCTCCTGTTGAACTTTGTGAGCGTGCATGACGGCTTTTTTGTGAAACAACAAGGGCCGCCCCGTCTTCACGGAGCAGCCCTGTCCTCGTCATAATACTACTTTGCTTAAAGCCTTGTCTGGATCATCTTGCGGGACGCCGTGTCGTCGCCCGCAGTGAGTGTGTAGTACAGTACACCTGTTGTATTCAGCAGCGCGCGATCCAGTGTAACGGCATTGTAGCCCTTCGCGTAATCGCCCTGTTGTGTGAATACCACGCGGCCTGTCTCGTCATATACTGTCAGGGTAGCCGTAGCAGCCTCTGGCAGGTGGAAGCCAATGAACGTCCTGTTGATGAACGGGTTCGGCTGGTTCTGATACAGCTCGAAGCCTACACCGCTGATCGTCTGACCGTCGAGCATCAGCCTGCTGTTGGCGGTTCCGTAATAGGAGTAGGGTGTTCGTCGAATGAACGTATTGTTGATATTGGCCGCGACATTATAGAATGCATAGAGAGCCGCCGCACCAGTTGTATCAATCACCCCGATACCGGAACCCGTATAACCAGGCAGCCTGAACCAGTCGTCGGTACCGCCCGGCGTACCGCTCGTGGCCTGCAACCGGTTTGCACTGACGTCGGCATCAATACCGAAGTTGGCTTTGATGCCACCAAAGGGTATGGCCTGGGCGAACAGTTGAACATTACAAGAAGCAAACAGCAGCACAGTCATTACCAGTGACCTGCCAACGAGAGAAAGTTTCAGATACATTTGTCTGAATTTTAGATTTTCTGATTTTCCGAACCAGACGGAGGAATGCACAGAAGTGCAGACGGGGAAAAAACTTTCCATAACAGCAAGAGTATTATAACGGAGTCTGTACAAGACAGAGAGTCATGCAAGTCAACTGCTGATTAAAAAGAAAAGGGTCGAATCATGCCATGCATAATTCGAAAACAACACACAGATTATAAACAGATTGATTAACAGGAAACTTTCGTTTCAATACGTATTTTGATCTGGCGCAAAGTTCATCGAACATACCTTGACCGACTTTTCAATAAGACCCAAATACATTTGAATTTTACCCCGATGCAAGTGAGACCTCTTTTATACAATGAAAACTCTTCATACTTTTGTAATATTGATACCAGGTCTATCCGGTTTCGCTATATTTGCAAACGTTGTTTACCTGATCATCAAAATTGTACCCAATCACGACCTCCCGGGCACATGGCAAGGCTGACCTTCCTGATTCTGATTGGTTTGGTATCTTCCGTCAAAGGCCAAACCCCAAAAACAACCTCCCGGATTACTACCGCCGATGGGCTGTCGCAGGGGTATATCACCTCACTCTTGCAAGACAGCAGAGGATTCATATGGATAGGAACACTTTACGGCCTCAACCGTTATGACGGCTATGAAATCAAATCTTACACCCCGGAAGTGGCTACCCCCCGAAAACTCAGGGGCAACGGCGTTTACAGTATCACGGAGGGCGCCGATGGAATAATTTGGTTCGGCAGTGAAAAGGGCCTGGTCGCTCTCGACCCATGGTCAGAACGGTTTGTTCACTTTGACAGTCATAACGGAAATCTCCCTGAAGAAGGCATCAAACAGGTGATAACGCGCAAGAACGGCGCTCTACTCCTGCGCAGCAGCGATAAAAATTACGTATTCCACCTGTCGATGGCAAACAACCGGGGAATTGACAGGCGCTTCATGCCCGTTTTCGTCATGTCAGGCGAAAAAAAATACCTGTACAAATGGCCTGAGCCCGATATCCTGGAGCTGAATATCATGCCACAACATCAGGCTGTTCCGGATATGGACAGCCCCGGGTTTCTGCAGCAGTTCAATACCCGTTATCACATGGACAAACCCTGCTCGGGAGCGGTTCTGGCCGACCAGTCGGGTGATTTGTGGATCGGAACAAACGGATACGGAACAAGAATATTGAAAGAAGAAAAAAAGGGGGTCAGTCAGTTCGCAAGCCAGGTCAGTTTCTCCAACTTCGCCTGTCTGCACGACGATCAGATCTGGCCCGGACACTTCAACCAGCACCTTGTTTACAGTCTCGAAACCGATCAACAGGAAAAAGCCCCCTGGGAAAACTCACTGCCGGCCAATACTGGCATGAATAGCCTTCATGTGGATAAAAACGGCAATTACTGGGCACTGACCAGCAATAATGGAGAATATCAATACCGGAAATTCAATGCATCTACCCAAAAATGGTCGGTTCTGCCCATAATACCCGGGCTTATCAACGGCAACCGCTCAGTTATCACCAGCGACAGGAACGGATATATCTGGTTTGTAGCAGGAAATATGCGAATCATCAGGTTAAACCCGACAAATGACGCTGTTGACGAGTGGAGTATTGCCGATCTCTTTCCCCCGAAAGAATTAAATCAATTCCAAAGCTACAGCGCCGCAGCCGACAATAACAACAATCTGTGGATAGGAACATCCTGCGGCCTGCTCAGAATTGACTGCAGCAAAGAAGAGCCTGCCTTCCGGGCATTTCATAACTTCTCCTCAAAAGGAGTGCTTTTTGCCAGCAATCATCTGCTGAGTGTTTACCCCGACCGGAATGAAAGTAATATTGTCTGGGTCGGAACCAATGGCGGCGGACTTTGCAAACTGAATGTTTTGACAGGTATTTCGCACGCTTACACCACCCGTAATGGCCTCACCGACAATGTAATTTATGGTATTCTGCCCGATGTAACCGGAAAGCTCTGGATGAGTACCAACCGGGGCATATCATGCTTTGACCCCTCAGCCAACCGATTTTTCAATCCGTTCTCAGGCGTCCCTGCGCTTAATGTGGAATTCAACACCGGCGCCTACCACCTGATGGATTCAGGAAAACTGGCATTCGGAAGCGTGAATGGACTTTTTATCATTGACCCGCTTCAGTTTGTAAACAACATCCCCGAAATCAGTGTAACCGTTTCAGGACTTAAAATTAATGGCAGTGACTTCAATTCTCCCGGAAACGACAGCTTCGTCACTTTCACTGAACAAAATGAGTATCAGATTGATGTTCCCTACAGCCATAACAATATCTCTGTTTCGTTCATCGCACTCCCCGAAAACTCGGACAAATCGGTCATTTACCGATACCGGATACCAACTCTGAGCAGCGAATGGATAGAAACAGGAACAGAAAGAACTATCAATATTGCCGGCATCGCCTACGGAAATCACAGCGTGGAAGTGCAGGCAGCTGCCCAAAACGGGAAATGGTCTGAAACTACCCGGCTGTACCTCCGGATCAGGGCGCCCTGGTATGCAAGTTATACCGCATGGCTCATTTATGCGTTACTCGTTTTCTTGGGAATCAGCCAGCTGAACCGTCGCCATAAAAAACAGCTGGAACTCAAACACGCAGTTGAACTGAGTAAAATTGAACTCGATCGAATGAAGACAATTGACGAGTTCAAAGCCCGTTTTTACTCATATATTACCCATGAATTCAAAACACCGCTGACAATACTGCTTAATCTTTCCGGCAGAATAAATCCGGAAGTACCACCCCAAAAACTGACTTCAATCAAGACAGGTATTACCCAGCAGGCCGAAAATATGCTCGAACTGGTGAATCAGGTAATGGATGTAAGCCGGTTTCATGACAAAAATCCTGAGCTGCACTGGCGACAGGGCGATATTGGTACTTATGTGCGCCTTTGGGTAGAATCCTTCAGGCCTCTGGCCGATTTCAAACAAATCAAGCTGGACTTTTCCACCGACGCAGTCGGACTGATTATGGACTTCGATCCGATCCGGCTGAAATATATCATCAATAATCTCCTCGGAAATGCAATCAGACATACCCCCCAGGGAGGCGCTGTCAGGGTGGCGCTCGACCGCTGCAGTGACTCCAGAATTTGCCTGAAAGTAACTGATGACGGAGAAGGTATTTCCCCGGAAGATCTTCCGTCTGTATTTGAAAGAAATTTCAGGGGAAAATCAAGAAACAAACAGGAAGGGCACTTCGGCCTCGGCCTCGCCTTTGTTAAAGATCTCATTTTTCTTTTCAACGGCGATATCAGGGTGGAAAGCCAGCCCGGCATCTCCACCAGATTCACTGTTTATCTTCCCATCACCAATAAGGCTCCTCTAATGGAGGCCGAACCGTTATCAGGTGAATTTTCTGCCGAAGAGCCCGAAAACATGCAGCAGTACAGTGGTAAAAAACCGCTCCTGCTCATCGCTGACGACAATCAGGTAATTCTGTCTTACCTGCAGTCTTTCCTTTCACGTTACTTTCAGGTACTCGCAGCACCCGATGGACAAATTGCCTGGGAACTCGCGCTCGAACATCTGCCTGATATTGTTCTCGCTGATCTCGTCATGCCGGAACTGGATGGTCTTCAGCTGACTGACAAAATCAAGGCACATGAGCTCACATGCCATATTCCGGTTGTCATGCTCAGCGCCCGGGCTGAAGTGGAAGACCGTATTCAGGGGCACCAGCATGGCGCCGACGGATTTGTTCCAAAACCATTCCACGAACAGGAACTCGTTCTGATACTCCAGAATATGCTTCTCCTGCAGGAAAGATGGAGGAAACGATTCGAGTCAGCTGCCTCCACCAGCAAAATCACCACCGATTCAACCGCCCGGAATGAAGGGTCAGATCACATCCATGACCCTTTTATGAAGCGGCTGTACAGTGTATTTGAATCGCACTTCTCCGAAGAAGACTTTGACCTCGATCACCTGTGCCAGCACATGATGATCAGCAAGTCTCAACTGCAGAGAAAACTCGCCGCCGTCGTACCGGAATCTGCCATGGAACTTCTCCGTGAGTTCAGGCTCGTCAAGGCTCAGGAGTTTTTTCTGAAATTCCCTGAACTACAGGTAAAGGAGGTATGCACCAAAGTTGGTTTTAAAAATCCCGCCCACTTCTCTACCCTTTTCACGAAAAGATTCGGTGTTTCCCCCAGTGAGCTGCGGAAGCGACCGGAGGAGTAGCCTTATTCCAACACTATTTTCTTCACGAGTATACCTCTGTCGGTAGCCACTGACAGGGTGTAAATTCCCGGCGCCAACCCCTCCAGGTTCAGTGTTGCCATCTCTGCCGGCACCGTCTCAATACTTTTTACCTGGCGGCCCAGCGTATCGCGCACATCCACGCGCTGTATAAGGGCTCCTGTTTCTGTTTCGAGCGTCAAAATGCCGTTGGCAGGCGAAGGGAATACGTTCAGATCCGCAGTTTCAGGTGTGCCGGCAGCCGTATTCACTTCACTGAAATCGGTCAGTTCCACACAAAACAGATCATCACTCCACTGCCCTGCCGTGATTCCGCCTGTTTTCAGCCAGGTTATTCCACCCTTCGCCGGGTCAAAGAACCAGCCCCTTTCCATCGCGTTAAGAACAGAGAGGCTCGTCGCCTGGGGCAACTCTTCTGTTTGTGTACCCGTATGCAGGTTTACTTTGCCGGGTTTGTACCCGAAATGTACCGCCGCCTTGTACTGACGGGTGGTTATCTGTCCTTCAAAAGTGCCTCCCTGCGGCTGTCCGGCACATATCGTCACCGGTTCGGCGTACCCGTCCCCGGGCCCCGATA
The DNA here is from genome assembly GCA_903836265.1 of uncultured Bacteroidota bacterium. Taxonomy (GTDB): domain Bacteria; phylum Bacteroidota; class Bacteroidia; order Chitinophagales; family Saprospiraceae; genus M3007. The sequence goes on along the minus strand of CAILQK010000034.1, from coordinate 3,358 downwards.
CACTGATACGCATCGTCTGGAATGCGCCCTGCCGGTATGCTCTGGAATATCCGTCGTCTTCATACAGTTCGAATGCAGTTTCGCCATGCGGCCAGGCATGAATAATCAGGGTATCCAGCGGTTTTTGTCCGTCATACTGCATGAGCGGATACTCGGGCACAATAGCGCCTGCCCGCACAAAAACCGGTACTTTGCTCAGCGGCGCGCTGAAGTTGTTGAGCCATACCGGCCCCTCAAACGCTGTTCCGTCGTACCAGTCGTGCCACTGGCCCGCCGGCAGATAGATGCTGTCGCGCTTGAGCGGACCCGCGAGCACGGGCGCTACGAGCAGCCATTCTCCCGACATGAATTGGTACTGTGTTCCCGGTCCCTGACATACCGGGTCATCGGGAAACTCCAGTACCATACCGCGAGCCACGGGCGCACCGTTCAGGTTGGCCTCCCGGCAATAGGAATACAGATAGGGGCGCAAACGCATCTTGCGCTCCAGCGACAGGCGGTTGGCAATGGTGTAGTTTCCGCCATGTACCCACGGCTGCTTGCCCAGCGATGCCCACCCCGATATCGTCATCATCGCCGGCGTGAAACACTTCCACTGCAGATCGCGGGTGTAGCTCAGCGCCGACCCGCCGAATATGCCGTCAATATCGCCGGTTGAACAGTTGAAGCCCGACAATCCAGCCCCGATAACGGTCGGAATGTGCATCTTCAGGTTATTGAAATTTCCCGACTGATCACCCGACCACACGGTGGCAAATTTCTGGGTGCCGGCCCAGCCAGCCACTGTCCAGATATACCCGCGGCGATCGCTGTTCTGCTCGATACCATTCCAGGCGTTCAGGCCCGACTGGAAGGCAGACCGGTAACCCGGCCCCACAAGCGCCACATCAAGTTTATAAACGCCTACTCCTGCCTGCCCCACCTCAAAAGGGGCGCTGGAGGTGCCGTCCTCTGTCCACAGTCCCAGTCGGAATCCGATAGACTGCAGGGAATCTCTCACTGTTTCCAGGTTTTCATAGCCGCAGGAATAGCCGTCATTGGGCAGCATCCAGCCTCCGGGCATATTGAACTGGCGGTATTTTTGGGCAATACTGGTGAATCCGTCGAGGGTGGTGCCAGTATCATTGTAACAATCGGCATCACCGAACTCCAGTCCCCATCGCGGAATCATGAAAGGGCGGCCTGTTATATGGGTGTAGCCCTCCAGCACATCTTTCAGCCCGTTTCCAAAAAAGTAAAAAGCGTCAAAATCGCTGCCTTTATGAGAAAAATGGGCCTGGCCTTCGCTCAGGTCATATACGCCCGTTTCAAAGGTATTTCTGAAAAAACCGTATCCGCGGCCCGACATCAGGAAGGGCGCCGGGTTGGGAATGGAGCCAATACCCCAGCTGTTGGAGTAATCATTCTCTATGCGCACCACCTGATCGCGAAAGGCGAAGTACCCGTTCTGCATGCCCCCCCCGTAGAAGTACTCCCCGGGTTGTGCCGATATTTGCTGATTCGCATTCTGACCATAGGAAACAGGCACGAGTTCTTCCCAGTACATTTCGCTCAGGTCGGCCTTCCATACACTCAGGCGGAAAGTATTGCGCTGTACCCTGACGGCAAGTACCGATGTTTTGAATTGCCAGTACTCCGGACTGGAATCGTCGGCCTCAATCGCCACCGGCCCGTCTGGAGCCGGCTGTTCCAGCAGCAAGCCACCCGTGGGATCAGAGTAAACGCCTGTGGGCGCCAGCCGGAAACGAAACAGATCGGGACGATAAAACTGCAGTTTCACCCTGGAAACACCGAGAGAAAACTCTATGTCATTTCCGGTAATCTGATACCCCTGTGCTGCTCCGAGAGAAATTTGCTGCTTGCCTGAAATGGCCGCCAGCGTGTCGTTTCCGGTATATTGTTCTCCGGCCAGGCTTGTCCATATCCTGAATGAATGAATATCCGATCCGCTCAGGTCGCGGGGCGGAAATCGCACGTCAAAAACGCTATTGGGGGCAATAGGCTGTGCAGAGGCTGGTACAGTTGCCGTCACGGGTGCGCCACCGTCGAGGACGTACGTCACGTCGAAATTCTCCGAAATCGGGACCGAACCCACGTTGGCCAGCCTGACATTGACCGAATCATACGATGAGAAGGCCGTCACAAAACGCGCCGGCTTCATCAGGGCTGTTACCTCTGCATCTTTGGCAAATACCGGCTGCCAGGAAGCCCCCTTGATATTTCCTGTCAGCCCGCCCTTCACGTCCATGGTCACGTCCCCGGAACCTTCATCCAGCGGGAAATAGTGTTTCAGGGATGCGTAAAAAGGATGGGAGGCAGTAATGGCGGTATTCATATACTGGGCGATAACCGGCGCGCCGAGCGCTGCGCCCCACATCCGCACCTCGTCCACTTTGGCCAGCAGAGCCCCCGCTCCGAACAGATCCACGCCAATTTTGCCCATAGGCATATTGATGGAGCCATTGATAACACCTTTCTGCACTCCATTGATATACAGCGTCATGGTGGTTCCGTTGTTCACCACCGCAAGATGCTGCCACGCGCCCACGGGCACGGAGTAGTTGTATTGCCAGTCGGCTACCCCACCCTTCGTGATACCCACTTTCCCGCTATTGATATATTGCTCGAGGCGAATCCCGGAGGTGCCGTCGGTGCCCGTCATCAGGTGCGAATAAGGCTGTATGCCGCTGCGCTGCACCCAGCACTCGAACGTCCAGGGCGGAGCGAAGTCAACGCCACCGGCAATTTCCACGTAATCGTTGTATCCGTCGAAGGAAAGACGCGACTGGGCGGGAAGCGCTGCAGTTATCAGCAGAAAAGAGAAGATTAACAGGCGGAACGCAATATTCATAAGTGCAGTTGACAGGAAAAGTGAAACAAAGGGGCAATATTCGTAAAAAATTGCGGATATATTGGATTATGACCCATAAACTGCTTGCCCGCATCAATGAAAAAGGCCGCTCCGGCATTCCGGAACGACCCTGATCCTCGTCATATAGTGTATTGTTCAATTAGAGAAAATACAGGTTGTGAAGCAAATCAGCTGCCCATAAACCTGTTTCATTATTCTGCGATGCATCGAACGGGTTGCCCATACGTGCGGTAGTTGTAATCAGTATTGGCACTGCCGGCATCAATGAACAGGTGCCATGAGTAATACGTGCCATTAACAGTACTGCTCGAATAACGGCTGCTTAAGCCACGGACGGACAACGCACCATTGCTCAGGTACCTGACGCCAGCCGCCGGAAGCATCAGATTGTCGCCAAATTTCTTTCCGGCGCTGTAATTGGTAGCGCTGTTTGAAAAGGAACCTTCACTGGTTATTGTATTATTGACCACCACACCATCCCACTGC
>CAILQK010000033.1 GCA_903836265.1 uncultured Bacteroidota bacterium | reverse complement strand
TTCGTCAAAGGCGCGTATTTTTGCGTTTCATTACACATTTCATCCAGACATGAACGCCAAACTGACTGTTATTTCGCTTGTCACTGCTTTTTCAATGTTGTTACTTCCTGAAACTGGAGCACAAATCAGGGTACTGAAGCCCTATCAACCTGTGCCTGCCGAAAATTCACCGGAAAAAACTGCCGATGAGGAGGTAAATGCAGAAGCTCGCAGGGCTGCTGCTCTTTCGAAAATGCAGTCGAAGAGCAACAGTCGCACCGAGAATGTACCTGCTTCTGCTGCTGTCAAAGGAAAGACAAGTAACGCCCCGTTTGCCAGGGAAGAGAATACCACTACCATGACACTGAACGGTCAGAATGTGCAGCGAAATATCTCAAGGGGGCTTGGACAGGAGGGCGACCGGTTGTTTACACCGATTGCCGAACTGTTTTTCGTGCAGTTTGCCGTTTATTGCAAAGATACACCAGTTGACAAGGCTCCCCCGGTAGAAGGCCTTATGCTGGTTTGGCATGAAGGCACCTTCTGCCCTGAAGGAGAAGAAGGTGCCTGCTATATTGTCAGGGGCTTTGAATCGGCAGAAAAAGCAAAGGCAGCAGCAGTGCAGTTCAGGGAAGATGGTATTGACTGCTGGTATAACCCCTCGCTGACGGGCGCACAGGTAGAAGTGATCGGTGTCAGGTAATCAGTGGCCGTAGGTGGCGTAACCCGGCTGAACTGGCGAAACTATCACGAAAATATCGCCCTGACCTGAAAATACAGCGCTGTCCTCCATGTAAACCACACCAAAATCACTGACGTTCAGCGACTGCCCGCCTACCGATGCCGCACCACTGATCAGATAAAGCGATGCCATACTGCCCGACGGGAGCAGAAGAGTATATTCTCCATCCAGCGATATACGATAAATCTGTACTCCCGGAGTATCCATGCTCATCGGGCTGCCCTCGCCGGCGATGGTAATTACACGGGTGTTTTCGTGATTGCGGACGGGGAAGTCAGCAGCGCGGTAATCGTCGTAGCTGGCCGGCTGCGAAAGTGTCTTCCGGAGGTTCGGGTCGAACCATATCTGGAACATCTCTCCGTCCCTGCCCATCCATTCCGAGTGGCTGATTCCGTTACCGGCGCGAATGATCTGTACATCACCTGCAGAAAGTGGCCTCCAGTCGTTGAGTTTGGTATCAAAATGCCTGATTTCTCCCTTCAGTACGAAAGAACAGATTTCAAATCCCTGATGCGGGTGCAGCCCGATGGTGCTGTCTGTCACCGCACGGGCATGTGCCCAGTAAAAAAGACTGGAATACGGGCGCACGCTGGAGTGATCCTGCGGGAAGCCGATGGGTTTGTTCTCAACAATTTCTCCGCCGTTGAAGGCTCCATGAGCCTGCTGCTCTTTCGGAATAATTCTGACTGCCACGATATTTTTTTTGATTGGGAAATGATCAGGAAGCTACTGTTTCGATTACCCGGAGGTACTCGGTGATGCCACCTTTCAGGTTGTACAGGTTGTCGAATCCGAATTTGTCTTCCAGCTCGCGTAACGCGCGGGCGCTGCGGACACCCGACCTGCAGTGTATCACCACCTTTCGGTCGCGGGAAATGAGGTAGTGCTTCTCCGAAACGGTTGAAAGTGGGATCAGCAGCGCGCCCATGTTGGCAGACTCGTACTCAGCCTGTTCACGAACATCAATCAGCTGGAATTGTTCACCGCTGGACTGCCAGATTAACAGTTCCTCCACAGTTATTTCCCTGACGGGTTTCAGCTCTTTCAGCCCGCAGAAAAATTCGTAGTCAATGAGTCTGGTAATCGTCGGATTTTCACCGTTCAGCGGATTGTCGCTTCTCCTTTTTATTTTGAAAATACGAGTCTCAAACTGAAGGGCGTCAAATATGAACAGGCGCCCGCTCAGCGGCTCCCCCACTCCGGTTACAACCTTGATAACCTCGCTGGCCTGCATGCTGCCAATGATACCGGGCAATACACCCAGCACCCCACCCTCCGCGCAACTCGGTACGAGGCCGGGCGGTGGTGGCGTCGGGTACAGATCGCGATAATTGGGACCTGTTTCTCCATTGCTGCCGGTATAATTGAATACAGACACCTGTCCTTCAAACTGAAAGATGGAGGCATAGACATTGGTTTTCCCGGCGAGCACACAGGCGTCGTTGACGAGGTAACGGGTAGGGAAATTATCGGTTCCATCGGCTACAACATCGTACTCGCGAACAATATCCAGCGCATTTTCGGATGTCAGACGGGTGTGATGTACCCTGATATGGATATAAGGGTTGAGCGACTCCAGCCGGGCCCTGGCCGCATCGGCCTTGAGGCGCCCCACATCTTCCTGTCCGTACAACACCTGTCGCTGCAGATTGCTGTCGTCAACCGTATCGAACTCGACGATTCCAATGGTACCAACCCCGGCAGCTGCGAGATAGAGCAGGAGCGGACTCCCGAGTCCGCCCGAGCCAACCACCAGTACTCTGGCGGCTTTCAGTTTTTGCTGTGCCTCCATACCAAAATCGGGGATGATAATATGACGGTCGTAACGGGCCAGTTCAGCACGTGAGAATTGAATATTCCTGAAGGATTCCATGTTAATTGTTCTGAAGGTTTTGGATTCAGCCCCCTGCAATAGCGGGAACTATGCTGAGAACAGTGTTACTTTCGAGCAGTGTATCGCCCTGATTGCGATCGCGGATATCGTCCTCCCCCACAAAGATGTTCAGAAACGGTCGTATATTTCCCGTATCATCGAACAGATGCCTGCGAAGGTCGGGATATTTTTCTGAAAGTGACTGCAGAGCAGAACCGACAGTGGCGGCATCGGTTTCAAGCCGGGCATTGTTTTCGGTGAATTTGCGCAGAGGCGTTGGAATAATTACGGTAGCCATGTGAAATTGAATTTTGTGTAAGAATCATGCAACAAGTTCTTCTTCAAACTGTCGTTCCTCGTTGAGTTTCCAGGAGCGGACATGAATGTCATTTTCTCCGTAAACAGAGACAATCACATAGGAGAAGTAAGGCATTGCCACGCTCAGATCGTGTTCCGAGGGGATCGCAGGGTGTACAGGGTGCGAGTGATACACACCGAGCAGCGTCAGGTCGAGTTCCGATGCCAGCGTTTCCGCCTTCATATAATCCCGGGGTGTTATGGAGAAACGGCGCTTTTTATCGCCCTCTTTGGTATTTTCCACCACCAGAATTTTGGTAAATGAGCGGATATTTTCATTTTCCGTTCCGAAAAGAAAGCCACAGCATTCGTCGGGGAAACAGTGAATGGCATCGTCCAGCATTTTCTGGTACACGTCAGGCTGAAAAAGCAGTATGGATTTTGTGTTGTTCATATTGAAATTCCGAGTTGTTCCAGGAGATCTCCGTACTTGTCGGAGTTGTCGGGGAAAATGGTTATAACTGTACCTGATTCAAGTGATTCGGCTACCCTGATGGCGCCGAGCAGATTGGCAGCCGAACTGGGGCTGAGGCGCAGCCCTTCTGTCCGGAGTGCTTTTTTCATCATGTCATATACTTCGGAAGTATCCAGCTCGATATACTTGTCGGCGAGATGCTCGTCATAAAGAGGCGGTACAATGGCCGTTTCCAGGTGTTTCCAGCCCTCCATACCGTGAAGTGCCGAATCGGGTTGCAGTCCGATGAGCTGAATCCGGCGGTCATACTCTTTCAGTTTTCTTCCGGCGCCGGTGAAAGTACCCGTGGTACCCAGTCCGGCAACGAAATGGGTAATTTGTGGAAAAGACTGTATTATTTCGAGTGCCGTGTGGTGGTAATGGGCCTTCCAGTTACTGTCGTTGCTGTACTGGTCGGCGTAGTAATACAGATCGGGGCATTTTTTTGCCATTTCACGAGCCTCAGCCTGCGCTCCGTCGGTTCCTTCAAATTTTGAAGTAAAAATGATTTCTGCTCCGAGTGATCTGAGCAGTTCTTTTCGCTCTGTGGAGGCATTTTCGGGAAGGCAAAGTTTTACCCGTATGCCGAGTTCCCGGCATATCGTTGCGTAGGCAATGCCAGTATTTCCGCTGGTGGCGTCGAGCAATGTCTTGTTCCTGTTCAGCATTCCTGACTGAATAGCCGCGTATATAATATTGTAAGCAGCCCTGGCCTTTACACTGCCGGAGAGTTGTTCCCACTCCTTCTTTGCGTGGACAGTGATCCGCGGGTGTTTGAATATATTCCGGACGGTATGAACCGAAGTTCGGCCAATTTTCAGTCCGACCTCCTGCAGCAAGAGCAGCAGATCGAAATCCCGGGGAGTCTGGTGAGTGGTACCCATGATTTGTGTTTGTTTGCAGGAGTTGAACAGAGACGAAAAAAGCCCTTCGGTAACACACCGAAGGGCTTTCTGAAAAGATTTATGCGAATACACTAGCTCATATTGCACAAATGCGTCAGAACGGCCTCCGGTACCGGGGCAGCACAGCAACAACAAATTGTACAACAAGTGAATGAGTGAAGCATATTTCTGTTTGTGTAATGCAACAAATGAAACCAAAAACCTTGCCAAAAGTCCAGTACCAGCAGAATAGAACAGGGATTGGCTTCCTGCGAAAGTCGGATTTTGTATTCAGTGCGGCAATTTTCCCCTGAAGTAACCGTACAGCCAGGTACCGGCTACTGCGCTGAGCAGGGTGACGAGTACTGCATGAAATCCGGCTCCTATCTGGGCGAAAAGGGGACCCGGACAGGCGCCTGTGAGTGCCCATCCCAGTCCGAAGAGCAGGCTTCCGTAAACATGGCCTCTGTGGAAGGTCTTGCGCGGGAACACCACCTCTTCCCCTGAAAAAGTTCTGATCCTGAAAATTTTGATCAGATACACTGAGATGGCAGCTGTTGCGACGGCAGTCCCTATCACTCCGTACATATGGAATGAATCGAGACGAAACATTTCCTGAATCCTGAACCAGGAAACGATTTCGGCCTTGACAAACACGATTCCGAAGAAGACCCCTGTCAGACCATATTTCAGATTTCCGGCAAAAGATTCAGCCTGCTGCTGATTGTTGGGCGCTTCACATGCGTCAGCGCGGAAACGGGCATCCGTTATTTTTTCACCTGCCATATTTATACTGTCTTGAAAATGAGAGGGAGAAGAATCCATGTACCGGCAAAGCCGCCGATCATGAAGCATATCGTGGCTATCAGCGATGGCCACTGCAAATTTGCCAGTCCGCTAATGGAGTGACCACTGGTGCAACCGCCTGCATATCGCGTACCGAAGCCAACCAGCAGACCGCCCAGAACCAGGAAAAAGAAACCTTTCAGTGTGAGAACAGACGAAGTACCAAACAGGTCGGAGGGCATCAGACCGCTGAAATCGCGAACACCCAGCTGTTCGAGCGCATTTCTGGTTGACTCTTCAATCAGAACAGGGGACTGGCTGGCCAGTGTTGTTGTGGCGATGATTCCGCCGATCAGGATTCCTCCGACAAAAAAAAGGTTCCATGACTCCCGCTTCCAGTCGTATCTGAAGAAGGGAATGCCGGCGGGGAAGCAGGCAGCGCAAATGTGTCGAAGACTGGAGGAGAGCCCGAATACCTTGTTACCGAGCAGCAGCAATGCCGGAACAGTGAGGCCTATGAGTACCCCGGCAACATACCAGGGCCATGGTTGTGACAAGAACTGAATCATACAAGTGTATTTTTGACAAACAGGAAGCCTTCCGGTTCACCCGAAAGGCTTCCTGTGGCAAAGGTACTGCTTGCCGGCAAAAGTCTATATGTTTGGTAGGGTATTTTTATGCCCCCAGATAAGTTTTCAGCAGTTTGCTGCGGCTGGTAGCGCGCAACTTGTTGATTGCCTTGTCTTTGATCTGGCGCACGCGTTCACGCGTGAGGCCAAATTTGTCGCCGATATCTTCGAGGGATAGCGGGTGTTCGACGCCGATTCCGAAGTATAGTTTGATAACATCTGCCTGGCGGTCGGTGAGTGTACCCAGCGAGCGTTCGATTTCGCGGCGGAGCGAGTCTGCATATTCGAGGTGAGAGTCGGTACCCGGCATCGTGGTATTTTCGAGTACATCGAGCAGCGAGTTGTCTTCACCTTCCACAAAGGGTGCATCCATGGAAACGTGGCGTGCGGCAACGCCGAGCGTGGTTTCCACTTCATCGGTGGATATTTCGAGAATTTCGGCGAGTTCTTCCGGGCTTGGTTCGCGTTCGTAGGCCTGCTCGAGTTCGGAGAATGCCTTGTTGATCTTGTTCAGCGAGCCAACCTTGTTAAGGGGAAGGCGCACTATACGGCTTTGTTCGGCGAGAGCCTGGAGGATGCTCTGGCGAATCCACCACACTGCATAGGAGATGAACTTGAATCCGCGGGTTTCATCGAAGCGCTGGGCGGCCTTGATGAGGCCGAGATTGCCTTCGTTGATCAGGTCGGAGAGGCTGAGGCCCTGATTCTGGTATTGCTTGGCCACGGAGACCACGAATCGCAGGTTGGCCTTCGTCAGCTTTTCAAGCGCAATCTGGTCGCCCTGCTTGATTCGTTTGGCGAGATCCACCTCTTCTTCAGGGGTAAGGAGATCTACTTTGCCGATTTCCTGAAGATATTTTTCGAGAGACTGGCTCTCGCGGTTGGTAATGGACTTCGTTATTTTTAACTGCCTCATGTGCGGGAACTGCTGTATTGAATTTGAGCTGCAAAGTTAAGTATTTTTAACCCTGTTGTGTAATTATTTATTTTTTAGTGATATTTTGCTTTTCCCATGGCCAGCAGGGGCGTATAACGACAGGATCGAAGTGGTCTTTCATCAGCCCTTCAAACCAGCGGAGGGGTGCCTGTGTTTTATCGCCCGTCTGGGTATCGCACTTGAAAAAGAGATAGTACAGTCTGAGATTGCTTCCTGCTCTTTCGAAGAATTTTTCAATCTGAACTATACCCCCGCTTCTGGATGCGCCCAGCCAGAGGTAATAGGCGTCATCGTGTGCCTCAATCAGATTGAGAACTGCCATATCCGAAGTATATTTTTCCATGAATTTTCTGGCGAGCACTGCATGGTGTTTTTCCCAGTTCCGGGGTCTTGAACGATCTTCTGCATACTTGAATGTGTCGTGTGCCAGTGCCACGAGGCGCAACTGTTCGCGTTCCCGGGCTTCCAGCCCCGGAATCAGGTTGATATTTTCGAGCACTTCACCAACGTGCAGTCCCACAACTCCCTCCGGGTGCCCGAACCGGGGTTCTCCCCACAGCAGCCCGTACTGAAAAGCGGGTACAGCGATCAGATCCCGCTCCAGCTGCGTTTCCGGGCGCAGTATTTGTACCAGTTCATCGGCCTCGGTCGGACGGCTTTTCATGTAAAATAGTGGTTAATATGGCGTTAAAGTGACGAAATGACGAAGCAAAAGCCTGTCTGTGTCGTTTAGATTTGCATCAGTTCGTCAGGGAAAACGACTTTCGGTTTCTGTAACGAACGGCGCTCAAAATTAACGGGAAAACATCAGATTTGACTCCCCGATTTTCGGGCTGCAAATTTCATCAAAATCATACAATTCCAACTCAAGTACTATGCGAACGATTTGGTCAACCTTGTTAGCCGGCGCCATGGGTGGCGTTGTCACTTTCGCGGCTGTAAAACTAACCGACAACCAACCTGTCACCAGCACGATCCCCCAGCAACAGTCATTTGCAAAGCTGGCGAATTACGGGGGTGCTCCTCCTTCCTTTGACTTCACCAGAGCTGCCGAGCGATCCATGTCGGCCGTTGTGCACATAAAGGCATCCGAGAGCAAGGCATCGGCTTACGAACGCCAGAGAAACCTGCGCTACTCCAACCCTTTTGAGTACTTCTTTGGCTCCGGATTCGGGTTTGAGCCACAACCCCGCTCCGGCACAGGCTCCGGTGTCATCTACACCAGCGACGGCTATATCATTACAAATAACCACGTGGTTGACTTTGCCGACGAGTTTGAAGTTACACTCCACGACAACCGCGAGTTCCGTGGCCGTCTCGTAGGCAGGGATGCCAACACCGATATGGCTGTTATCAAAATTGATGCCAGTGATTTGCCTGCCATTGATCCGGGCAACTCCGATGATGTGAAAGTGGGACAGTGGGTACTCGCCGTGGGCAATCCTTTCGATCTTACTTCTACCGTAACTGCAGGAATAGTGAGTGCAAAAGGGCGCGACATTGACATCATCAAGGGTGGCAAGGCGATTGAATCGTTTATTCAGACAGACGCTGCGGTTAACCCCGGCAACTCGGGCGGTGCACTTGTTGACACGGAAGGCCGGCTCATAGGAATCAACTCGGCCATCGCAACGCCTACAGGTGTGTTCGCCGGTTACTCATTTGCCATACCCGTCAATCTGGTCAGGCGTATTGCTGATGATCTGATCAAATACGGCGAATACAAACGAGCCTACCTGGGAGTAAATGCTGCCACCATGGATTCGTATGTAGCCAGGGAGCTGGATGTGGAATTCACACAGGGAGCCGTTGTTGTTGACCTCGATCCGGAAGGCTCTGCCGCTGTTTCCGGTTTGAAGGAAAAGGATATTATTACAAAAGTAAACGGCTCTGCTATTACCACTACAGCCGAGCTGCTTGAACAGATAGGTCGCTCCAAAGTGGGCGAAACTCTTGACCTGACCGTAGTGCGTGCAGGAAAAACTGTTCCCATACCTGTGAAACTGCGCAGTCGCCCCGAAGGCAACTAGGAAAACAAGGGCGTTTCTCCCGATACGCTCCAAAAGTTGGTTTTTCGTTTTGTTTTGATGTGTCAGCCCCGTGCAACGCGGGGCTGACCTTTCATTTTCCGCCCCGGTGTCTGGCATCTGCCGGTACATCTTATGTTATTCCCTGCATTTCAGGATAATACCATACCTTGGCTGCTTCTGATCAAAACGCTCTTCAGCACACTATGAAAAAATTGTTTCTCTCCGTTTGCGCGTTTTCGGCGCTGTCATTTTCTATCTCTGCACAGGAGGGCCCGCGGCTGTTTCTGGATGTTCCTGCAATTTTTGCAGTTGTTCCCGATTTTGAAAACATCAAAACCAACGTTGGGCTTGGAGGTGCATTCGCTCTCAATGTCGGCACACACTGGAGCGTTGCACGCGCAGGTGCGGGTGTACAGGCAACTGCAGACCCCAAAGCGGATCTGCAGGAAACGCTTAATACAACACCATTTGCGCTGTTGGAAGTGGGGGGCGGTATGTACCGTTCCAACGGTGACCGTTGCGCAAGAACCAAAAGAGCTGCATTTACTGTGCTGGGCAAGGGGGGATTGCGCTACTATTTTGATACCCGCGAAGAAGTGGCAGGGCAGGATAACACAGGCTACGGACTTGATTATACCGTCGGTGCTGAACTTGGTTACTTCTATATCCGCGATATGTTCCGCAATTTTGAGGTGGTTGCCGATATCAATTACCACTTCAACGCAGAAAGGCTCTCGCTCTCGCTGGGCTTCAAGCATTTTCTCAATCTTCGCGCTGCACGGCCGTACTGACACGGTGGCTTATTCGCTTTTCCAGCCACCAGAACCCGAACAATACCAGAATGGCCTGTGTGCCAAGCATGATCCACAGCACAGGATATCCGTATGCTGCGGCTGCCTGCGTGCCGTACAATGGCGCAATGGTATTTGCCACAGAATAGGCAATACCATACAGCGACATGTACTGTCCCTGGAAACCGCCTTTTGATCGGCCAAAGACGAAATTGCTGCTGAAGGGCATAACCAGTACTTCTCCGAGTGATATAACAACGGTAAAAAGCGTCACCATCATCAGCGGATCGAAGGGCACCAGAATACTCCAGTATGAAACGGCGTAAAGAAAAAGACCTGTTCTCACGAAAAAAAGTGGTGTCCGGAGTTTTTCTATCCGGAATACCAGAGGCATTTCTACCAGAAAGACAATTAATCCGTTAACAGCAGACATAATACCGACGAGTGATTCAGACCAGCCGTAAGCTTCTTTCCAGAACACGGGTATCATCCAGATCAGCTGCATGAACACGGTGGCATTCAGCATGGTGAGGAAGCAGAACCAGAGATAATCGCCGTCTTTCCAGGGCGAACGGCCTCCATTTTGCTGTATCTCCTCCGCCTGCTTCTCGCTTTTTTGGCGTGCAACTGTTGGCGGAAAAAGCAGATACAATGCAACAGCTGCAGCAATACAGGTGAGTCCGTCCACCCAGAACAGCCAGGGCCACCCAAATATGACCAGCAGGCCACCCAGGGCAGGTGCTACAGCCCAGCCCATGTTGGCCGACATCCGGTAAAGTGAAATGGAACGGGTACGGGTTTCTGGCGTACAGTTGGCGGCAATCGCTACCGAATTGGCCGGCCGGAATGCCTCACCCGTGAGCGCCATGATGAAGATTCCTGAGCAGATCAGGTAAAAGTCGGTGATATAGTAAAGTACGACCAGCACGATACCGTTCAGCACCAGACTCACGAACTGAACCGGAGAGCTCCCGAAACGATCGGTAAGACGTCCGCCTGTATAAGACCCCACTATGGAGCCGAGTCCGAAAAAAGCCGTTGCATAGCCGGCCTCCCTGATTCCGAGATGGCGTTCCTGCGTAAGATACAGAGTCAGAAATGCGATAACCAGGCTCCCGCACCTGTTAATCAGGCTGATCAGGGAAAGCAGCCAGATATTTCTGGGAATACCTGTGTAGGACTTTTTCCATTGTGCCAAAGCGCGTACTATCATATCCTCTTAACCGACAAAACTGAAGACAGGTTCCATCGGAGCAAAATTACGCTCATTGTATCGCGGGTCAGGTTATTTTTTTACCGAAAGGCAACACCCTGATCAGTTGAACAGCCAGAAAAGTCGTGAGTGTGACAATTCCAACAAGTACCGGAATACCCACGAGCGGATGCTGACCACTGTGCCAGTAGCCGCATTGCCCCCACCAGTCCATCACCAGCACGTGGGCCAGATAGATACCAAAACTGGCAGCTGAAAAGTCCTTCTCCACCTCGTGCAGCGGAGCGGCAGACCAGCCAAACCGGACAAGCAAAAACCAGCCTACGGCAGAAAAACCGACATTCGGAGTCAGGTAATCATAGAAGTAAACATCAAAGTTTGCTCCCGGACTCCAGCCGCTGTTGAGCCAGTAGGTACCGAGCATAGTAGAAGCAGTACCCGCCACAATCAGTGCCAGTCCGACAAAAACAAGCTGCCTCCCGGTGAGTCGCCAGGAGGGGAGTCCGCCGGATTCAATGCCGGCCGGCCCTCTTGTACCCAGATAATATCCGAGAACAAAATAGCCACAGTTATTTGTAAAAAGCTCGAAGTAAACACCAATAGGCAGGTTGAAATAAACAGCAAGTATCTTGTAACCCCAGGCTCCGATCATGCTCATAATGAAGAAATACCTGAAATCGCGCTCCCCGGCAACCCTGATCCAGGGTCTCAGTATTGGGTACACCAGATACAGACCAATAATCAGATAAATAAACCAGAGGTGATAATGCACCGGCCGGATAATAATATTGCGGATGGCATCCCATACAGTGGCAGGATCGTTTCCGGAAAAATGTCCGTAAATCGAGTAGATTACCATCCAGAAGAGAGCCGGAATGACTACCCTGGAGAATCTCCTGCCGAGAAAATCCGGCAGGGGATAATCCTTTCCCAACAACAAAAATCCGCTTAGCATAACGAACAGCGGCACGCCGGGCCTGCTGAGAGAATTCCAGAAATTCCCGATCCACCACCAGAAACTGTTCAGATCCTGCGGGACGTGCGCGATGGGTGCAGCCACGTGAATGGCTATCACCATGACAGTGGAAATATTGCGTATCCGGTCGGCCCAGAGAATTGAAACTGTTGGCATTGTACTCATTCAACTTGATATCTGCCCCAAACATAGGGAAAGCCGGCGTCGCCAACAAATCATTTTATGTTTTTGGTTACGACATACCCTTGGCTCATCAATTTGTCGTATCATTGCGGCCTGTAAAAGAATTACTTTGGGGAACGTGGGGTAGAGAATGCACTGCATGGCAATCCGCTCTGAAGTAATGTGTAACAAACAGCTATGAGCAGATCTATCGCAATCCTGTCGGCCGGAGAACTTCTGGTTGACTTTATAACAGCCGAATTTGTACAAACCCTCGACGAGGCCACGCTATTCAAGCGTATTCCGGGCGGTAGCCCGGCAAATCTGGCTATGAACATGGCGCGACTGGGGAACAGCGCCATGCTGGTTGCCTGCGTAGGCAACGATGACATGGGCAACATCCTCAAAAACTATGTGGAGCGCACGGGGGTGGATGTCACCCATGTTGCGCAGGTAAACGAACCGACCACCCTGATTCTGGTTACACGCTCTGCCGCAGTTTCCAACTTTCAGGCTTACCGGAATGCTGATTATCAGTTGTCCATACGGCAGTTTCCCTTCCAGAAGTTTGAAGATATCAGTATTTTTCACACCACCTGTTTTGCACTGAGCAGACAGCCGGCCCAGCATGTAATTCTGGATGCGGGCGAACGGGCAAAACGGGCCGGTTGCCAGCTGAGCCTGGATGCCAATTACGCCGAAAAAATCTGGCCCGACCGTCTGGAGGCACAGCGTATTGTAGCAGAGTGGTCGCGGCTGGGGTCGCTCATCAAAATCAGCGATGTTGACTGGGCGCGACTGTATGAGACCCCCAATCCTCAGCCTGAAACCGTCATCGAGCATTTTCTCAAGATGGGCGCAACGGAAGTCTGCTTCACGCTCGGCGACAAGGGTTGCTGGGTTGGCAACTCGACGGAAGACATGCACCATCTTCCGGCGAGAAAGGTGGAAGTAAAAGACACCACCGGCGCAGGTGATGCATTCTGGTCGGGATACCTTACTGCACGTCTTGAAGGGGCCTCACCACTCGAATGCGCTGTAGCCGGCAGAAAGATGGCCGAACTCAAACTCGCCCATTTCGGACCGTTACCCGATCGGGTTGACCGGGGTGTTGTACTGGGTGATACGGCTTGAGGCAGGCCTCATTTCCTTGATACGGATACTTCCGGATCAACGGGGGTACCATCGAGCAGGTGATTGACGAGGTGCGTCGCCCAGTAAGGAGCCAGCAGGGCGCCTTTCGTTCCCATCCCGTTGAAAATGAAGACATTTTTCTTCACAGGACTCTCTCCGATGAGTGGCCTTCTGTCCTTGACCGTGGGCCTTACACCGGCCACGTGATCAACAATTTCGTACGGCACATCCAGCATCTCGTTCAGATGACCGATCAGAAAATCTTTTTCGCTGAGGCTGGGGGCAAAGTCCGGGAAATGCCACTGGTAAGTACCGCCAACCCAAAAAGTATCGTCGTCCAGCGGAGCAATAATTGCTGTTTTTTTGAGCATGGAATTGAATCTGCGGCCCTGAAACTCGGGAATGCGAATAATCAGTGCTTCTCCTTTGGCTACCCTCCACAAATCGGTCGGGAACAGCTCGTTGAACTGTCCGCGAAATCCCTCGGTAAAAATAACCCTGTCAAATTCATCAAGCCATTCGTCCGCCCGTTCAGCTTCAATGTTCTGAATACTGAAGCGACCCTCGTCATTCCAGCGTTTTCTGGCTGCCTGCAGCAGCAGCGGGAAGTCAACGCGGGCAGCCCGGGAAATTTCACCGAAATGGAAGCCGGGCTTCAGCAGAGGCGCCCACTCGCGCGCGTCGTGCAATTCGCGCACGTGATCTGAATAATCAGACTGAGCGCAGCGTGCCGACCAGTCATTTGCCTCTGCGGGAGCTGCAAGCAGCCGCACCACCGGGTACTGCCTGAGCAGCGATAAACCGGCGAGTGCTTCCATATCCCGGTAAACCTGAATGGCTACCGGAAAAAAAAGGTCAAAATTCCACGATTTGACAAAGCGTTTGCCTGTTACCGGATTAATAATTCCTGCGGCGAAACGGGAAGAAGAACCGGGCATTCCGGCGTCTGCCAGATGTACATCGCAGCCGCGTCCGGACAGGAGATGCGCCAGTACCGAACCGGCTATTCCCTGTCCGACAATCAGAATTTTCATGTTTGTCTTACTTGAAGCGCCTTCTGACCAGCCGGATGAAATTTTTTGCCATGTCAATCCGTTTGGCATCATTCCATTCAAAACGCTTCACGCACTGCTTTATCATATAATTCTGGGCGTCGGCAAAACTGCCCATCGAGTTGATATCGGCAACAGCAGAATCGAATACTGATCCCTGGCCACCAAACAGTTCGCGGGTATAAAGCAGCTTGTCGTTCAGAGCAATTGCCTTTTTCAGGTCGGCTATGGGCAGCTCGGAAAGCCGGTCAGACAACTCTTTGGCAACCTTTTCCTCGAACAGCGCCTCCGTATCGGCATCCACCGGCTCCGGCTTTTCAGATGTATATGAGGTGGAGACAACAGGAGCCGGATGCGGAACTGAAGCCTCCTTTTTTTCTTTCCCGGGCTTTGTTTCCGGAACTTCCGGTACAACTGCGGTTACTTCCGGCTCCCTGACAGGCGGGGGCGGAGCGGGTTCAGGGATCGGCTCGGGTATTGGCTCACGCCGGGGGGCAGGTTCAGGTTTTGCAATAACAGGAGGAACTGACAGCACCGGAGTATCATACAGTGCATCGTACAAATCACGAAGATATGAGGCC
>CAILQK010000032.1 GCA_903836265.1 uncultured Bacteroidota bacterium | reverse complement strand
GTGCCTCAAAAACATATAAACGGTGCCATGAACGGCGATACGGTGCAGGTTCTTCTGTTCCCGCCCCCGCCCGCCCGCAGGCGCGGTATGCCAGCCCGAAAACCGGAAGGTGAGATTCTTCAGGTACTAAAACGCGCCAATGAAATATTTCTCGGAACAATCCGCTTCAGCAGGAAGTATGCCATGTTCCTCCCCGACAACCCGAATATCCAGACAGATATATACGTTCCCCTCGAAGCTTGCGGCGAAGCCGCCGACGGCGACAAGGTGGTGGTAACTATCACCGACTGGCAGGAAGGGAAAGGCAGGGTACCCATCGGAAAAGTAACACAGGTGCTGGGAGCTGTCGGGGGAAATGACTTCGAAATGAAGAAAATTCTTGTCAACTACGGGTTCCCGCTCCAGCACTCCGAAGAGGCCGAGGCAGAAGCCGCCCGTATTCCCGATACGATTCCCCCACAGGAAATAGAGCGAAGACATGACTTCCGCAATGTACTCACTTTCACTATTGACCCGGAAGACGCAAAGGATTTTGACGACGCGATCAGCGTCCGAACGCTCGAAAACGGAAATCTGGAGATTGGAGTGCATATCGCAGACGTAACGCATTATCTGAAACCCGGGTCGCCAATGGACAAAGAGGCCTTCGCCAGAAGTACTTCAGTATATCTGGTGGATCGCTGTAACCCCATGCTGCCCGAAAAACTGTCGAACAACCTGTGCTCTCTCGTTCCGGAACAGGACCGACTCACGTTCTCCGCTGTCTTCGAATTCGATGCGAAGGATAAACTGATGAAACGATGGTTCGGAAAAACTGTCATTTACAGCGACAAACGCTTTTCCTACGAAGAAGCGCAAACTGTGCTGGATAAAAAGCCGGAACCGGAGCTGAAATTGCACCCGCTGTTCAGTGAACTGGAAAACGCACTCTTCAGCCTGAACAGAATCGCCGGAAAGATGAGGAAAGAACGGGAAAAAAACGGGGCAATCGGCTTCGAAACCGATGAGGTCCGCTTCCGTCTCGACGAAGACGGTGTACCTGTAGAGGCTTATGTGAAGGAACGCAGGGAGGCTCACCTCCTTATCGAAGATTTCATGCTGCTGGCAAACAGGGAGGTAGCCCTGTATATGCACCCGCCTCTCAAGCCGGGTAAAGGAAATGATGAATCGCCACAAAACACGGAAGGACGCGAAATACCATTCATATTTCGCGTTCACGACCTGCCCGATATGAGCAAGGTCATCGAATTCGCCCGATTTGCCGCCGAAATGGGCCACCCAATGAAAGTAGATACTCCAAAACAGATTGCCGACTCCTTTAATAAACTGATGGTGGCAGCACGAAAAGACGATCGTCTCAAAATTCTTGAACCACTGGCAATCAGAACAATGGCCAAGGCGGTTTACTCATCCGACAATATTGGCCACTACGGACTCGGGTTCACACACTACTCGCATTTCACATCTCCCATCCGCCGCTACTCCGATGTGCTGGCTCACAGAATTCTTGAACAAAATCTCGACGGCCGAACTTACCGCGTGGACAAGGCCAAACTGGAAGAACAGTGCAAACATATCAGTAACCAGGAGAAAAAAGCCGCAGACGCCGAACGCGAAAGTATCAAATACAAACAGGCAGAATTTCTGAAAAAACATATCGGCGATGTTTTCGAAGGTGTCGTGAGCGGTATTATTGACCGGGGTTTCTTCGTCGAACTCCCCGACTCAAGGGCAGAAGGACTGGTGGAGTTCCGATATCTCGAAGATACATATACCATTGATCCCGGAAATCTGAGCGCAACCGGCCGACGTTACAAAAAACAGATAAGAATGGGCGACCGGATTGATGTCAGGGTGGTCAGTGTTGACCTCAACCGGCGACAGATTGAAATGGATATTGCATGATAAATGCCTTTTTTCGTTTCTTTGACCCCAACTATAAACACCCGATGTGAAAATATCCAGCCTGATCCTCTTCTCCGTGCTGCTGTCAGCGATCACCCCCTGCCTTGCTCAGGAACAGGAGGAAATCGAACGCACAACCGAAGAAGTGGAAATGCTGCTCCGACGAGCCGCTGCCTCCACCAGTGATTCGGAAATCGAACAACTCGCCGGAAGAAGCTTGTCAATGGCGCGAAGCGTCCGGTATGATGGCGGTATCATCCGATCCTGTGTCCTGCTTGCCGAACTGTTCGCCAGACAGAACAGAACATCCGAAGCACTCCAGCATTACCTGGAAGCAGAAGCCAAACTGGAAACAAAGGGTAACAGGGAAATGCTCACAGCAGTACGTATGGCTCTCGGTGATCTGTTCTTTCGGGAAAAAATGTACGGATCCGCCCGAAGATATTACGACCAGGTCCTCAAATCAACACCCGAAAACCCCGAAATACTGGAAAAGGCCGCCGACGCCAGCCTGAATAATATGCAGTTCGAAAGCGCCGACAGTATTTACCAGAAACTGATTGCCGCCTGCAGGGAATCGTACAATCTTCCCTGCCAGACCAGAATCTATCAGAAACAGGCAGCAGCCTACGACCAGAGCGGAAACTCGGGCAAAAGTCTTTACTTCTACCTGCGGATCAGGGATATCATTGAGCGATCTGGTACCACTATCGAACAATCCCTGCTCTACAATAACCTCGGCAGGCAGTACGCCGCGCTGCGCGATTATGAAGCCGCACTCGAATATTTCAGAAAAGCAGAACTTCAGTGCAAATTCATTGATTGCGACTATAACGAGATTCTGTTCGCCAATATCGGTATCGCACTGCACAATACCGGACAAACCAGGGAGGGTATCGAATACCTGCTGAAAGCCAGAGATATTCTGGCAGCCCGAAAGGATTTCCCTGCCATGGCAAACCTGGAACACCTGCTCGCAACAGTCTATTTCAGCAACGGAGATTTTTACAACGCCCTGTCACACAATGATCTGGCTGTCAGATATGCACAGGATTCACGCCAGCAACGCGTACTCGCTGAAGCATACAAAACGGCAGCCGACCTCTACCACGAATTGTATGAGTTCGAAAAGGCCTTCGATAACTACAAGGCATACCTGAATATTCTCGATGCCGTCAGGACGGAAGAAAGGGCCCGTGAAATGCAGCTGAGCCAGCAACGCGCCCTGCTCTCCGAAGCCGAAGGTCAAATCAAATTCCTGATCGCCCGACAAAATTTCAAAGACCTGGAATTGTCTCAACTCCAGTTCGAAAGCGAAAAACTGTCGCTGCTCAACAAAAACCTGGAACTCGAAACCCGTGAAAAGGAAAATCAGCTGCAATTGCTGGCCGCTCAAAAAGACGCAGATCAGGCTAAGCTCAGGCAACAAAGTCTGGAGGTGCTCCGCTCCAGACAGGAGTCAAAACTGGCAGCCCAGCAGCTGGCGGCCGAAAAGCAAACCCGCCTGATTGCTGAACTCAGACAGAAGGAAACTATTGAACGGGCACAAAATATGGCCGACAGTACGCGACGCGCCCAGGAACTCTACCGCGTGCAGCAGGAGCAGGAGTATCAGCAACAGAAAGACGCCAGCTTTCGTTCTTTCGTCACCCTGCTGGGCGCTCTCGGTGCTGTCATCGTCGCCCTTCTGCTCGCAGGCTGGTGGCTGTCGAGACAAACGGGGCAGCGCCTGAAAAATCAAAATCGCCAGATTCAGGAACAAAACCGGGAAATTGAAGAGGAAAGACATAAAAGCGAAGGACTGCTTCTCAATATTCTCCCGGAAGAAATTGCCCGCGAACTGAAAGCAGGAGGCCAGGCCCGACCCAAACTGTATCAGTCGGTCACCGTTCTTTTTACCGATTTTATCAACTTCACAAAACTGTCTGCCCAGCTCACTCCCGGACAAATTATTGACGAACTGAACGAGTGCTTTCTGGCCTTCGATGAAATCTGCGAACGCCACAGCCTGGAAAAGATAAAGACAATAGGGGATGCCTATATGTGCGCAGGCGGACTGCCTGTTGTAAACGACACACACCCGTCTGATGCTGTCCGAGCCGCTTTCGAAATGATTACCTGGCTCGAAACCAGAAACAGAAATAACCCGAACGCAATGCTCCGGGAAATGCGCATCGGTATTCATACCGGCCCGGTCGTTGCCGGTGTTATCGGTAAAAACAAATTCGCCTACGACATCTGGGGCGATGCCGTTAACCTGGCCGCCCGACTGGAAGAACACGGTGAACACGGCAAAGTAAATGTTTCAGGCGCTACCGCCGAAGCAGTAAGGCATCTCTTCCCTGTAGAGCCGCGGGGTACTTTCTCCGTACATAACAAGGGTGAAGTGGAGATGTTTTTTGTTCAGAATAATGATAATTAACATGAAAACCTACCGATACGCGCGCCCGTACGCAGCCTTTATCCTTGTGGGTGCACCACTGCTTGTAGCGATATTTGGCTGGATGCTCGTTCAGCCACTCCTGCCCGGACCCCTCGACCCGTTTCTCGCGGAAACGTTCTGGCTTTTCGGACCTATGGCAGCAGCATTGGTGCTGACAGGTATAGCAGCTATCGTTGATGTGTTCAACGGCCGTTTTGTCATTGACGAAGACCGGGTGTATACAGTGAGCGTAATCTTCCGCCGCGAACTTTTATTCAATGAAATTCTGGGATTCTCAGTAGATGACCGCTATATCACCATTAAACCCGCACACCGAAACCGTAAAAAGATAACAATCAGTCTGTATTACGCCGACAGCCACGAGATTATTCAATGGCTCGCTGATCGCTATCCCGACCTGGATATGGAAAGTGCCACGCAGGAAGACGAAGATATCATCAGTGTCAGCAGGGGATGGTCGCAGGAAGAACGCGAAACCAGGCTCGGAAAAGCAGTACAGATAGTCCGGGTACTGAATATCTCCGCTATCATTTCGGCAATATGGTATTTTTTCGTTCCGGTTATGCGAGAATGGGCGCTTTCAGGGGTAATACTCACTCCGCTGGCAGCCGTGGCAGCGGTAAAATGGTCGGGCGGACTGATTCGCTACAACGAAAGAAAATACAGCGTTCTCCCTCATGTGTTTTTCGCGCTGCTTTTCCCATGCATGAGTATCTGCCTGCGCTCGATTTTTGACTACGAACTGATCGAATATAACAGCGCATGGCGTATAATATTGCCGGTATTGGGCGTACTGCTGATGGCAGTTTTCTCCGGCATATCCGGATTCCGGTTCAGCAAACCGGTTCATTATGTGGAAGCAGCTGTGATCGCGGCTTTTTTTCTGGCATACAGCTTCGGTACCGTCACTGCCCTGAACGCAGCCTTCGACCGGTCCGCACCGGTAGAGTATCGGGCCGTTGTAACAGGAAAGCGTATCAGCAGCGGAAAAACCACCTCGTATTACCTCGAACTTTCACCCTGGGGACCCCGTACAGAAAAAAAGGAAGTTCTTGTTTCATCCGGTCAGTACGAGGAGTATGATGAGGGAGATGAACTGACTGTCTTGACTCAGAATGGGTTTTTCGGTATACAGTGGTTCCGGTTGAAGTAAGTACGACCTCCTGACGAGTATCATCCGAAGTTGTAACCACCGTCATAAGGCAGCAGTTGCTCCTCTCGCAATTTTGCAGTGCAAATCACCAAACTGCACTGCTCTATGAAAAAGATACTTGTTCCCGTTGATTTCTCCGAAAACGCTGAAAACGCTCTCTTTGTAGCCGCCGAAGTAGCCCGCAAAAGCGGCGCTGCCCTCGAACTCCTCCACGTAAATGTGGCTTCTGTTTATGCTGCACCACTGTCGGAGTTTTCTCCTGCGTCCGGTTATACCATTGAAGACAATAATTACGACGAAAGCGCCGGTACCGGACTCGAACGAATCAGAACGGAGTTGCTGGGAAATCCCGAATATGCCGGACTCAGCATACAGACCAGAGTTGGCGATGGTTACCTGTACAGTACAATCAAAAACGTTGCGGAAGAAGATGACGTTGATTTGGTCGTAATGGGAACCAAAGGCGCATCCGGTCTGAATGAGTTTCTGCTGGGCTCCAATACCGAAAAGGTTATCCGCACATCTCCTTGCCCCGTACTCGCCGTCCCGGCAGGTGCAGAAAAATTCATTCCCAAAACGGTATTGCTGCCCACAACCCTGAAAGACGACCAGCTCACCACGTTCCGTTTTCTGGCAGAATGGCAAAAAATCTTCGGATTCAACGTGCAGGTACTGTACATGAACAACCCGTCGTCGCTGGAGTCAGACTCTTCCGCAGAAGACCTGAAAAATACCCTGGCCAAAAAAGCTGGCCTTCATGTATCCGAAGCAATCATTACTACAGAATCCTTCTTTGAGGATACCACTATTCTCGGATTCTCGGATCAGATAAAAGCCGACCTGATTGTGATGGCCACGCACCAGCGGAAAGGCATCTCACACGTGGTATTCGGCAGTATCACGGAAGATACAGTAAACCACTCCCTTGTACCGGTACTCGCTGTTCCTGTCAGCTGGACTGTCGCATAACAAGGCGTATAACCATGAAAAGCCGGTTTGTGCAGGCTCCAGGTACGGAGCCTGTATAAACCGGCTTTTCATTGGAGGCACCCCGGGAACAGACCTGTCCCGGGCTGAAATATGTTAATTAGTTCCTTTCAATTCTGATTTTCACTTCGATACTACACCTGAGCAGAGTTTATAACGGAACAGGCGAAAGAAATCTCTTCTTCACTGATGACAAGTGGAGGAGCGATGCGCAGGGTATGGCTGTTGAAGAGAAACCAGTCGGTAATCAAGCCCTCATTCAGGCAGTGTCTGATTATTTTCTGTACACACTCAAAAGAGCCGACGTCAACACCCAGCCACAGTCCGGCCTGACGGATTTCACGTATTTCCGGGTGGTTCAGTTGCCGCCTGAACAGATCTCCCTTGTGCCTGGCGAGACTGACAAGATCAGTATCCAGAAGCACTTCAAGCGTGGCAAGTCCGGCAGCAGCAGATACCGGATGGCCACCAAATGTGGTGATGTGCCCCAGCACAGGATCATACGTGAGCAATTGCATCAGTTCCCTCCGGGCGATAAATGCGCCGAGCGGCATACCACCACCCAGGCCCTTGGCCAGCAGGAGGATATCAGGCACAATTCCGTGTTGCTCAAAGGCAAAGAGCGTACCTGTACGGCCCATTCCGGCCTGAATTTCATCAAGAACAAGCAGGGCACCCGTTTCATCGCAACGCTGACGCAATGCGCGAAGCCATCCGGCATCCGGAGGAATGACCCCGGCTTCCCCTTGTACCGTCTCAACAATGACGGCGGCAACCCGATCGTCAATTATACCCAAATCATCCGTTTCATTGAAATTGATATGGTATACACCGGGCAGAAGCGGGTGAAAAGCCCGTGTAAAATCATCGGGCGACATAAGGCTGGCAGCGCCCTGCGTACTTCCGTGGTAGGCATTCCGGCAGGATACAAAATG
Organism: uncultured Bacteroidota bacterium; assembly: GCA_903836265.1. GTDB lineage: Bacteria > Bacteroidota > Bacteroidia > Chitinophagales > Saprospiraceae > M3007. The sequence goes on along the minus strand of CAILQK010000032.1, from coordinate 17,382 downwards.
AGGCCGGCCCGTAGCACGTTTGGCCAGTTTCATGGCTCCTTCCGTGGCTTCTGTTCCCGAATTGACGAAATACACAGAATCCAGTCCGGGTAGTGCGGAAGCAAGCCGTTCGGCCAGTTTTACTTGTGGAGACAGCACAAACTCCCCGTAAACAAGCGTATGCCAGTACTGATTTGTTTGTTGTTGTACCGCCTCGAGCACACGCGGATGCCGGTGCCCCAGCACGCTGGGACCTATACCGGCAATCAGGTCGAGATATTTTTTGCCGGATACATCGTGCAGCCAGCAACCACTGGCCGACTCGATCTCGAGTGCCAGAGGTGCGGGTGACGTCTGGGCTACGTGCTGCAAAAAAAGGGCGCGCTGGGAGGCGTAGTGCATAACACCGTTTTTTTTGCACAAAGTTAATATTTTGCTGATTCCGTAATTTGGATACATATTTGCCCCGGCGCGGAAACAAGTTTCACCGAAGACGCGTTTAATCTCTGTATCTATGACAGCAAGGAAACTCATTGCGCGCGATATCCCGCCCCTGACAACAGAACACACTGGCAGAGATGCTTTTCATCTGCTCAGCGACTTTCACGTCAAACACCTTCCTGTCGTTCAGGATGGAAAATTAATGGGTATTCTTTCGGAGGAGGAGGTGTTCAGCCACAAAATATCGGATCCGATCGGATCATACGATCTCGACCACCTCAGAAAAGCGGCCGTACTCGAAGACGAGCATATATTCGGTGTGATCCGGCTGATGGGAGAGCAGCGCCTTACGCTCATCCCGGTTATTGATCCGGAGAGCAATTATCTGGGTGTAATCGCCCAAAATGACTTGCTCCGCTACTTTTCACATACAGCATCGTTTACAGGAGAAGGCGCCGTACTGGTACTGGAAATGCCCAAAAGAGACTATTCTTTATCCAATATTACCCGTATTGTCGAAGAAGAAGGTATCAAAATCATGAATGTATTCGTCACATCCGAACCGGATCATGACAATATGGAACTGACTATGAAGCTGGACCGCACAGATATTACAAGAGCCATTGCATCACTCGAACGACACGACTACCGTATCAAGGAAACCTTCGGCGAACTGGAAAAAGCAGGTATGATGCGGGAGCGATACGATGCGCTGATGTATTACCTGAATCTTTGATCAAATTATTTACTGGCGCCCGCAGATAACCTTTACAAGAATTCCGATCATTTTGTGTAAAAAAGCGATATAAAAGCCTCTTTTTTTAGCAAAAAATAGTCCAATTGCAAAATTCCGGGTCAAAAGACCATACGGAACGGATTCTTTTTTGGAATTTTGGCAGAGAAAATCAGTATTGTCTGAAACTGTTAACCAAACTTCTTATTCTCATGACAAAAACGATAACACTCAGAAACATGCTGCTCGCCCTCATGCTCGCAGCCGGTTTCCAGGTATCTTTTGCTCAAACCCCGTTCTGGACGGAGTCGTTTTCCGACGAAATTCAGTCCCTGACCATCTGGGAGAACGGTGGTATCAACACAGGTCCGATTATCTGGTCATGGACCACTGATCTGGCTGCTGGCAACTGGAGCCCTGGCGATTTCACTGCACCAACAGCCGCAACCGGCTACATGTGGTTTGACTCCGATGCAAACGGAGAGGGCTTCCCGCATGATGCAACTATCACCAACATCACTGCACCGGTAAACTGCTCCGGGAAATCCAATGTGCACCTGAAATTCTACACGTACTACCGCACATTCACAGGTAGCGACGTGGCCAACATCGGAATCAGCACAGACGGTACCAACTTCACGTACCACAGTATTTCAGAGTTCGACGATCTCGTCGCCGAAACGTCCGGCAATCCGCAGGTTTATCAGGGTTATATTGATCTTGCTGTCCCGGAAGCCGATGGTGCGTCCAATGTCTGGATTCAGTTCCGCTGGAACGGTGAGTTCGAATACTACTGGAAAGTGGACGACGTGGAGCTGTACGAGTACACACCAGCAGTAGTAAACGTATCTTTCAAGGTAAACATGCTGCTCCAGAATGTTGATCCTGCCGGCGCACGTATCGCAGGTTCGTTCTCCAACTGGTCCGATATTCCGCTTGTGAACCAGGGTAATGGTATCTGGGGTGCAACACTGCTGCTCACAGAAGGCCAGACCTACCAGTACAAGTTCAAAAACGGTCCGAACAACTGGGAACAGGCTCCACAGGCTTGCGGTGTGAGTGACGGTTTTGGTGGCTATAACCGCAGCGTAACTGTAGGCAATACGGATATTTCTCTACCCGCTATCTGCTACGCTGCCTGCGATCCATGTGTGGTTCCCTGCAACCTGAACCCCAGCTCTATCATCTGCGATAACTTCGACAACTACCTCACCACCCAGAAACTGGGCCCACAAGCTACCTGGTGGACAACCTGGAGCGGTACAGAAGGTACAGCTGAAGACGGTATCGTAACTACCGAACAGGCCAGCTCACCAACCAAGTCCATGAAGGTCAACAGCACGGCTGCTGCCGGTGGTCCACAGGACGTGGTACTGAACCTGGGTAACAAAACAACCGGTCGCTACAGCCTGAAGTGGAAATTCTACGTTCCAAACGGTAAAAACGCATACTACAACATTCAGAATGTAGTACCCATCGGTGCCGGCTCCTGGAACCTCGACGTATTCTTCAGCAACAATGGCGCTGGCAATATCCAGATCGGTGCAGGTGCTTCTCTCGCAGAATTTACTTACCCGAACGCTCAGTGGTTCGAAGTTCGTCACGAGATTGACCTTGATAATAACACGCTGAAACTCTGGGTCAACAACAACTTTGTTGCTATCATACCTTACCCGAACAACCTCGGTGGTATCGACTTCTACGGTACCAACAACGTCAGCACATTCTATACGGATGATGTTGAATATGTGTCCCTGCCTCCGGTTGTTTACAATGTTGATTTCTGCGAATCCGCTGTTGACATCAACGGACTGATGGTCGGTGCTCCGGGTGTTTCCCAGACTTCCGGTCTGTACGACAATACTTCAGCAACGGCTTCAGCCTCTGATCCGGTTGTTGATTGCTGGAATGAAGCATCAGGCGCTGATATTGTTGACAACTCCATGTGGTACACTTTCATCGGTAACGGAAATGCGTACCACATCGAGACCGTTCCCTGCAATGCAACCAACTACATCGGTACTGCCCAGCAGGATCCGGGTGATACACAAATGCTTGTCTATGCAGGCGATGACTGTACTGATCTGACTGAAGTGGTTTGTAACGACGATCTGTTCGCAAGCGGTGATCCTGACTGGCGCTCCGGTGTGGATGTCGAAACTGAAAATGGCCAGACATACTTTGTACTGGTTGACGGATTCAACTTCAGCGGTACCGTAGCCACTGGTCAGTTCTGCCTCGAAGTAACGCAAATTGCCAGCGTAACCTGCGCTGATGGTGCTGTGGGCAACTATGCTGTTCCAAATCCGTTCCTCTGCTTTGAAGCTCAGCTCGCTGATCTCATCACACTCGACGAAGCAAGCTTCGTTCTCCCGACAGAAGGTCCGATCGCCGGTATGGCATGGGCACTTTCTTCCGGTCCGATTCCTTCTGATACCTGGCCATCCGATGATCAATCATTCCTCGGCAGCACAGGATTCCTGAACGCTCCGTTTACTGTTGGTCTCGTGAATGATGGTTCTATCTTCCCGGCTGGCGTTTACTACCTCACTCCTGTAGTTCTGGGTGGTGGTACACTGGTTGACCCAACCCTCGGCTCAAACATCAACAACGTGGATCCTTCCGGCGGCTGCTTCTTCGTGGGCGCCTCCACTCAGGTGCTGATGCTCCCGCTGCTCGACGACGTAACTGCCACAGCTACCACTTCAAGCGGCGCTGTGAACCTGACTCCGGGCGGTGGCCTGGGCACTCTGCTCGGCGATGACTCGTTCTACACATACAACTGGAGCAACGGCGCTACTACGCAGGATCTCTCGGGCGTGCCTGCAGGTTCTTACACCTGCACAGTAAACGACGTGAGCGGCTGTGCCCTGGAAGCCATCGTTACTGTTCAGGTAACTGTTGGAACTGTTGACCCGGCTTCTGTACAGTCATTCACTGTAAGCCCGAACCCGACTACAGGTACGGTTATCGTGAATCTGGCGCTCGCCCAGTCTTCTGAAGTTCGCGTTGAAGTGGTAAATACATTCGGTCAGACTGTTCAGACGCTCAATATCGGCAAGGTGGATAACCTGATCCAGCGTGTTGAACTGGGCAACCTGCCACAAGGATCTTACTTCCTCCGCGCTACAGTTGACGGCGAAACTGCCGTACGCCGCGTGGTGGTACAACGCTAAACCGACCGCAACCCCGGGTTGCAGTCTCCCCGTATCCCGAATTCTTTCTCCGGAAGGAATTCGGGATTTTTTATAGCTGTAAAAGAATCGTGGGATCGGTTATCTTTTCGTCACTGGCCAGAAGAATGGCCTTGCTGATAATGACAGACAATAGTGTATCACCCTCAAACGGCAGATATATCGGCTCTTTTTCCCGCCTGGCAGCCTGATCCGGAACAATACACAGGTATTTGTCGTTCGGCGACATCAGTATGTTTCCACTGCCACAATGTATCTTGTACAGGTGTCTGCTACCCTGTACCAGCAGATAGCGCCCCTCGAAACGACACTGCGAAGCAATTTTTAGCCTGGGTATCATTTTTTTCAGCGCTTCCAGCCGAATTTCTCCGCTGGCCGACAACTCTTCCGCAAAAGCGTATCCCCTCCAGTAGTCCCGAAATCGCTGGTTGCCCGAATCCTGCCAGTCGGGATCATTGCCAATACTGCATACTCCCACAAACAAATCAACATCGCGCATGAGTTCCGAGAAAACAATCGGCGGAACATCCGGCATATTTACCTGACGACCCTGGTGACTGAATCGAACCTGATCTGTGTAGATATACTGATATATCCCCGAATCAAGCGTGTCGTCCAGATCGTTTGTCTCTGTCCAGAATTCAATACGGTAATCCCACACAGGAACATCTTTATGCGGAGTGACGGGATTGTAAAAGTTCCCCTGCAGTTTGTAACTCCATCCGCGCAAACCACACAACGCAGCAAACTGATGTTGCCGAAGTACATGCGCCGCAAAGCGGTTGGAATAGGAATTGGTCCGGATCTCGGGAGGAGTAACCACATATACTTCCCGGTATGCCTGTTTGAATGGCTGGGTAATTTCCCGCTGTTCCAGCCAGTTTCGCCAGGCCAGTACTTCATCTGCAGATGCATAAATCGGGTGCCACAGGGTAGCTGTTGTGTCGGGACTAATCCAGTCAAAATTCTCTCCGGCGGGATTTTGCCAGCGTCCACCGAAAAAAATGGCATCCGCTGTTTTGGATCCCGATTCCAGTCGCCATATAATCCGACGGGCAACAAACTTTAATAACGGATGATCCAGCAGCCTTTTTTCCAGTTGTATATATGTCCAGACTCTTTTCTCAAGCCAGGCACTCTCCAGTGTTTTGGAAATTCCGCCCAGGGCATCTTTTATTTCTGCCTGCGTCGCAGAAAGCGCCTTGTACTCATCCCGGAATTCTTTCTTCACCACCGCCGGAGCTGACTTCAGAAGTTTTTCTCCTTTTTTCTGGAACCACTTTATCTGTACCCGGGAACTGCCTTCTATAGATACAATCGCTTCATAATCTCCGAAATCAAAGGAGCGCAGACCATTTTCGTCCAGCTCAAAGTCCGGAATTGCCAGTTCCATCAGTTCTCCCGTGGTCAGATTGTTTTTTGAGGCAATTTTTTTAAGTATTTTCTCGATAGCAGACTTGGCTGTTTTATTAACCACTTTGTTTTGCTGACGGAGAATGTGTACGATGCCCGAGTTATCCGGCATTAAAGAAAATGCATGAATACATGCAATACCCGCACCAACAGAAAGAGAGCCAATTCCGGGAACTTTTTTGAAAGACAGGTCAGCAAAATTGGAAAGTGCCTTTCTGATACCAGGTTCTTCGTACAAATATAAACCGGCATACCATACAAACGGAGAAACCCAGGCAGGGATATCTAACTTATATACCCACATCTCTCTTTGATTAGGCAGATTTTTATGTTCTGAACGAAGGAGTTCACACCACATTTCAATCAGTGACAGCGCTTTTTCTGCAAAAATGGTCCTGTTAACCTCCTGCATCGTTTTCGCAACTTCAATTTTCCATTTTTGTTCCGGCCCGGACTTGTTATCATATCGAAGACAAATCTTAAAGAACTCCCTGGTCTGGCCTCCATCTATATTCAGCAACTGATTAATGACTGGTGACAGTTCTTTATAGAATCTGTCTTCCATAAGTTCTCTATATAATCCATCAGCATTGGACACTGCCGAGGTCTCCAGCATATCGAGGGTCTTTAGCTGGAACTCCGTCGGCCTGCTAGCTCTCTTTTTCAGTTTAATATAGAGATGCCTGAGAGAAACTGTTATAAATATTGTGTAATATTGACTTTTCAGATCTGGTATTTCTTCGTTTATGAAGTTCACAAATAAAAAAGACAGTTCAAATTGTGCATCAATATCCCGCATCATTTCGATGTGCTGAATGAATGAAAGCCAGCCTGTTTCGCTTTGTCCGGGAAGTAGCGCCAGTATTAACTGTTTTACCCAGGTTTCTCCATAATCAGGATTCACGTCAATTGCAACAATAAGGTGTATAATGGCCTCCCGACGGAGTTCCACTGACATTTTTAAGAGTTTTTGCCAGGAATCAAGTTTCTCAGGAGAATCAGCTTCAACTTTTCCTGATTTGCTGGCAATATCTCCGAGCAGAATTTCGATGTCATTGTTATCACCGAACTGACGCTTTATAAGCTGTAGAAATCCGAGCTTAGCCACCGACTAAAGGAGTAGTTTTCACGAACGTCACCGTTGTATTATCGCGTACAACAACCTGAGCCTCGAGGTTGTCAACCTGTACATCATCAATCAGAACAAAAAAGGCGTTTTGCTGAAATGCCCTGAGTGCCCTGTATCCATGTGCCTCCGGATCCGGCATTTCTCCGGATTTTCTGCTTTCCCTGACGCCGTTCAATACGCGTTCCTTTTCATCCAGCTCTATGACAAGCGCCTGAAACCGCTCATGTTTTTCATCCTCTCTTCTTTTGATTTCTTCTTCTACCCGCATCATGATGATTTCACGAAGTGCAAGCGTTTCCGATACAACAGGTACAGATATTTCCTGAATCAGTCTGCCTGTCAGGGTTTCATCCTTGAATGTGATGGAAAATGCCATAAATTGTTTTTTTAAGGCGGCAAGATAAATACTTTTGAAACAAAATCAGTTATTGAGAAGTTCTTCGAGTTTTCCGGCGCCCTTCAGGAGTTTGAGTACAGACAGTTTGTATCCGAATGCCTGTTGCCAGTAGTTGGTCACCGCTTCTGAAAGGGCAGTCTGGGCATTGAGAAGATCAGTAAGCGATGCAACACCTTCCTTGTACTGGAGAAGAAGTTTGTCAGTTATTTCCTGTGCAAGAGCCACGTTATCGCTCTGGGTACGGAGTGCCTGCAGTGCATTTACCAGTTGAGTTCGGGCCACGCTGTATTCGAGTTTTTTTCCTGCTGCGAGCTGTCTGCGATCTTCATCGAGTTTTTGCTCTTCTATGCGAAGCCCCATTGCCTTGTTGTGTACACGAAATCCGTCGAGCAAAGGCATTTTAAGTTTTACGCCTGCAGCAGCCATACCATACCATTGCCTGTCGGGGCTAAAAAAACTGATATCCGGCTGGAACGACTGTGCAGCGGCAGCGCCATATAAATGCACTGTAGGAAATGATTCGGCGTGAGCGGCTCTCCGCTGTATGCGGGTGAGTTCCATCTGATTGGCCAGCAAACGGAATTCCGTGATGGATTCCTCTTCCAGTCTGACGGCCAGCCAGCGAAGGGAGTCGGCAGCGGGCTGTTCGCTGTCGTTGACCAGATCCAGCGGTTCTTCGTAGGGGATTCCGCAATAAAACTGCAAAGTTTGCCGAAGGCCGCCGATGGCGGCCAGCAGATTCTGGCGCTGGGTTTCCAGATTGGTGCGTGCCACCCGTATGCGTTTAACGTCTGTCGGGATGGCAAATCCGTTGGCCAGTTGTAATTCGGCCATACCCCGGAGGGCATCCAGCTTGTCAATATTGGCATTCACCGCACGCAACAGCTGCTCGGTCTGAAGTGCCTGATAATAGACGGTTGCTGTATTAAAAATAACCTCCTCCCGTGAGCGCACCAGCATCAGATCACTGATACCCCTGGTAACATCAAGCGCCGGCGACTGCCTGCGGGCAGCCTCGTTCAGCAACGGATATTCAACAGTCATGGTACCCGATAATTGAAATGGCTGACCAAACTGAACCGGGAAATAAGTATCCCGCCCCCTGCCGAATGGTTCTCCGGGCAGTATTTGTGTGGGCAGTAACGGGTACCAGTCGAAATTGACACCCATATTAACATCGGGCAACGCCCCGCTCCGGGCTTCCTTTACCTTTCGCTCCAGTGCCTGGCGATCCAGTTTGTTCTTTTTAATCTGGTTATTATTCGCCAGGGCCAGTTCCAGACTTTCATTCAGACTCAGCCGCTTGGGCACCGATTGCGCTGCAGCAAACTGCAAGGCAATTATTGTAACAGACAGGAGGGAAATCAGACTTTTCATCTCGCTAAGGTACGTATATACTGTTTTCAGAATGACGCTTCTCATAACGCGCACGACAAATTTCATCATTTGTTTTCTTCTTTGGGTTATTTTTGCTGCACCACAGAAAAATCAGCCATTAATTTTATTTCAAAACCAGATTTCAGACTATGCCACGCAGTAAAATTGCCGGAATCGGTTACTATGTACCCGAAAGGGTGGTGACCAATCAGGAATTATCCGGTATCATGGATACTTCCGACGAATGGATACAGGAAAGAACTGGTATCCGGGAGCGCCATTATGGGAAAAAACACGAGGAAACAACCTCCACTATGGGCGCAGCCGCTGCCCGGATTGCCTGTGAACGCGCCGGTATTGATCCCGCAGAAATAGACTTTATCGTTTTCGCCACCCTGAGCCCCGACTACTACTTTCCGGGTTGCGGGGTTCTGCTCCAGCGGGAACTGGGTATCACCAAAAGCGAAGCAGGTGCACTCGATATCAGAAACCAGTGCAGCGGTTTCCTGTACGGACTGAGTATCGCTGACCAGTTCGTAAAAACCGGCATGTACAGGAATGTACTGGTCGTTGGTTCCGAAATGCATTCCATGGGACTCGATTTCACCGATCGGGGACGAAATGTGACGGTTATTTTCGGCGATGGCGCCGGTGCAGTCGTTGTTCAGCCATCAGACAATCCCGACAAGGGTATCCTGACCACCAAACTGCATTCAGACGGAACCTATGCCGAAAAACTGGCTTTTATCAATCCGGGTGCGCACGGCGGGTACCACCTGAATAAAATGGGGGAGGAGTTCGACTACGGGTATCCGCCATCAGATACATACGGTGAAATTTTTATCACAGAAAAAATGTTCCGCGAAGGTCATTACTACCCGAATATGGAGGGTCAGTTCGTGTTCAAACTGGCCATTCAGAAATTTCCCGAGGTCATCCATGAAGCGCTGAAGGAAACCGAACTCCAGACCTCCGATATATCTCTGCTCGTTCCACATCAGGCCAATTTGCGTATCAGCCAGATGGTACAGCGCTCGCTCGGCCTGCGCGACGATCAGGTGTGGAACAACATACAGAAATATGGAAATACTACAGCAGCTTCTGTGCCCATCGCACTTTGCGAGGCATGGGAAGCCGGCAAGATCAAAGAGGGTGATCTCGTATGCCTCGCCGCTTTCGGAAGCGGATTCACCTGGGGCAGTGCGCTCATCCGATGGTAAACCTGAAACTGACAACTAAACCTTCTTCCCGTGTCAAACAAACTCAACCGACGTACCTTTCTCCAGAACTCTGTGCTGGCAGGCGCCGCACTGGCAGTACCCGCTGCAAATATTGAAAAACAACCCGCAGGAACACCGTTTGTACTCAACGGCAAACCCAAAGATAAACTCCGTCTTGGTTTTATCGGGACGGGCCTTCGCGGACAGAGCCACGTCGAGCTGGCACTCATGCGATCTGACTGTGAGGTTGTGGCTATCGCCGACCCGGATCCAAAAATGGTAGTGGATACGTTGAAAATGATTGAAGAAAAATGCCGTAAAAAGCCTGCCGTTTACGACAAAGGTCCGCACGACTACAAGAATCTGCTGGAAGACAAGTCCGTTGACGCAGTGGTTATAGCCTCCCCCTGGGAGTGGCATACCGAACAGGCTGTCGCGGCCATGCGCGCAGGCAAGTACGTTGGCACGGAAGTATGTGGCGCCTTTTCCATTGACGAGTGCTGGCAGCTGGTCAACGTGCACGAGGAAACCGGAGTTCCACTGATGTTTCTGGAAAATGTTTGCTACCGCCGCGATGTCATGGCCATCATGAATATGGTACGCGAAGGCCTTTTCGGCGAACTGATTCACCTCGAGGGAGGATACCAGCACGATTTGCGCGGAGTGAAGTTCAACGACGGCGCCACACCTTACGAATCGGGTGTTGATTTTGGAGAAAAAGGTTTCAGTGAAGCCAAATGGAGAACAAAACACTCTATTCACCGAAATGGTGACCTGTATCCGACACACGGTGTTGGTCCGGTAGCCATGATGGCAGATATCAACAGGGGAAACAGGTTTGTATCACTCACATCAACGGCCAGCAAGGCACGCGGTCTGCACAATTATATCGTGGATCACCCGAAAGGCGGCCCAAACCATCCGAATGCCAAAATTGAGTTCAAACTGGGAGATGTGGTCACAACTGTCATCAAATGCAACAATGGAGAAACAGTACTGCTGTCGCATGATACCGGTTTGCCCCGCCCGTATTCTCTGGGATTCAGGGTACAGGGAGAAAGAGGTATCTGGATGGACGTCAACAAAAGCCTGCATATCGAGGGGAAAACGAAACCGCACGCATGGGAAGAAGCCAAAACCTGGCTGGAAAAATACGATCACCCGCTCTGGAAACGCTACGGAAGCGATGCCCAAACAGCAGGACATGGCGGAATGGACTTTTTTGTATTTCACCATTTCGTGGAGTCGGCCAAACGAAACGCACAACCGGAAATTGATGTTTATGATGCCGCTACCTGGCTGGCAATCACGCCGCTTTCGGAGGCGAGTGTAGCCACTGGAAGTACGCCGCAATCGTTCCCGGACTTTACCCGCGGACGCTGGACAGACAGGAAACGCAATTTCGCGCTGAACGATGCTTTTTAATTCTTTTTGAACCAGCCTGAATAAAACAGGTAATTATTGGCGATACGCTGAATCTGTCCCTGAAATAATTCAGGTGTCAGTTCCTTCACGCGTTTCGCCGGTACACCTGCATATACGCCGCCGGAACGGCATACGGTATTCTCCAAAACAACGGCTCCGGCGGCGATCAGGCAGTTTTCCTCCACTACAGCCTGATCCATCACAATGGCACCCATGCCAATCAGTACATTGTCGTGCAGCGTGCAACCGTGAACCAAAGCCCGGTGACCAATACTCACGTTATCTCCGATCGTAGTCCCGCATTTCTGATAGGTTCCGTGAATAACAGCCCCGTCCTGAATATTTACCCTGTTGCCAATCCGGATGAAATTCACATCGCCCCGCACTACTGCCTGAAACCATACAGAGCATTCGTTGCCCATCACCACATCGCCGATGATGGTGGCGTTCTCAGCCAGAAAACAGTTTTCTCCGAATTGCGGTGTCATTTCCCGACAGGGTACTATCAGTGCCATAATGTTTTATTTTTTAACCAGGAAATAAACAATACCCGCCAGCGTGGCGCCGACCGTATTGGCAAGCATGTCATAATATTCAAAGAAACGGTTGGGGTAGAATGTACCCTGAACCCATTCCATCAGCGCTCCGTACCCCGCACAAAAAAGTACAGTCCACAGACTTTTTGCCAATCCGGCTCTTTCCCATATTCCGAGTATCAGCCAGCACAATACAGCATAGGCAGCAGCATGCGCCAGTTTGTCTGTAGTAATCAGTTTCACTTCAGGGAGAGGAACACCCGGTCCGGTAGAAAGCATGGTGATTGCAATCAGCCATACCAGAGCTGGAATATACTTTACTGCTCGTTCCATTCTGAAGTGCCTGATTTTTTTGATGAAGTACCGGCGGGTGCTTTGACCGCTGCCGGTTTGGCCGTTCGCTTCATTTTGTAGTAATGGAGTCCGGCACCAAAAACCCATCCGGTTTTGCCTGATGCAGTGCGTACCTTCACCCAGTAGTCAGTCACTTTTTCATCGCCCATGTTTATCTCCTGCGACCAGTCTGTTTTTTGATTCAGGAATATGACCTGTTCATTCAGTTTCAGTTGTTCCACGGCTTCTCCCTTCAGGCCCGGTTCCTTTCGCAGCTTCAGGCCGTCAATGGTCACAAACAGGGGTATGCCGGCTGCATCATCAGTGGCCGTTGTTGTTTTGGCTGTATTGGGAGCCGGCTTTGGTTGTTCCGTCTGTGGTTCTTTTGTTCTGGATACCGATTCTTCCAGCATCTTTCCGGGAGCCGATTTGTCCGGCGCAGCAGTTGATACCGGAGCGGGTTCAGTGTCTTCTATTTCGCGAACAGTACGCATGGACTCTGAACGTCGGTCTGTACAGGTTGAAATTCCCCATACCACCACACAGCCGATGAAAGTGAAAAAAATCAGAGTTTCTATACCAGGCAATTTCATAAAAAAGGTTTTGTCAAGGTTAACGCAATTCAGCGGCAAAGTTATGCCCTCATCCACCCAGATTAATCTGTTTTTCAGGTATTTATTGATCACAGATCACAGTTTCATAACGAAAGCAGTTTGTTGACGTGTTTTTATCTGAAAAACATGGATTTGTCAGGATTTTCCCCTATTTTTGAATAACTGTTTTTATCAACTTCAGAAAGCCGATGGACTCCCGACAATACCAGATAGCCCTGTGCCAGTTGCCACAGGTAGGCGCAGTAACAGCCAGAACACTCGTAAGCTATTGTGGCAGCGCTCGCGCTGTTTTCACCACTCCTGTCAAAACCCTGTTGAAGATACCAGGTATAGGGGCTGTCGTCGCAGCCAGTATCCGTAAAAATGCCGATCATGCCCTCCGTGTTGCAGAGAAAGAACTCGCATTCACAGAAAAAAACAATATAATTACAGTTTTTTACACAGATCCTCATTTCCCCTCCAGATTGCTTCAGAGTTATGACAGTCCGGCTTTGATTTTTTTCAGGGGCAGCGATCCTGAATTGCTGAAAAGAGACAGAATTGTTTCGATTGTAGGGACAAGGCAACCCACAGATCACGGCAGGGCCAACTGCGAAGCTATGATTGAAGGACTTGCACAGGCAGGTGTCATGATTGTGAGCGGACTTGCCTATGGTATAGATATTACTGCTCACCGAAAATCCTGTCAGATGAATATTCCCAATATCGGGGTACTCGGTCACGGACTTGGCAGTATTTATCCGGTACAACACAAGCCGGTAGCCCAGAAAATGACAGAGAACGGCGGACTTGTGAGCGAATTCATACACGATGTCAAGCCTGACCGTGAGAATTTTCCGATGAGGAACAGAATCATCGCAGGTATATGTGATGCCCTTGTTGTTGTGGAAACGGCGGCATCGGGTGGATCCATGATTACTGCCAGTATGGCCAACCGGTTGTCGTGCGAGGTGTTCGCTATTCCCGGCCGACCTCAGGATCCCAAAAGTGCAGGCTGCAATTATCTTATTCGCACACACCAGGCATATCTTGTTGAAACTGCCGGAGATATAATTAACCTGATGGGATGGGATGAAAGTACATCGGACAAATCACGCCAGCTTAAACTGATACCTGACCTCGATCCATGCGACGGGGAGCTGGTCGGTATTGTAAAAAACAACTCCGGAATAGGTATTGATCAACTGACACTGCTCAGCGGACTTCCTCCGGGCGAACTTGCTGCAAAAATTCTGTCGCTGGAATTTCGGGGAATTATAAAAACACTGCCGGGCAAGCGATATGTAACACTCAATTAATACGCTGTTCCGATTACATCTTTATTTTAGCGCCATGAAAATCTTTATCCCTGCTTTACTGCTTCTCGTGCCACTTTCCGTCACCCGGACAGAGGTGCATCCCGCCACCAGTCCGAGGCCGAAAAATATCATCCTGCTGATTGGCGACGGCATGGGCCTGTCTCAGATAAGTGCCGGCTACTATTACAACGGTCAGCAGTTGAATCTTGCCTCATTTCCGGTTACGGGTCTGGTGACCACCCACTCGCACAGCCACCTGATTACCGACTCTGCTGCGGGAGGTACTGCCATCGCCTGCGGCTGCAAAACAACCAATGGAACTGTTGGTATGGATACCCGGAAGAAGGATTGTACGTCTGTTCTTGAACTGGCGGAAGGCAGGGGGATGGCTACCGGTATAGTGGCATCGTCAAGTGTAACCCATGCCACGCCGGCATCTTTCGTTGCACATGTGCCAAGTCGTTCGGAAATGGATGCCATTGCAAAATTTTACCTGGATACCGACGTGGATCTGGTAATAGGTGGCGGAATGAAATATTTCCGGGAGCGTTCCGACAACAGAAATCTTTATGATGAGTTACTGAAAAAGGGATATATAGTGAGTAACTTCCAGGAAGCCAGGCTCAGGGATATATCTCCGGATCCGCAGAAACCATTCGCATGGTTTGGAGCGAGAGAGGAGCCGGAATCAGTCGCCAGGGGCCGCGACTGGCTCCCTTACGCGGCAACGATAGCTCCCCCGTTTTTGAAGAGCCGGAGCGACAGAGGCTTTTTTATGATGCTGGAGGGGTCGCAGATTGACTGGGCATGCCACAACAATGATGGACCCGGTGCAGTACAGGAAATGATTGACTTTGATATGGCTATCGGAAAAATCCTGGAGTTTGCCCGTACAGACGGAGAAACGCTCGTGATTGTCACCGCCGATCACGAAACAGGCGGACTGGCTCTGGAGCAGGGTACCGGGCCTGATACACTTTCCCTGGGTTTTAATACAGGAGGCCACACCGCTTCGCTGGTACCTGTTTTTGCATTCGGGCCCGGCGCTGAAAACTTCGGCGGTTTCATGGATAACACCGAAATTTTCAGCAAGATGAAATTTCTGCTCGGGCTCTGATCTCACTCCATAGTGTCTGCCAGCGATCTGACTTTGAACGCTGCTTTGGGATCATCGAGAATACGATCTGTTTTGAATACTACCGTTTTCTTTTCTCCGGCAAGCAGGTCGAAATAATTGTCGCTGAATGATCCGTTGATTTCGGTACTGATATACACATTCTTTGCAAGGCGGTCGGCGGAAAGGGTAACGGCATATCCTTCGTTCACCTGTTCCACTTCCTGATCAATACCCGGCCTGGGAAGAGTCATCTTCCTTGGCGGGACGGGGTAGTACAGGCGTCTGTAAACCACTCTGGAAGAGCTGTCTTTCAGCAAGATCTCTACCACAGCGTTCTCCGGTTTGTGTTTATTGAGTACCGATTTTAGTGTACCCTGCCAGATCATTCTGCTTGAGTCCGGACTGATGTGTGTATCTATCTGTGTGATATCACTGAGTGTCCTGCCTTCGAAGGTGTGCGCGTGTACGTGAAGCGTCAGGTGAGCGGTGTCCATTTTGTCATTGACTCCGTATATTTTCAGAATTTCACCATCCATGACGGGCAGCGCTGCTATTGGACTGAACGCCTCCCGGGCATAGTAATGAAGGGCTTTCCACCGGCCAAAGCAGTCAATACCCGACCAGGAGGCCACTTGCCACACATCGTTGAGTTGCCAGTACAGGGAACCCATACAATATGGCTTGTTTCTTCGGTGTGCTTCAATAGCCGTTCTCATACCTTCTGCCTGCAGGAGCTGACTTACATAAACGAAGTTTTCAAAGGATTTCGGAGTGATATAATCCCGCTTCATATACTCGGCTATCAGGGCATTACCGCGAGGATGTTTCTGGTGCATGAGCATCACTTTACTGTCCAGTTTTCTGTCTTCGGGCAGCGTAAACGACTGAATAGTACGCCACTCGGGGAAGCTCTGAAAACCGTATTCACTCATGAAGCGGGGTACTTTTTTGTTATACATTTCGAAGGGTTCCTCATCGTGCCATACACCCCAGTAATGCGAATCACCCTCTGTGAGCGATTTCGGATTACCCCGTCCATATTTGGGCGAGCTTTCCCAGTATGGTACCCCTCCGGCATTTCTCTCGACATACGTTCTGAGCAGGTCATTGAATAGTATCTGATAATCGCGCCACAACTGGGTGCGCTGCGCCTCGTTGAACTGCATTTGCCATCCCCAGTGATGCCATGCCTCGCTGTTTTCATTATTACCGCACCACAGTGCAATACAGGGATGCTGCCGCAGTCTTTCAATCTGCTCGACGGCTTCTCTGGCGGCAGTTTTAAGGAATGTGCCATTGCCCGGATAAAGTGCGCAGGCATACATGAAGTCTTGCCATACAAGGATACCCCTGGCATCGCACAGCTGGTAAAAAATATCATCCTCATAAATTCCGCCACCCCAGATACGCAGCATGTTCATATTGGCTGCAACAGCATCATCGAGCAGTTTCTTGTAGCGGACAGGGGAGACCCTGTCCTGGAATATATCCTGGGGTATGTAGTTGGCACCTTTGGCAAATACCGGTTTGCCATTCAGTCTGAAATAGAATGATTCTCCCTTTGTGTCCTTTTCTGTTACAAGCTCTATTGTTCTTATGCCTGCCCGGATATCGGCTTTGTCCAGCAGTTTTCCATCCTGTTTTATATCCAGCTGGAAATCGTACAGGTGCGGCTCTCCCATTCCGGCGCACCACCACAATTTGGGTTCGGGCACTTCAAAAGTGACCGAGTCTTCATGCACGCCTTCATAAAACCGGCGTTCTTCCACCGATTTCCTTTTGCCCTCTTTTGAAACAACTGTCACATTGATATCTGCATCACTTCGGTATCTGAACCGGGCTACCATTTTGGCCAGTTCGGGTGTGACACTTTGCGTCGTGACAAATATATTTTCGATGAGCACATCATCCCATGCCAGTATTTCAGGGTTTTTAAGAACACCACAACCTACAAATCGGGGTCCCCAGTCCCATCCGTAATGGAACTGGGCCTTGCGGCTCATGGTGCGTTGACCACCCGGAAGTTCGTAACCAAGCGCCTTCCATGCCTCTTCTGTTTTTCTGACCGGGCTTTCAAAGTAGAAGTGGATGATATTTCCGGTGGGGCGGAGCAGTCTTTTTACATCAGCCTTCCAGGTTCGGAACATATTGTCAGTTTCAAGAATGAGCGTATCGT
>CAILQK010000031.1 GCA_903836265.1 uncultured Bacteroidota bacterium | reverse complement strand
GTTCCGGGAAACCGACCGGCACCCACAGAAGGGGTAACTGACCAGTCGAACTGTTATCGGTGGATTCCTTGCTGCAGGCTGTCAACAGCAGCAGAAATACCACACAGATGAACAAAACGCGCATCATCAGCCGTCAATGGGTGACCACCAGCTTTACTGCAACAACCGGCTGATGTTCCTGAAACAAATGCACGAAATACAAACCTGTTTCAGTTATTCTGTTCAATGTGACAGACTGGTTTTCTCCGGATAGTATCTGCCGGCGCTCGAGAATACTGCCGGTTATATCTGTTACGGCAAGGGTATATTCACCTTCAGGCAATGAAAAACGGACCAGAGGCGCCTCACTGGTGGTAACAGGGCTGGGAGACACCGTAAAAGTGCCCGTAAATGCGGGGTCGAGAACGGCACTCGCCACAAGTGCAGTGAAAACCACATCCCTGAAATTGGCCAGCAGCGTCACAGCAGCCCCAGTAGTGCCATGTTTGACCAGGCCAATAGACAATCCGATATCCTTCACAGCCTGTGCGTAATCGGCAATGAGATGAATAACTTTCACGTCAGAGGACGCCTGTTCGGCAACCGTGGCGATGGTTTGCGTAAAATAGTTGGCATCTCCGATCGAATGTATCTCGAAGTGCTGATCCAGGTTCGGACCTGCTTCTCCTTCAACTGCTGCGAAACGGTAACCAGATACCCAGCCCCAGTGCATTTCAGGATTTTGCGGTGCCAGCGGATCATCAGGCGGGAAGGATGCCGGATCGAGGTGATTATAAGCCTGTTCAACTCCGACAGAGAAAGTAATGGCTTCCACCTTGTTCACGTTGGGCATCTGACCCAGGCTGTAAACAGAGTCCTGTGCCGCCCTGACCAGCAGGTGAAGTCCCGTGGCAGGAGTAGTTTGTCCGCCATCGTGCGTGATGATCACCTCTGAAACATAGTACTCGAAACGGGTATATTTCAGTGGATAAGATCCGGATGGATGCTGAAAGGAAGAGTCCAGTGCAAAAACTGCATTACCCAGTCGGGGAGCCAGATGCAGCCTGAGTTCGTTTTGGGCAATGCCTGAAAACGATACCGCGAGGAAAAAAAGGACGAAGGACAGATGTTTTTTCATAAAAAACAGATGGAAGATTTTGCCGGAAGACCGGATATTCTAATTTTCAATCGTAAAGATACGGTTCTTTACTATCAGCCATCAACCGAATATTCTCCACCACCCTTTTCATATAAGTTTTCCAGAACCCGTGAGCAAACAGCCATGCAAGTGGATAAAAGACCGGGGAGTTTGAATAAAGTATATAGGTGTAATCAACCTGAATTTGCCCCGGTTCGAGTTCGGTTGTTTTCCATGTGCCTTCAAATTTGTAAAATCCGAGCATCCAGGACTGGAAATCGTCCACACGTATTTTCCAGTACTGGTTCTCTACCCGCTCCAGCACGCTGTCGCGGGAAACATAGCCGCCCTTTTGGGTGAGTGATTTCGCAGCATATACCTTCTTGGCAGAACCGGGCACGCCCCATTCATCATCGTCAGATACATGCGTGATACGCGGCATAACACCATATCCGGTATGTACTTTGGATACATCACAGAGCATGGGTGTTTTGAAAGCGCGTTCGAGGGTGCAGTTGAAAATAGTGGAGACAGAGATGTTGAATTGCATGGACAGGACAATTAATCAGCGACAAATGTCGGTCAATCATCCCGGATTATACAATCGCCGGCCATAATTACTCAATCAGAACAAATCCGGCCCAGATATTCGGATCCGGGTCGCGTTTCCTCATCGTTGTCTGGGCATGAGAGAATGCGTCCCTCAGCGACTCACCTTTGACAGTCCAGTTTTCATAAAAGAGGTTCATCAGTTCGCGGGTCTGTCCATCAGGGATATACCAGAGCGATACAATCAGGAACCTGACACCTGCTATATGGAAGGCCCGCTCCATACCATAAACTCCCTCACTTCCCATAACATCGCCCAAACCGGTCTGGCAGGCCGAGAGAACTGCGAGTTCTGTATTTTGCAGATTCATATCGCGCACTTCATTTGCAGTCAGTACTCCATTTTCGTAATTTCCAAGCGGTTTTCCCTGCATCCAGAAGTGATTGGCGCCCGCCAGCAGCAGCCCGCATCGCATCATGGGATCGTTGAGCAGCGTATAAACAGGTTTGTCGGTCGGATAAATATCGGCGATACCTGTTTCGGCTGGTTTAGGTAAAGCGAAACCGTGCGTGGCGATATGCAGAATATCGGGAGATTTTTCTCTGGTGCCAATTGCCTTGAAATTTTCTTCGCATGCCTGATAATTCTCCAGTATCGTTGAATTGAAGCCGGCGTTTATCAGCAACTGATTCACCTCTTTTGCTTCCAGAGAGGCACCCGGCAACGGTTCCCAGAAGGAATCGCCACCACTTCTGTTGGCTGTTGAACGAGAATACGGGTATTCCCCGATGTTGAATTTCAGCGCTCCGTCATTGGCTGGTTCTGTCTTCATTTCAGGCCTGTAATTTGTGGCCACGAATGAAAGACTGTCCATGTCGTAATTGATACCGCCCCATACCATTGCCGTTTGCGGTGTGCCGTCATCGTTTCTGCGGGCATACGACTGATTTGCCAGATGTCGTCCTGCCAGTTCTCGCGTACTTCCCATCCTGACCCACGAATACCTGTCTGACAAAGTCGCCTCCCGGTCAACTTTGATTGCAGCCGGATTGATACGGTACAGCATGCCTGCGGGAGAGTAATAAATGGTTTTTACCTGTTTGAGGAGTGGCTCAAGAGGCGCCCACACCAGTTGCCGAAGCCCGGAATCAGGCGAGTAAAGCGATTTGATGATCAGCGACTCATCAAAACCCGGACGATCATACAGGGCTTTCAGCGCATTTTCCTCAAACAGTGGTATAAAACGCGGAACGCTTTCCGAGGGCAAAAGAACCAGTGCAGCATACATAACGCTGTCGGAACGCTTTGCGACAGAAAAACGGTAATTAACAAATTCAACAGCGGCCTCGTCTTCTCCCAGACTGTTTTTTACAGCCTGCCAGTCGGTTCTGTTGATCATGTCTCCATAACCCGAAACCGTTCGTACGAGTTTTTTTTCGATCTGGTCAGATTGTATCTGCCACTCATTGATGTGCAGGGAGTCGCGTTCAACCACGGGCTTTCCCATTTCCTTCTGGATTAAACCGCGCAGGATTTTCATTTTTTTTGACAACAGCATTGATGAGTCTGCCACGGCGAGCAAACCCCGTTTTCTGACGATATCAGCCAAAATATTTTTGTTGGAGAGTACCCTGTTGAATGCTTCCCCCAGTAACGCCTCCGACGGGTTCGTCATTGTTTGTGCAAGCGAGTAGAACTGTTCGCAATTTATTTCAAACTGTTTCATGTAACCAAAGAGTTCCGATTCTGTCAGATAATCCGCGGCAGTCATCAGGTGTTCCTGTTCGGCTTTGCTCACCTCGACAAACAAATCTGCTGCTTCGTCGAGGTCACCGGTGGTGGCAT
>CAILQK010000030.1 GCA_903836265.1 uncultured Bacteroidota bacterium | reverse complement strand
TATTCCTACAAGGTAACGCCCCGTGTGCATGACAGCTACAACAGCGGTAACGGGCAGACCTATACCAACGACGTGCTTTTTTCCTACAACCTGAATGGCAGCTGGTCGGATGCCTATGATGACGTCACTAACGGGAGTATCACAGTACCGGGCAACAAGACGATGTTTTTCCATGTGGCACCCTATTTCCAGGGAGAAACGGGTACCTATCTGCTGCAAATACAGGTAACGAGAACTTCCGCCACCGCGGTGGATGACCCGGAAGAGGACTTCTCCGTATCGGTTTTTCCCAATCCGGCAAGCGACAGGCTCAACGTGGCTTCCACCGGCGCCCGCGTGGAAGCTTTTGCCATTCTTGATGTTTCCGGAAAGCAGGTGCTGTCCGGAAACGACGGGCAACAGATCAATATTTCGGGTCTGCCGGATGGTTCGTACCTGATCAATATTGTTACCGACAGGGGAATTGTGCGCGACAGGTTTATGAAGGCCGCCGGCACACATTGACGGAGAACAAAGCTCCCTCGTATATCATATTTGAGGCTGTGTCAAAAAAAGATGTACGAGGGAACTTTTGTCCGGAACGATGTTTTATATATCATTAAAATTCAATATTAAAACATGAGAAAAATTATTCTGATCGCCACCATCCTCGCCATTTTCTCCAGGCAAACATTTGCACACGCAGGAATACAGGATGCACTGACGGTTTACAACACCCTGGCCGAGCGTACCAACGAGGTGAAAAAAACAGTCTCGGTATGGACCTCCACCAGTGTTTATGCGCCTGAAAACAGTAAACTGCTGCTTGCACTCGAAGATGTTCTCAAATCGGGCAAGACTACCTCGGCCGAAATTGACAGGTTGATGAAGAAGTATCCGGATTTCAAAGCCGATCTGCAGGTGTTCAAAGAACATGTTGACGACCTGGAAAAAAGTTTTGGATACGACGAAAAGAAAAAAGCGCTGCTCGGAGGCACGTCACCGCGGGAGAGCCTGTTGATTATGAAGTTGAACATGTTGTCTGATGAATATGAAAGCTGGTTGCTCCAGCTCGATTACCAGCTCCTGAAGTTTGCCAAAAAGCACGGGATAACGGTGCCTGAAATAACACCTGAAGAGACCAGTCGTGTGAAACGGACAAACAGCGCTATCAAGTACAAACAAAAACTGGATGTGATTGTCCAGGAAGCCATAATTTACACCAATGAATTTATTGAAGCGTCGGGCAACAATGACTTGCAGGGTATGGACGCGGCGAGAAAGGAACTGGTGGGCAAGCTGCCGGCGCTCCAGGAAGACCTCCGCAAAGTAGCTGATTTTGAAGGGCAAAAAAACCTGGTAACCCAGGCCAACAGTATTCTGGGCTTCATCAATGCCTTCAGCAATAATGCCATGGTGACCCAGATTGGCCTGATGAAGAAGATATCGGAAGAGCGGGAAACCGAAGAAGATGTCAAAAAATATAATTCTTTAATCAATGTGATAAACAACAAGTATGCGCCCATGATTGGCACATTCAACACGGCCCAGACGGAGTTCCTGAAACAATTCGTGCCACCACCACCTGGCAAATGACCATCGCTAATCCCGGATAATCGTCTTCACATTGCCTTTTGGCTTCACATTCCCCTCGATGTACAGGATATTCCTGCGATTGGGGCGGGAATTGTCGTAAATGATAACTCCGGCGAGCGTTTTTCCGGCCTTCCTGTAGCTGTCGAACTCCACGCGAACAGTGGCGGAATCGCCGGGCATGACCGGGTATTTCGGAATACTCAGCATGGTACAGTCGCAACTGCCTTTCGAGCTGCTGACTACATAAGGATGGCTGCCTGTATTGATTACAACAAATGAATCGAGCAGGATATACCCCTCATTGACAGTGCCGAAAGAGATGGTATCGCGCTGAAAACGAACAGTGGTGGGTTCCGGATCTCCCGGGCGTTGCAAAAACCGGACGTAGTCGGCCACCCTGCGCTGTCCGGTGGTGTCGAGCAGTTTGCAGGTGGCCTCCAGCGGGCGACCGTGATAGGCGCCCTGGTAGCGGGCATAGCCGAGCACTTTCAGGCTGTCGGTACTGTTGAGCGTGGGCAGCAGCGACTGCAGGTCGTCAGACAGGTGCTGGGCCGTGAGTTTGAATCCGGGCAGCAGCAATATGAAGAGAACAGAGAGATATTTTGCCATTTTTTCGTTGTGAGGCGCACCGTAAAGCGCCGAAAAACTGCGTAAAGTTAGCTCCGAAACCCTGAAAACGACAAAAATACCGGAAATCGTATTTTTACCTGCGCAAGAATTGCCCGTTACGGGCGTTAAGGATTAAAACATCAGTCTATGCGCAACAAAGCTGCTTCCGTTCTATTTGCTTTTTTTGTCTTTCCCACCCTGTATGCCCAGTCTTTCGCCGGCCGCTACAACGGCCTTTACCAGGGCGAGCCGGTTGTGCTGACGCTGACCGCCGCGGGAGGGAGCGCTTACACCGGCCTGCTCGATGACAGCAACAACAGGTATAACGTGAGCGGGCGCGTGCAGGGGAGCGTACTCACCGGACAGGCGCAGGAGGCCTCGCTCGGACTGACCCTTCAGTTGCGGGGAGAGTTGAAGGGCAATCATCTTTCGTTAAAACTGAGCATCCTCGGTACGGAGATACCGGTGGAGCTGGATCGGGAGAACACTGCGGCAGACAGTGGTCGGTCGGACACGCCTGCGGGCAACCCCGTGGCAGCGAAGCAGCGCGACCAGGCCCTGGTGGGCAGCTGGACGAGCCAGTCGAACTACAACAGCGGTGGTTACGGACAGGGCTCCATGTCGAGCGAATCCACACTGATCCTGCTGGCCGACGGACGGGTAGCCGACGGCGGCAGCCGCACTGTGGTGGGCGGCACCGGCTGGAGCGGTTCTTCCGGTGGTGCGGCTACCGGGGTCGTGGATGGCGTTTACTGGTTTACCGAGAACAAAAAACTGTACCTGCAGGCCGTGCAGAACGGCAAGACCGAGGTACAGGTGCTGGGGAAATACTATATGGAGAATAACCACCTGCTGATAACGGCGGAGAATGGGAGCAAAGTGCTGTTTTACAGGAGTTGAGCGTGCTGCCTACGACGGAAGCTGCGGGGAATCTGTTCGTTTGAGAAGTAAAAAATACCATACATTTGGCAGGCAACCCCAAAATCAGGAACAAATGCCGGAAAACAAAATAGTTACAGAGCAGGTTAGTTGAAGATGGTTATTCCGGTTATGTAAGATGCGAAATAATAAATAAATGGATAATAATTTTGACTCGGTTGACTGGGACTTTCTGCTGAACAGTATCAATCAATCCCATGCTGTATTATTGCTCGGACATGGCTTCCTCCATGGCGCGCATGAGCAGTTGTATGCCGACCTCCAGCAAAAGCTGGGTGGTGGTTTGCAGCATTTTTACTCTCGCGACGGCCTGTTCCTGTTTAAAGACAAGGAAGCGAAAACGAAGGCGCAGCAGGCTGCCTCCATGCTGTACGCACACAGAACGCCCGATGAGTCTGTTCTGAAAAAGATTGTGGAGATGCCATTCCGGGTGATGATATCTGCCAACCCCGACAAGTCGCTCTGCACAGCCTTCGCCAAATACAGGCTTCCCCTGCAGTTCGACTATTTTTCCAGCAAACACAAGGAACAACATGTTACGGTGGAAAGACCTGCCCCGGGTAATCCCCTGCTGTATAACCTCTGCGGGAGTTATGAAGATCAGGAATCGCTCATACTCGACTACGACGACCTGTTCGACTTGTTCAGAAATATGCTGCCAGACCTCGGTATTCCCGATACCCTGCGCGGTACGCTGGTGAAATGCAACACGTACATTTTTATCGGTTTTCACTTTGAACGCTGGTACACGCAGCTTTTTTTGAGGTACCTGAATATGAACGAAAACCGCTTCGACAACAAAAATTCCAACTATATCCTCAAAACGGTTTTCCAGAGCAGTGAAACACAGCAGTTCTTCCTCGAACAGTTCAACGTGAAGTTTATCGGCGCCGATCTTGATTTCCTGGAAGAGTTGCACCGGCGGTATGCCGAACGATTCCCCCAAAGCCTGAGAAAGCTCGTGGATGAACTCTCCCCCGTCGCTACTGCCATAAGTCAGCTGGTCTCGAAAGAGGATTACCAGTCTGCTTTCAGGATGATGGATATTTACAGGAATCAACTGGACGAGGATGACCAGAAGCTGATCGTCATGACCGAAGCTGACTACAACAAGTATCGTACGGACAGAGACAGCGGTGCGGTGTCGAAAGACAATCTCGATTTGTCGCTGGCGAGGGTGCGAAATAATCTGCTTGATCTGGCCCGCAAAATCAAATGACCCATGAACGAAAGAAAATCGCGCTATCGCGGCGTACAGCCCTATAAAACAAGCGATCAGCAGTTGTTCTTCGGCCGCGACACGGATATTGAGAATCTGCACGACTTCATCCTGCTCGAAAAGATGGTGGTGCTGTTCGGCAAATCGGGCTACGGCAAATCCTCGCTCCTCAATGCGGGTATTGTGCCCCTCCTGCAGGCAGACAGTCAGCCCGAGGCGTTCCGTTTCCGGCCGCTGGAGGTGCGTTTCACCGATTATGATGAAAAGCACGCAGTAAGCCCGCTTGAAACGCTGACGCGCCTCATCGCGGATATTCCCGCCGATCCGGCGGGCGATTTCCTGACAGGAACGGGTATGGAGGACTCGCTCTGGATACAGCTGAAGCGGCGGCAATCAGCCGGAAATGGCAGATTCGTGCTGCTTTTTGATCAGTTTGAAGAGTTTTTTTCCTACCCGCCGGCACAACAGGAAGTGTTCAGACGGCAACTTGCAGAGCTGCTCTTCACCGATATTCCGCAGTCGCTCCGGCAACAACAGGACACCCTCGACGACGAAGCCCGCCGATATCTGTCGCGCCCCATGAACGTAAAGGCCGTTTTTGCCATACGCAGCGATCGCATGAGCCAGCTCGACTCCCTGAAAGACACGCTCCCGGCCATCCTGCACAAACGATACGAACTGCGCCCCCTCACTACCGAGCAGGCCAGCGACGCCATTGTGAAGCCGGCTCGACTCGTGGATGAAAAGGCATTCGACTCGCCCGCTTTCGAGTACACAGAAGACGGACTGCAGGCTATTCTCCATGCGCTGGGCAGCAGCAATACCGCTGGCTCCGACAGCACAGCCGGTATTGAGGCATTTCAGCTGCAAATTATCTGCGAATATCTCGAAAGTCGAGTGCGCGATGGCCTTGTACCCGATCTCGACGGCAACGGATTGCCCGATATCACCCGGTCGGAGTTGCCGGAAATGGACGCGCTGTATGAAAACTATTACCACCGGAAACTTGGGGAACTGGCTCCCGAAGACCGCGAAAAAGCGCGCACCGTTCTCGAGGATATCCTGCTGGCTGAAGACACAGCTACCGGAGAGGGCCGTCGCAAAAGTGTTGACAGCCTCGACCTCCTGTCGAACAGAGGTGTTACACCGGCACTGCTCGATGAGCTCGAAAAAACATACCTGATCCGGCAGGAGCGGAATACGGTGGGAGGCAAAAATTATGAAATCAGCCACGACACCCTGCTGGCGCCGATTCTGAAAGCCAGAGCGAAGCGGAAAGCGGAGGAAGTTGCCATACAGCAGGAAAAAGATCGTATTGAAGCGGAAGAACGGGCACGCGAAGCCCGGCGGATGGCAGACGAAGAAAGGAGGAAGGCCGAAGAAGCGGAACGGTTGAGACAGGAGGCTGAATCGGCCCGCCAGGAAGCGGAATCAGCACTGGAACAGGCCGAACATTCCCGTCGTCGTGCGACGAAGTTTGCCCGTGGCGCGGTTGTGCTGGCGGTTTTGGCATTGGGGTCGGCGTGGTATGCGTACAGTGAGCGGAATAGTGCGGAGGCTGCCCGCGTGGAGGCTGTTTCGCAGGGTGCGCGCGCGGACAGCAGTGCGC
>CAILQK010000029.1 GCA_903836265.1 uncultured Bacteroidota bacterium | reverse complement strand
CGAATACCCTCGTCCAGCATTTCCTGCAGCCAGCGCCTGCGAAGTTCATCGCGGTGCGTAAAAATCAGATTGGGATCTGAATTTGCGGCATATTCGTTCATTGTCCAGCCACCCCAGTAAGGAGGATCGGGTGTTCCCAGATCAGCCGCAGCATCGAGAAGCTGATCAACCAGTTCTGAGGGCGACAGCTGCAGTCCGGCTTCGATTTGCTGAAGCGAGGCGCCATAACCGAGCCGGCGGTACAGGTGTGCCACCCTGCGAGCATCCCAGGGCCTGGAAGCAGACGGCACATAAGGCGCCAGCGGATCGCTCAGAACAGGGGCAGTACCGCCTCCTGAAACATGTAAATCAAATGAAGACATAAATTGATTAATCCAATTGAAGTGCAATATTAGCAAATTTTATATCTTTAGCGCGAAAATTGCGCGTATTTTAATTTCATCCACTTCCCATGCAGCTTCGTTTGTTTATCAGAACCCTGTTTTTTTGTGCTGCTCCGTATATTCTGGGTGCACAGGAGGTTATTTTTTCGGAAAACTTCGACAGCGGGTGTTCGCTGCCGCCGGGCTGGTCGGTACAGATTGCCGGCAACCAGAACGCCGTCTGGTATATTGATGACGGACTGCGGAACAACGACCAGAACGGAATGAGCATGAATGGCTCCTGCTTTCTTGTGATTGACGACGATGCTGCGGGCAATAACACGCCCTCCTACTCCTGCGATATCATTACTGCGCCGTTCGATATTTCCCAGTATCCAGCCATCTCGCTTTCGGCCGATGTGCATTACCGGGATCACGGCCCCTCCTCAGAGTCATTCCAGATACTGCTGTCAGATGAAAACGGAGAGCATCTGTTGCGTACATTTTCTCAGGGCAACTCTACCGGCGACAGTCTGTTCGAGTTTGTTACGGCCAAATTCGACCTGTCATTTATTTCAGCCTCTTCGAATGCGCGACTTGTGTTTCGTTACAGCGACGGCGGCGGATTTGCGTGGTGGGCGGCTGTTGACAACATAACAGTGACAGGAGGCGGAACTGGCGTCAATGTATTAAAAGAAAATTTCAATGAATGTACCAGACCTGCGGGCTGGGAAACACAAATACTTACGGGCGAACACGACTGGCAGTTCGGCAGCACACCAAACCCGAAGGCTGCCGGAAAAAATATGGACGGCACCTGTATGGCCTATTTCGATGATGATCTGCTGGGCGATTCAGCCTCCTTTTCTGCGGTCAGACTTCTGTCGCCATGGTTCGACGGAACTCAATTTGGCCGTTTTGAACTGAATTTCGACGTAACATACCGATATTATCAGGATCGCTTTGCCGTATATATTCAGAAAAGTGATGGATCGGAGTATGCGCTCACGGAGGTTGAATCGGACCTCGGAGGTCCGAATTTTCCGGCATATACCCATTTGTCGCTGGATTTGTCGGAGTACCGCGACCAGCAAATGCGGATTGTATTCGAGTACGAAGACGGGCAAACATGGGCCTGGTGGATTGGCATAGACAACGTAAAAGTAACCGGTAACGGAGCGGCCAATGATATATGCAATAATGCGAGGGTACTGTATGACGGGGTAAACTGTCAGGAAGAAAATACCTTCACGGCGCTCTTCGACGGACCGGCTCCCGGTTGTATCAGCAAGCCTGGTCCGGCGCTCTGGTACACCTGGAAGGCAGGCTTTTCCGGGACGGCCGTTTTCAATACAGGCGCCGATTTCAATGATGTGATCAATGTTTACCGCGGAGACTGTGTTCAACTGGAGTCTGTGGCTTGCCAGGATCGCGACGAACACGGATTTACCGGTGAAACGGTACGTTTTCAGGTAGTTGAAGGCGATCAGTATCGCATACGGGTTTGTGGTAAAGAGGGTGGATTCGGTGTTTCAAGGGGTAAAATGTGTGTCAGTATGAATCAGGAGCAGATTGTCCAGGATGTTCCTGTGAATGACAACTGCGCCGGTGCCATTCCGCTGCAGCTGAACGAGCCCTGCAAGGATGCTGTAAATATCCACGGAAATACAGGCATAATACCCTCGCTGAATGAACTGGCCAGAGCAGATATCTGGTACCAGATTACAGCACCCGGTCTGCAACCCGGCGAGATGCTCGAAATCAAAAGCAATGCCGGCTTTTCGGATATTTTAACGCTTTACAGCGGCAGTTGCAACAGCCTTTCGGAGGTGGCGGGCAATCACAAGGGCGGCAGACTGAACCTGCAGCAATTGAACGCCGGTGAAACGTATCTGTTGCAGATTGCCGGCACTTTTGCTACCGTTGAAGGAAATGTCTGTCCCGAAGCGCAAATTGTACAGCGTGATGCACCCGTCAACGATCTGTGCCAGAATGCGGTTGAGCTTGCGGTCGGAGGTGATTGTGTGCCGGGAACGAACGCAGGCGCGACATTTGGCGGACAATTGCCCGGCTGCGTCCCGGTTTCGTCGGGCGACGTGTGGTTCCGTTTTCAGGCGCCGGCATCAGGAATAGTGCGAATTAACACCGGTGCAGAATTTCAGCATACCCTGGCAGTCTGGAAAGGAGCCTGCAATGCCATGAATCCGCTGGCATGCCATGAAAATCCGCTCCGCTGCAACGGATATGTGACCGTTGGCGGTCTCACCGCCGGCGAGACGTACTATATTCAGATAGCGTCACAGCACAGTGCCGCGGGAATATCAACGGGCAACTTCTGTATCCGGATTGCAGACGGAGGAACCCAGCCTGACTATACACCGCTGGAAATACTGACGGAAGAGCGCTGTATGGATATTGATATGGCCCGACTGGACATCAATATTTCGGGCGGAACACCACCCTATACAATATATGGTAACCAGGATGGCGAAATACTGCCAGCGGGTGCTGCATATTTCACCGTTGCAGAAGATGCCAGCGGTTGCCAGACCAGTTTTGCCGGCGTTATCAATGCCTGTTCGGGAAGTATATGCAATCTGGAGGCCACACTGGCCACCACAAATCCGAATTGCCACCAGGCTGCCGATGGAAGTATAATACCGACCGTAGCCAGTGGAACCGGCCCGTATATGTACCTCTGGTCGAACGGGACCACCGGCGCCACCCTAGCGGGTGCAGGGGCAGGCGCATACAGCGTGACCATCACCGATGCCCTGGAGTGCGAACTGGTACTGTCGGACACCCTCCGCGACCCTGCCCCCCTGTTGATCGCGCCGCTGAATGTGATACAACCCTCCCAAAATCAGCAAAATGGCGTGGTGGAACTGGAAATCAGCGGAACACAGGGCAATTTTCAGGCGCTCTGGACAAGAAACGGCAATGCACTCACCCCATCCGGAACACCGAACCTGTACAATGCATCAGCCGGCGATTATACCGTGATTATCACCGATGAAAAAGGGTGTACCGCTCAATTTGACATCACACTGACAGAAACAGTAGCGGCCTCCGAGCCCGCTGAACAGGCATTCGCCGAGGTATTTCCAAATCCGGCACATCATAAAGCCACACTCGCGGTGGCATTTGCACAACCGCGGGATTTGTACATCTCTCTGACTGATGAAAGCGGCAAACTGATCAGCTTCCGGACTGAAAAGCAGGTCCAGGAGCAGAACATCTCACTTGACATCAGTCAGCTGCCCTCCGGGACGTATCAGCTGCGGATTGTGAGCCAGGAAGGGCACCTTGTCAGGCAACTTGTGAAACAGTAGCTACTTCAGCCGACCAACGGCCAGATATCGGAAAATTAAAATTCGGGAGGAAAAAAGCAGGGGTTGAAAAACAACTTCCTGCGGTGCAACATTTATGCCTGAACGGTGTTCAACTGGCATTCAACTCGTCTTGCAGAGGCTCTGCTAATTACGCCCGGGTCTGCTGCGTAAAATACTGCCAGTATGCACTCATCACTCCAGGCGGCCGTAAACGACCTTGAGCGCCACAAGCGGCTCATCAGAATCAGAGAAGAGGTAAATCCAGATCTCGAGATGGCAGAAATTCACCGGCAGGTATTTGAAAAACAGGGCCCTGCCATCCTGTTTGAACGCGTGAAGGGAAGTCCGTTCCAGGCTGTGAGCAACATTTACGGTACTTTCGAACAAACAGCTTTTCTGTTCAGGCATACCCTGGAAAAGGTAAAGCGTGTGATAGAGCTCAAGAAAGACCCCTTGCAGGCGCTCAGAAATCCGTTGCGCTATTCCGGCACACCGGTTACTGCACTCTCGGCGCTTCCGATGAAAAGTCGTCTGGGATCACCTGTTACCTGGGGAACAACAACAATTGACCAGCTGCCGTTGGTCAAGGGCTGGCCCATGGATGGCGGCGCATTCGTTACCATGCCTCAGGTGTACACAGAAGACCCGGAGAAGCGCGGTCCGATGAACGCCAACCTCGGCATGTACCGGATACAACTGAGTGGCAACAATTACGAGATGAACCGTGAAATTGGCATGCACTATCAGCTGCACAGGGGTATTGGCGTACACCACGAAAAATACAACCGGCTGGAAGAGCCCTTTCTGTGTTCTGTCTTCGTGGGTGGACCTCCGAGTCATGCATTTTCTGCCATCATGCCATTACCGGAGGGTCTGAGCGAGCTGACATTCGCCGGAATGCTCGCGGGGCGGCGATTCAGATACACATACCGCGACGGGCATTTGCTGAGCAGTGATGCCGACTTTGTGATTACAGGGGAAATACTGAAGGGCGTCAAAAAACCGGAAGGGCCGTTTGGCGACCATCTGGGCTACTACTCGCTTGCCCATGATTTTCCGGTGATGAAGGTGCACAAAGTGTGGCACAGAAAAAATCCGCTCTGGCATTTCTCGGTTGTAGGGCGACCGCCCATGGAGGACAGCAGTTTCGGGTGGCTGATACACGAACTTGTTGCGCCGCTCACGCCGCAGGAATTTCCGGGACTGAAAGAATTGCATGCGGTGGACGCAGCGGGAGTTCACCCGCTCCTGCTGGCTGTCGGGCACGAGCGCTACATGCCCTTTCGCGAGCGCGCGCCCGAGGAGATACTCACGATTGCCAACCGGATACTCGGTACCGGACAGACATCGCTGGCCAAGTACCTGTTCATTGCTGCCTCTGACGACAATCCGAAGCTCGATACGCACGATATACCGGTATTTTTCAGGCACTTCATGGAGCGTGTTGACTGGCGACGCGACCTCCATTTCTATACCCGCACCACGATTGACACCCTCGATTATTCGGGTTCAGGCTGGAATGCCGGCTCCAAGGTGGTTATCGCCTGCCGGGGAGAAAAACTCCGGGAACCAGCCACCGCCGTTCCCGCCTCCCTCAGGTTGCCCGATGGCTTCCGGAACCCGCAAATGTGTCTGCCGGGTATCATGGCAGTAGAAGCACCTGTATTTACAGCCAACACACAGGGACGTGCAGATGCAGAGCGATTCTGTGCTGCCATGGACGGACAGGAGCTGTCGGACGTACCACTTGTTATCCTCACCGACGACAGCAATTTCACAGCAGCCTCACTGAACAACTATCTGTGGGTTACATACACACGCTCCAACCCGAGTCACGACATATACGGTGTCAAAACATTTACCGAAGACAAACACTGGGGTTGCCACGGTTCGCTGGTTATTGATGCAAGGAAAAAACCGCATCATGCGCCCGAGCTCGTTCCTGATCCAGACGTTCAACGCCGTGTCAGGGAGCTTTTGAAAAAGTATGGCTTCGGAGAATAATGATAATCCCCCCCCTCTCACCGGGTCAAAACTGATTCATTTTACTGCGGCCGGAGAATCCCGAACATATTTTCAATTTTTTTTTGAAAGATATTTGGCAGTTTGAATTCAGTGCTGTTATCTTTGCAGCGCTTTCGCAAGAAGGCCCGTTCGTCTAGGGGTTAGGACGCATCCCTTTCACGGATGAAACACGGGTTCGATTCCCGTACGGGCTACTTAGACAGTTTATAAACCCTTGTAAGTGAATAACTTGCGAGGGTTTTTTCTTTTCTGTTGCCACTACGTCCCTCTGTCCGGACACATTTGCCGCCGGAACTGACAGGCAAATATCTAGTTTAAGGATTTTTCTTTAAAACTTTTTGTTTGTTACGGAAAGATTGTGACCTTTGCAGTTCACAGTCAGAAGAGAACCATGTCCTACTCAGTCAGAATTGCCCCTGTTACGGGGATACCGGCCCGGAAGGTAGAGGCCGTTATTCAGCTTTTCGAAAGCGGCGCCACCATCCCTTTCATCGCACGTTACCGCAAGGAAGCCACCGGCGAACTTGACGAGGTACAGATAGGAGCTATTCAGGATGCCTGGAAGAAGCTTGTGGAACTCGACAAACGCCGCGAAACTATACTGCAGAGTATTGAAGAACAGGGAAAACTCACCCCGGAACTGAAATCGGCTATCGAAAAGGCAGCGACCATGACGGAGCTGGAGGACCTGTATCTGCCCTATCGCCCCAAAAGAAAGACCAGGGCTACGGTTGCCATCGAGAAGGGCCTCGAACCGCTCGCCAAACAAATATTCTCTCAGCGTGACAAAGAGGTGGAAACGGCTGCCGCCCGCTTTATTAACGATCAGGTACCATCTGTGGACGAGGCGCTGCAGGGCGCCCGCGATATCATTGCAGAATGGGTATCTGAAGATCTCCGCGCGCGCGACAAGGTGCGCAGGCACTTCAACCGGTCTTCGGTCATTTCGGCCCGACTGGTAAAGGGCAAGGAAGAGGCAGCTGCCAAGTACCGCGACTATTTCGACTGGAGTGAACCGCTCGACAAGTGCCCCAGTCATCGCCTTCTCGCCATGCGCCGCGCCGAAGAAGAAGGATTTCTGCGCGTTTCTATCGCCCCGGAAGAGGAAAAAGCAGTCAATGACCTCGAAAATATTTTCGTAACCGGCTATGGCGAAAGTGCATCCCAGGTCAGGATGGCTGTTAAAGACAGTTACAAGCGACTGCTGCAGCCGGGAATTGAAACAGAATTCAGAAATTCTTCCAGGGAAAAGGCAGACCAGGAGGCCATACGCGTGTTTGCCGAAAATCTGAGACAGCTGCTGCTCAGCGCTCCGCTCGGGGAAAAGAGAATCATGGGCATTGACCCCGGATTCCGTACCGGCTGCAAGGTGATATGCCTGGATTCCAATGGAAATCTGCTCTACAACACTGCCATTTATCCCCACGAACCCCAGAACCGCGTCTTTGAAAGTCAGGCCGAGGTAGAGCATCTGGTGGATAAATACGGTATTGAAGCCATCTCGGTGGGGAACGGGACAGCGGGCCGAGAAACCATGGATTTTCTCCGTAAAATCAAATTTGCCACCCCCGTGGAGATTTTTCAGGTGAATGAAGCAGGCGCTTCCATATACTCTGCCAGCGAAGTGGCCCGCGAGGAATTCCCCAAAGAGGATGTAACGGTGCGCGGCGCGGTGAGTATAGGCCGCAGGCTCATGGATCCGCTGGCCGAACTGGTCAAAATTGACCCCAAAAGTATCGGTGTGGGTCAGTATCAGCATGACGTGAACCAGACGATGCTCAGGGAAAGTCTGGACCGGACGGTGGAAAGCTGTGTAAACAGTGTTGGAATCAACCTGAATACCGCCAGCAAGCACCTTCTGACCTACGTTTCAGGCCTCGGACCCTCGCTGGCCCAGAATATTGTCCAGTACAGAACCGAAAACGGCCCGTTCAAAAAACGCAGCGAACTCAGGAAGGTAGCCCGACTGGGAGACAAAGCCTATGAGCAGTGCGCAGGCTTCCTGCGCATACGCGAGGCAGCCAATCCGCTCGACAACACAGCCGTTCACCCGGAGCGCTATGCACTGGTGGAGCAAATCGCCGATGACCTTGGCTGTAAAGTGGCCGATCTGATCCGCGACAAATCGGTACGCGTGAAAATTGACCTGAAAAAATATGTCAAAGGGGACGTGGGCCTGCCTACCCTCCAGGATATCATGAAGGAGCTGGAAAAACCCGGGCTCGACCCCCGGGGTGCTGCCAAAGCTTTCGAGTTTGGCAACGTTCACTCCATGGATGATCTGCACGAGGGGATGATTCTTCCCGGTATTGTCACCAATATCACCAATTTCGGTGCATTCGTGGATATTGGCGTAAAAGAGAGCGGCCTGGTGCACGTATCACAGATGGCTGACAAGTTCGTCAAAAATCCGATGGACGTGGTATCGCTGGGTCAGCAGGTGACTGTCAGGGTAGTTGAAGTGGATCTCGCGCGCAAGCGTGTTGCGCTCAGTATGCGGCTCTGACCACTTTCACTTTCTTCTTTTCAGTGAGGTAGGGTGTTCCGGAAGTGATGACCGCCTCAATATTGGCCAGGCCGGAGGTAATAATTGCCTGATCCCTTTCCAGCCGGTCAACTACTACAGGTACCTTCCTCACTGAAATACTGTCCGGGTTGAGAACGTAAACATACGCGGCGCTCCCGTCACCCTCTATAATCGCCTCAACAGGTATGGCGGTCTGCTGCATACGTCTGGCAGGTAACACGTCCAGCGAGGCAAACAGTCCGGGTGCCAGCCTTTTTCCCTTTGACGCAATACTGAACTCCACCTGATACAGCCCGCTGGAAGGGTCAGCAGATGGTGCCAGTTCGGTCACTCTTCCATTGAAAACCTCCCCTGGCCAGGCGTCCAGCCGGATACTGGCAGGTGTGCCCACCAAAAGCCGGGCCCAGTCGCGGTCTGATACCGCCACACGCACAACCCAGTCTTCAGGACCAGTTTCGAACAGCACCAGCACGGGCATACCCGGCCCGGTCAGTTCACCTTCATTGGACAGTTTTTTGATAATCCTGCCTGATTTACCGGCTCGAATTTCGGAAAACTTCTGATTGAAGGCTGCAATTCTGACTGTTTCGGCGGCTACATCGCGGGCGGTGGTGGCATTCTGGAGCAGCTCCAGTGTTGCACTGCTGTCGCGGTAAAGCCCCTGTACGCGGGCCAGATCGCGTTCTGCCTTGGCGAGCCCCTCCCGGGCCTGCTGAACCTGGGCATCAATTTCCGTTTTGTCGAGCTCGGCGAGCAACTGTCCTGTGCGCACCTGGTCGCCTTCATCTGCATAGATACGTTTGATAACACCTCCTGTTTTGAACGAAAGTCGCTGTTCGCTGCGGGATGTCACGATACCGCTCAGCCTGAGCGGCAGTCCGCTGACGCTGCCATCAACAGGATGCAGTGAAACAGGAATAACTTCCTCCTGATCGGTGGAAGACACGGGAGCTGAGGGCTTTTTTCCCGTGCAGGCACCCGTCAGGATAGCAATAAAGAGAAAAAGGAGCGAATTGCGCATGACAATGAAATTAGTGCTTTCCTATTGAAGTCCGGCTGATTTTCTGAGAGCAGCCTCCCTGACAAGCAGATCGGCGCGTGTAATTATTTCCTGCTGGCGAGCGGCATCCACCCTGTTTTTTGCATCGAGAAACTCCAGCAGGAGAGCCTGTCCGGCCCTGTATTTGTTGTTGGCGATACGGAAGATCGCCTCGGCCGCCTCCACATTTTTCTGAGCCGACTGCAGGGCAAACCGGGCGGCATCGAAAGCATTGAAGGAAGCAATTATATCGAGTTTTATCTGTTCGGAAACCTGCCTGAGCTCTGCATCGGCCATACGGGCATTCAGCCTGCTTTCCTGGCTTTTGCTTCTGTTAAGCCCACCATTATATATTGGATACGAAAGGCCAATCTGGGTCAGGACATACGCCTGGTCGTTGGCAAAATCATAACCAAACCCCTGGAAACCGGCAGATCCGCCTATATACACATCCGGGAGCTTCTGATTGGCTTCATTTCGTTTGACATCGGCCATGGCAGCCGTATTGAAAGATTTCAGGGCCTTCAGTTCTGCCCGGCGTTCAGTTGAATTCAGAAGCAGCTCGTCCAGCGAATAGGCCTGAACAGGTGCTGTCAGCAAGCTGGAATCTGCCGTTACCTGACGCTGTAGATCAGCGCCGATGAGATAATTGAAGTACGACCGTGCCGAATTTTCAAGTGTGGAAGCGTGAAACAACTCGTTTTCCACTTTTGCAAGCTCGTATTCTGCAGTACTCACCACATCGGAAGTAGCCACATTATTCCTGACAAGCGACTGGTTGAACCTTTTCAGTTCCAGCAGAACATCTTTAGACTTCAACCATATTTTCCGGAGTTCCCGCGTCTGCAGATACTGAATGTAGGCCTGACTGATTTCACCCTTCAGCGACACCTCGCGGGCATCGCGGAGTGAAATCCGGCCGGCCACCTCGCTCTCCCGGATCGTTTTAAGGTATTTCAGGTCGGTATTGTATATGGGATATGCAAAATTGAACCTGGTTTCCTGAAAGTTGTTGGGGATAAAACGCACTTTGGTGTTTTCGATTTGTGGAAACAGCGACGTTTGCGTGAGAAAATTCAGGGTGGAATATACAGGGTTCAGGAGATCTCCGACAGGAAAATCGAGTGAACGGCCGCCGGCTGCCACAATATAGGAGGCATTGAACTCAACCGAAGGCCTTGCGCTTGCGCGCGCCTGCGCGAGCAGCGTGCGCGAACGTTCGATATCCAGTTCATTTTTCAGCACAGAAAGACTGTTGGCCAGCCCCTCGGCAATATATGCGTCAAGCACAGCACTTCTCTGTGAATATGCAGTTGAAGAGGGCACAGACAGCAATAATACGAAAACGGGCCAAAAACAGGCAACAAAAACCTGTGGCAGAACGGAAAATGACTTCATTCGGGCAAAAGAAAGCGATGCAATAAAATTACTGAGTACCTTAGCGCCATGAATCAGCAAGTACATTTCCTGGAAACACAGGATATTTTTGAAAAGGTGATGGCTGAAACAGCCGGTCATCCCTGGATTGGATTTGACACGGAGTTCGTTGGCGAAAAGTACTACATTCCGGTGCTGGGCCTCCTCCAGATTATTGCAGGTAACGATATTTATCTCGTTGATACCATAAAAATCAGGAATCTGGATTCTTTTCTCTCGATCGTGTCGGATCCGGGTGTTCTCAAAATTACTCATGCTGGCGACAATGATTACCGGCTATTGTTTACACTTTTCGGCGTAACACCGCAAAACACTTTCGACACGCAGATTGCCGCAGGATTTGTGGGTTATAATTATCCAAGTGGTTTTGGCAAGATAGTGGAAAAGGAACTGAGAGTGACGCTGGCCAAAAGCCACACTGTAGCAGACTGGGAGGCCCGGCCACTTGATCCCAAGGCGGTAGAGTACGCCATTGAGGACGTCAAGTACCTGCCGGCACTGCATGAACAACTGACTCGAAAACTGAAACGTCATCACAGAGAATCGTGGGCTCGCGAAGAGAACAGAAAATGGGAAGTTCCTTCCTTCTACGCAGTTGACCCGGATAAAGAACTGTTTTCAAACGATTTGGTTCACCAGCTCGACGCCCGCGAGAAGGTTTTTCTGATGCGCCTGTATCGCTGGCGTATCAAAATAGCCTCCGAACTGAATATTCCCCGCGAATCGGTACTCCAGAGCAGATACATCAGTACGATTGTCAGGGCAACAAAAGGAGGCGCCAATGCGTTCAAAGCGAACAGGACCATGCACGAAAATGTATGGCGAAAACACCTGGAATCCTGGCAACAACTGTGGAAGGAACCGGCTGCACCGGAAGAACGGGCCATACTCGACGGACTGGTTCGGCCGCCACAGGAAGATCCGGAGCGTGAATGGACCATGGAACTGCTCTACCACTTCGTGAAAAAGCAGTGCCTCGAACATGAAATAAGCGCAGCCCTGCTGTTGCCGAGGGGTGACTTCAACAGGCTCAAATCAGGCTCCGACACCTTTGATCATTCGCTGCTCGAAGGCTGGAGGGCCGAACTGCTCGGCAGCGGACTGGTGCAGTGGCTCCGCGAGGGTGGTCCGGTGAGTGTTCACTGGAAAGACAGAGAATGTATGTTAAAAATGTAGCCATGCACCATATCCTCGATATTCAGGACTTGTCGGTCAGGTTTGGCAATACGCGGGCGGTAAATCAGATCTCTCTGAAGCTCCCCCGGGGAAAAGCCCTTGGTATCGTGGGTGAATCGGGCTCCGGCAAATCTTTGACGGCGCTCTCGATCATGCAACTGCTCCCTGCAGGTGCAATAACAGACGGAAAAATTCTGTTTCAACCCGATGCTGACAGGCCTTCAGTCAATCTGACAGATTTGTCTGAAAATGACCTCACGCATGTGCGCGGAAGGAGTATTTCAATGATATTTCAGGAGCCCATGACTTCCCTGAATCCTGTTTTCAAATGCGGTATTCAGGTAACAGAAGCTGTTCAGCACCACAAAAAAGTCGGGTTCAAAGAGGCGCGCAGCAAAGTGCTGCATCTGTTTGAACAGGTAAGGCTGCCCGACCCCGTGCGTATTTTCAACGCATTTCCGCACCAGATCAGCGGTGGACAAAAACAGCGGGTGATGATTGCCATGGCCATGTCGTGCCAGCCCGAACTGATTATTGCCGACGAACCAACCACGGCGCTCGATGTAACCGTTCAGCGCTCCATCCTCGAATTGCTCTGCGAGCTGAAGGAATCGGCGGGCCTTTCCATGATCTTCATCAGCCACGATCTCGGGGTAATTTCGGAAATATGCGATGAGGTGGCCGTAATGTACGGGGGTGATATAGTGGAAGAAGGTAGTGTGATGGAGATATTCAATAATCCGAAACACGCTTATTCGCGCGGACTGGTCGCCTGCCGTCCCGGCACAGAC
Source organism: uncultured Bacteroidota bacterium (assembly GCA_903836265.1). GTDB lineage: Bacteria > Bacteroidota > Bacteroidia > Chitinophagales > Saprospiraceae > M3007. Next base: position 5,344 of record CAILQK010000029.1, on the reverse strand, counting down.
CGGCAGGTGAAAAGGCTCCCGACAGTCGGCAATTTTCCGGAAAACCGGGCATTCGAGGCCAGTGTGACCGGCCGGGAGGAAATTCTCGCGCGCAGACAACAATTGTACTCTCAAAAACCGCTTCTGACCGCGGAAGCAATCAGCGTCAGATACCCCGGCAGAAAAAACTGGTACGGCAAGGCGACAGGCTGCACGAACGCCGTGGATCAGGTATCTTTTGATGTTTACCAGGGTGAGACATTCGGGCTGGCGGGTGAATCGGGCTGCGGCAAAACCACGCTTGGCAGAACAATTGCCCGGCTTGTCAGTTCTTTTTCAGGTAAAATCACTTACGATGGTCATCGGGTGAGCAATCTGACGGAAGCACAGTTCAAGCCATTCAGGAAAGATATTCAGATGGTTTTTCAGGATCCGTACTCTTCACTCAATCCGCGGATGACCATAGGTGCTGCCATAGAGGAACCCATGGAAGTGCACAGGCTGCACGGAAACCGAACATCGAGGCGCGAAAAGACTCTTGAGCTGCTGCAAACTGTCGGTCTGCAACCCGAATCCTACCAGCGATATCCGCACGAGTTTTCCGGCGGGCAACGACAGCGGATATGCCTGGCTCGCGCGCTCGCACCAGAACCCCGCTTCCTGATTTGCGACGAGATAGTTTCGGCACTTGATGTATCCGTTCAGGCAACCATACTTAACCTGCTGAAGGATCTGCAGGAGCAATTTGGACTCACCCTACTGTTTGTTTCCCACGATCCGGGGGTCATCAGGCAGATGTGTGACCGGTTGATGATTATGAACAGTGGCAGAAACGAAGCAACGGGCTTCCCGGATGAACTGTATGGCAATCCGCCCACCGATTACATCAGAAACCTGATTGAGTCTGTTCCGGGCAGGCGATTATAGCAGTGCTGCCCCGAAAACACCGGCGCTGTCACCCAGTTGAGGCTTCATAAACAGGGTATCCACCCGGGTATTAAACACGTGTTTCCGCAGTTCTTCCACTCCGTCGGTATAAAGCCGGTCAATATTGCCAACGCCTCCACCGATAACGATGAGGTCGGGGTCAACAATATTCACCACCACGGCTATGGCCTTCCCGAAGAAATGTACCAGCCTGTCTATGGTTTCCACAGCATGGCGGTCCTCACCGGAGGCTGCCTTTTGAGCGATCTCCTGCAGGTGCAGGTGCTGTCCGCTTATGCCGGTATAATAGCGTTCGGTTGCCGGACCAGAGATGACCGTTTCCACGCAGCCTACTTTCCCGCAGTAACATTTGCCGCCGCTTTCATCGAGGAAATTGTGTCCCCATTCGCCGGCAATACCCTGTTTGCCATTCAGCACCTTTCCGCGAACCACCAGTCCACCGCCCACGCCGGTACCCATGATGACTCCGAAAACCACCTCGGGTCTGGGCGTCAGCTCCTTGCCAGCACCGAGCATCGCCTCGGCTACCGCGAAACAGTTGGCATCATTGGCCAGTTTCACCGGAATACCCAGTCTTTTCTCCAGATCCACGTTGAATGGTTTTCCAATCAGCGCGGTTGTATTGGCATTTTTGATAACACCTGTATTGGGATCGAGCGCACCGGGATGTCCCAAACCGACAGAAACCGGAGTTGAGCCAGATGCTTCCTTCATCATGTCAACGAGCCTGGCAACCTGACCAATGATATGATCATAGCCCTGATCGGCTTCTGTTGGAATACGCATCCTGTGCAGTGCAACGGGATGTTCGGCGCTTTCTAGAATTGCGCCTTCAATTTTGGTGCCTCCGAGATCCAGTCCCCAATACATAATAATGCTGATTTGCAGTGAAACGCCTGCAAGGTATGAGATATCGGAAAAACGGGCACAAAAAAAATCGAACGTCCGGATTTAAAAATAATTTTAATACGTAAAAAATTGAAAATAATCAGGTTGATAATTCATTGAAAGTATTCTGCAAATATTCTTCGAATTGGGAGTTCGGCATCAGCTTCTCAGCACAGACTCGTAAAAATCAACTACCCGCTCATCGGTGATGACATCAGCGGGCCGGATTGGTTTCCGGAGTACAATACCCTCCAGCGTTCGGCAGCGGCTGAGAGCCACGTAGAGCTGGCCATGCTCAAAAGCGCCACCGGCAAGATCAATTATTACCTTGTCAAAGGTTTTACCCTGACTTTTGTGGATGGTAATTGCCCAGGCGAGTTTCAGGGGAAACTGGGAAAATGAGCCTACCACCTCTGTTTCGAGACTTCCGGTGGCGCCCGATTTGTAACGCATTATTTCCCACTCGGACTTTGCCACTTCAATTTTCCGTTTCGTACCCTGCTCTTCTGTTTCAACCACAATGGTTTCGCCGTCGAGGTGCGTAACTTTCCCTATTGTTCCGTTCACAAACTGTCGCTCCTCGACGTCGTTTCTGACGAACATCACCTGTGCACCCTTCCGCAGGCGGAGCTCGAATTCGGTGGGATACAAATTCGGATCGAAGTTACCAGAGACCGAAGCACTGTATGAAAACTCCGGTTCACTGATTTGTTGCAATTCGCGCATATTAATCCGGTCGGCAGTGGAATTTCTGGCAGTCAGCGTAATATATCCACCAGTATCAGTGTGATCAGGTACGTATCTTTCGTTCAGATCGGCCAGGTCATCATGATCAGCCTTGTTCAGCCTCACAGCCTCCAGCAGCCGGAGAAAATGCCTGGACTCCTGTCTGTACACCTTTCTCAGTTCATGTGTTTCCTGAATAAAGTCGGGGTCGTTGAATATTCTGGCTGAAAAAAAATAGGGAGAATCGTAGTAATCGCGGAAGTAGGCTGATTCAAGCGGGTCTTTGGTAACCACCGGGGGCAGTTGAAACATATCACCGATAAAAACAACCTGAACACCGCCAAAAGGCCTGAAGTTCTCCCTGTTTACGCGCAGGAAGCTGTCAATCCCGTCAAGCATATCGGCCCGCACCATGGAAATCTCGTCAATAACCAGTACTTCCAGATTCTTGTACATTCTGAGCAGATCCTTGCGGCTCACACGCCGGGATGCTTCTGATGGAGTAATTACTCTGGGAGGAAATCCGAAAAATGAGTGAATTGTTTGTCCCTGTACATTCAGTGCGGCAATACCGGTTGGTGCCAGAACCGCCAGTTTTTTCCGGGAAGTACTCCTGAACAGTTGTAAAAGCGTACTCTTTCCCGTTCCGGCCTTGCCGGTAACGAACAGACTTGAATCCGACTTTTCAAGGGCGTCAAGTATATGCCTGAAGTCGTCACTCAATACAAGCGGATTGTTTTTCATGCTGCAAAGTTAGAGGATGTACGGCATTTTCTTTCGAAGGCAAAAGCAGACGTGATAATCACCAGCATGCCCGCATACAAAAACAGGGTCGCTCCCGGCGGAACGACCCTGCAAAAAAAGTGGCATGCAGGCACAGGCTGTTAACGAACCAGTGTCACATCACCTTTATACTCAATTACTTCACCGTCAATAAATTCAACGACAGCATACCAGACATATACACCGGTCTGGCCGTCTTCACCGCGGACTTTACCGGTCCAGCCATGCGTGAAGTCGCCCGGAAGAATATTGTCCACCTCGTGAATCTGGCTGCCCCAGCGGTCATAAATGACCCATTTTTGAACCCTGGCCACATCACGGCCCATATAGATGCGCACACCCGAGTTGTCAACATCAATACTGGACGGATTGAACACGTTGGGCACATATACATTGCGCGGCTTGTTGACCACAACGAGCACTTCGTCGCGGGCGATACAACCATTCACATCCGTTACGGTAGCGGTATGCCTGTACGAGTTCAGAGGATTGAAAGTGAATCCTGACACATACGTCAGCGGTGTTTTCACACTGTCAATTCTGGTGGCATTTTCCGGAATAAAATTCCAGACCACCGATTCAAGCGGAGTGGTATTTGCAATCTGGAGGGAAACTGTTGCTTCTTCACCCAGTTCAATTTCCACGTTGTCACCCAGTTCAACAAGCAGCTGGCCGGGCTCCTCGATTGTTACTATCGTATCGAGTTCGCAGCCATTGGCATCTATGAGCGAAAGGACATAACTACCTGCGCGGAGACCGGTGTACTGGTTATTTGCCGAACTGATGGTGAAGTTGAACGGAGGAGTACCTCCGATTACGTTATTGATTGTAATAGAGCCATCGGTATCACCAAAGCAGACGATATCCCTGACTTTCAGATTGAATCCGGTTGGAACAGCCGGATCAATAGTAACAGGCACCAGAATACTGTCGGCGCAACCGTTGGTAGAGTTGAATACACGCAGTTTGTAGGTGCCGGCTTTGTCAACCACAGGAGAAAGCGTATTCAGGCCAGACACAATATTGCCTGACAGGGCCGTCCACAAATAGGTGAAGTTGGGTCCGGTTGAAGTTCCGGCTGCACTGATGGTTACCTCCGGAGTGCTGCAGTCGAGCTGATCGGTTGCAAGGGCTACCACATTCGGTTTGGTGAAGTTGGCAGTCACCTGAACCGTCAGTGTTTTTTTGCAGCCTGTTGCAGTGGTCATGTTGAAACTGTAGGTACCCGCCTGATTAACGGAGACAATATTGGTAGTTTGCGTACCGATACCGGGACCTGTCCAGTTGAAAGTGGAGCCTGCAGGAGACAGTACAGTACCTGAAATTTCACCAGTTCCGCCGTTGTAACAGTTGAGGACTACTCCTTCGGCGATACCATCGGGTACATTGGCATCCTGCAGTACTTCAATCTGGGTAGTTGAAGTACAGCCGTTGGGGGCTGTGACTGTTACGCTGTAAATACCGGGTTCGCTGATCTGCAGACTGGCGTCATCGGAGTTTTGCGGTGTGATCGCAGGACCCTCCCACTTGTAAACAGATCCGTTAGCCGAGCTGGACACTGCCAGCGTGGCATTTGGATCCTGGCAGGTAATCAGGTCGGCTGTTGCAGCGATGGTCGGATTTACATTGTCAAGACTCACCACAACCTGGTCGGAGGCTGAACATCCGGTTACGCTGTTGAGTGCTGTTACTGTATAAACACCGGGAGCATTGACAACCGGCTTGATATCGTTGACATTCACCGGTGTGATACCCGGGCCAGTCCATGTGTAGTTGAGTGAGCCGCCCGGTGTAGTGGATGCGGAGGCATCCAGCGTTACATTAAGGACACTGCAGGTGATTGTCTGGTCTGCACCGGCACTTGCTACTGGCAGATTCTGATCCAGGAATACCACAACTCCGTCGGAAGAGGTACAGCCGTTAGCCGAATCGGTGATAAGCAGGCTGTAGTTGCCAGGTACAAGTACAACAGGATTTGGCAGAGCCTGATTAACCGGAGTAATACCGGGACCACTCCACT